>CAIZPP010000145.1 GCA_903934875.1 uncultured Methylococcaceae bacterium
ATGTACAGCATTTTCATCTTAAAATATACCTAAAACAGACATTCGGTTAACCCTTCAGGTTAACCGAATAACCTGCGCTATCATACCCACTACCAAGTAACTCTTTGATGTTGAAAATGCTGTAGTTGGGCTATGATTTTTGCTAATCGCTAAACAAAAATGGCCTTGGTCATCATTCAGTTCATGCATGAGTGCGGCGACTTGTCGCCGCATTGCCGCGCTACCGGTGATAATTTACGATCCGCTCGACTTCGTTCTTCGAACCTAGAATCACCGGCACACGCTGGTGTATGCTTTTAGGGGGGATGTGGAGGATGCGCTGACGCCCGGTGGAACTGGCCCCGCCGGCTTGTTCGATGATGAAGCTCATCGGGTTGGCTTCATACATCAGCCGCAGTTTGCCTTCCTTGCCGGGGTCTTTGGTATCGTAAGGATACATGAAAATGCCACCACGGGTCAGGATGCGGTAAACCTCGGCGACCATCGCGGCAATCCAGCGCATGTTGAAGTTCTTTTCCCGCCCGCCGTCCACGCCCTTGACGCACTCGTTGACATAGCGGCGCACTGGCTCTTCCCAGAAACGCTGGTTCGACATGTTGATGGCAAATTCGGCGGTATCCGGCGGAATGCGCAGATTGGGGTGGGTGAGGATGAATTCGCCAATGTCGCCGTCCAAGGTAAAGCCGTTGACGCCATTGCCGGTGGTCAGCACCATTATGGTGCTAGGGCCGTAGATGCAGAAGCCCGCGCACACCTGATTGACGCCGGCTTGCAGGAAGTCTTCGGTGCTAGGGGTTGCAACGCCCTCGGGGGCGCGCAAGATGGAGAAAATGGTGCCCACGGACATATTGAGGTCCACATTCGAGGAACCGTCCAATGGGTCAAAGCAAACTAGATATTTGCCTTTAGGATAAGCCGATGGAATTTGGATGATTTCATCGTTTTCTTCAGAAGCCAAGGCCGCCACATGCCCGGTCCATTCCAGCGCTTTGATGAAAATCTGGTTAGTGATGACATCCAGTTGCTTTTGCACCTCGCCTTGGATGTTTTCCGAACCCGCAAGCCCTAAGTTGCCGGCCAAAGCCCCTCGGTGCACTGCATGGGAAATTGCTTTGCAGGCACTGGCAATGTCGTTCAGCAACAGGGTAAACCCCCCTTTTGCCAGGGGGGTTTTACGCTGCTCATGGATGAGAAACTGAATCAGTGATACGCCGTTCATGATTCTTGTTCTCCGTTGTGAAAAGTGCTGTTACACCGTGGTTGGCGGCGCGGCGACGAGCACGTCACCGACGCGGGCAATTTTCAGCGCGTTGGTGCCGCCGGTGCGCCCGGTCAGGTCGCCCTTGGTCAGAATGACCATGTCATCCTCGGATACCAATTTGCGCCGCAGGAATTCCTCGACGATGGCGCGGTTCAGCACCGCGTGGTCGGAAATCCCCTTTTCGTTGAAAAATATAGGGTAAACACCCCGGTAGAGGACTACCTTCCGGCAGGTTTTCTCATGGTCGGTCAGAGCAAAGATGGGGATGCCCGAACTGATGCGCGACATCCACAAGGGGGTCGATCCGGTTTCAGTCAATGCGCCTATGGCCCTGACTTCCAGCCGGTTGGCGATGTACATCGCCGACATGGCAATGGCCTCGTCAATCTTCTCGAACTCTTCGGACATGCGGTGGTCCTTCTGCCGCATTCTCGGGTACTTCTCCGCTTCCAGGCAGACTCTAGCCATCGCCCCTACGGCGCGGTCCGGGAATTTCCCGGCGGCCGTTTCGGCGGACAGCATCACCGCGTCGGTACCGTCAATGACGGCATTGGCCACGTCGGAGACCTCGGCCCGTGTGGGCTGGGGGTTCTCGATCATGGATTCCATCATCTGGGTCGCCGTGATCACTACCTTGTTATGCATACGCGCCAGACGGATCAGGCGCTTTTGTTCGTGAGGCAGTTGGGCATCGCCGATTTCCACGCCCAAATCACCCCGCGCCACCATGATGGCATCGGAGGCATCAATGATGCCTTCGATCACGCCATCCAGAATGGCCTCGGCGCGCTCAATCTTGGAGACTATACCCATGTCGCTACCTGCCTGGTGCAACAACTCACGCGCCTCCAAGATATCTTCCTTTGAGCGCGGGAAGGAAATCGCCAAGTAATCCGCGCCTATGCTTACCGCGGTGAGCAGATCCTCGCGATCCTTGTCGGTGAGCGCCGGTGCCGAAAGCCCGCCGCCCAACTTGTTGATGCCCTTGTGATCGGACAGCACGCCCGGGATAGTGACGATGCACTTGACCCGCCTGCCCACCACTTCCTTGACCTTCATTTCAATCAGTCCATCGTTGAGCAGCAGGATATCCCCCGCCTTGACATCTCTGGGCAAGTCCTCGTAACAACAGCCCACCTGGGTTTCGTCGCCTTCATTGGCGGGCCAGTCGATGTCTAAGTCAAAGTCTTGTCCTTGCACCAATTGTATCTTGCGCTTGTCTTTGAAGCGGGCGATTCGAATCTTCGGCCCCTGCAAATCAGCCAGAACCGCCACATGGCGATTAAGGCGGTTTGCAATGCTACGGACCAGATCCGCTCTCGCCCGATGTTCATCGGCGGTGCCGTGGGAAAAGTTAAGCCTGACCACATCCGTTCCGGCGCGGATGATTTTCTCCAAAACCTCAGGGGATTCTGAAGCCGGCCCCAAGGTGGCGATAATTTTGGTTCGACGGATTGCCTGCTTGCTCATTGTTGTTATTTATTTCGCATTGATAAGTGCGCGGGTGGTATCCAACATGCGGTTGGAGAAGCCCCATTCGTTGTCATACCAAGACAGTACCTTCACCAAATTTCCGCCTATGACCGTCGTCTGTGTGGAGTCAAAGTTTGAGGAAGTGGTGGTGTGGTTGAAGTCGCTGGAAACTAACGGGTCGACATTATACCCGAGAATTCCCTTCAATGCGCCTTCGGAAGCCTCTTTCAGGATCGCATTCACTTCTTCTTTGGTGGTGTCGCGGGCGGCGACGAAGGTCAAATCGACCACCGAAACATTAGGGGTAGGAACGCGAATGGCGAAGCCAGACAACTTGCCGTTCAGTTCTGGAAGTACCAGGCCCACAGCACTGGCAGCGCCGGTCTTGGTCGGAATCATATTCAACGCGGCGGCGCGGGCGCGGTACAGGTCTGAGTGGTAAACGTCGGTCAATACCTGATCGTTGGTGTAGGCGTGAATTGTGGTCATCAAGCCGGAAACGAGGCCCAATGCGTCGTTCAATGGCTTTACCATCGGTGCCAGGCAGTTGGTGGTGCAAGACGCGTTGGAGATGACGGTGTCCGTGGCTTTAAGGACGTTGTCATTGACGCCAAAAACGATAGTGGCATCGGCTTCATTCTTGTCGGCGGGGGCGGAGATGATGACTTTCTTCGCACCAGCGTCGATATGGGGCTGGCACTTGGCCTTGGTGCGGAAAATGCCGGTACACTCCAGTACGACATCGACACCCAATTCGCCCCAAGGCAGCTTGGAAGGGTCGCGCTCGGTCAACACCTTGATGCGGTCGCCATTGATTACCAGATCGCCGTCTACGATTTCCACCGTGCCTTTGAAATGACCATGCACCGTGTCATGCCGGGTCAGATGAGCGTTGATTTTGGCATCGCCCAAGTCGTTGATGGCAACAATCTTGATATCCTCATGGCCATATTCGTAAACGGAACGCAGAATATTGCGGCCAATTCGTCCGTAACCATTGATTGCGACTTTAATCGTCATATGCTTTCTCCTAGGAAGGATTTAGTGAAAAAAATGGGTTGTTAAGGAAAAGTTAATGGTGCTTGCTCTGTATGGGGTATGCTCTAACCGTGGGCAAAGGCTCGGGCCAGATGAGTGCTTGACAAAATTCGCAGTTTGACCAACTCGCCATCAGGCGGCATCCGCTTCATGGCGCGTATGCCTGAAATAAACAAGCGCAGGGGAGTTTTTTAGACGTTTCATGCCATTGAATATAACAAACTCATACTAGCCGAGTCCAGCGCGGGCACATCTATGGCAAACTCCGGCGATGTGGATGGTGATTAAATATGGCGTGATTATTGCTAATTTTTTTGGCGAATTGTGATTGTTCGGACGGGTTTTAGGCCTCTGCGGAAATAAAGTTACTTTTGCTTTGTCCACAAAATGAATGTATTCGCGAATGCGCAAGTTTAATGTAACTGATGTTACGCAACCGTGTAGGCTGTAGCCCGGATGTTGTGGAGTGCGGCGACGAGTCGCCGCCTTTTGCGTCCAGCGGCGACGAGTCGCCGCACTCCACAAGTTGCCATCCTCCAGCGATGACTGCTTAACATCAGTAATGTAAGTAGGCGTTTGCCGTTGAAAACGCTGTAGTTCCTCCATCATAATAAAAAACCCAGGAATATTAATGACTTCCAGCGAACATCTTTCGCCTTTGCCCGCCGAGCAATTATCGGTTCGCATCGATCCAGCCTCAATACCCTGCGACGCATCAGCGGAGCCTGACATCAAGCTTTTCCGGGGTGTGATTGGACAACAAGGGGCAAGAGATGCCATTGCCTTTGGCATTGCCATGGACCGCCCCGGCTACAATATTTTTGTCTCCGGTGAGCCGGGTACAGGGCGGCTTTCACTGGCGCGGCAATATCTGGAAGATGCGGCGAAACGGGAAGAAACGCCCACAGACTGGCTTTACCTGAATAATTTTGCCGAACCTAGGGAACCTGTTGCTCTGGCCCTGCCGACGGGAAAGGGCAGGGAATTCATGGCGGCAATGGACAAACTGGTTGATAGTCTGTTCGCAAGTTTTCCCGCCGCGTTTGAAAACCCGGCCTACCAACGCGGCAAGGCCCAACTCGAACGAGAATTTACTGACCGTTACAGCCAAGCCATCAATAACGTCGAGCGTCAGGCACGCCAGCAGGGTATCGCCTTGTTTCGCGACGGTGAAGCCATCTCTTTCGTGCCCATTTTAGATGGCAAGGCCGTTAGCGATGAGGACTTCGCAGCCTTCGCCGAGCCGGACAAAGAGGCTTTCAATCGGCAAAGCCTGATACTGCAGGATTATTTGGCAGAGACGCTAGCCGAGTTGCCGCAGTGGCGGAGGGAAACCAGCGAGTGCTTGCGCCAACTCAATCAAAAGACGATAGACCAGGCCATCGGCCCCCTGCTGGCCCCGTTGGCCACAAAATTTGCAGAGCACCGGGGGGTGCTGGACTTTCTGGAAGCCATGCGGGCAGACTTGCTGGGGAAATATACGGAACAGCCCTTGGACGATAGCCAAGCAGAGCCTTCAGAGCAAAACCCCCGGCTCCAGTGGATGCAACGCTACACGCCCAGGCTGATGGTTTCCCACCCCGAAGGCGGCGGCGCCCCCGTCGTTTTTGAAGCCAACCCGACCTATCAAAATTTGTTTGGAAAAGTCGAGTACCTTGTCGAACAAGGTTTGTTGAGCACCCATTACCGGTTGATTTGCCCTGGGGCCTTGCATCAGGCCAACGGCGGTTATCTTATCCTTGAAGCCGATAAGCTGGCTGATGAACCCCATGTATGGCCGGCTTTGAAACGGGCGCTGAAAAACCGACTGATCCTGATCGACCCGCCCCTGTCGGACCAGTCTTCACCCACCGCCTTGAGCCTCAGTCCGCAGCCTATCCCGATGTCGTTGAAGGTCGTGTTGATCGGTAGCCGCGACCTGTATTACTTTCTGCAAGAGATGGATGACGAATTCAACGAATTGTTCCGGGTTTTGGCGGACTTTGACGACCATCTTGCACGCAATGCCGAGACCATTGCCCAGTTGATCGGGCTGGTCAAAGCTTACGCCGCGACGGCCGGCTTTGCGCCGTTAAGCGCCAGTGCCGCCGCTCGATTGGTGGAGTATAGCGGGCGTTTGGCCGAGCACCAGCGGCGGCTTTCGGCCCGTATAGGCGACATTCTCGATCTGACGGCGGAGTCGGATCTCATCCGCCGGCAGGAAGGCTTTTCCCACATTGAGGAGAGGCATGTCGTTGCCGTGTTGGACGGCAAGGACCAACGCCTAGGCCGAGTCAGCCGTCGTTTGTTGGAGGAAATGCTGGAGGGGACCATACTCATAGGGACGGACGGCGAGGCGGTAGGCAGGGTCAATGGACTCACTGTGATGGAGGTGGGCGGCAGCCACTTCGGTATGCCTGCCCGCTTCACCTCGACGGTTTCGCCGGGTAAGCGCGGGGTTGTGGACATCGAAAGGGAAGTCCAACTTGGCCAGGCCATCCATTCCAAAGGAGTGATGATCCTTTCCGGGTATCTAGCCCATCAGTATGCACGGGATTTTCCTTTGGCCATCTCGGCCACTGTCGCACTGGAGCAATCCTACGGCTATGTGGACGGCGACAGCGCGGCATTGGCGGAACTCCTCGCGCTGATTTCCGCTCTCACCGGCGTGCCCATCCGGCAAGACTTGGCGGTCACCGGCTCCATCAACCAATATGGCGAAGTGCAGGCAGTGGGCGGGGTCAATGAGAAGATCGAGGGGTTTTTCCAGCTTTGCGATGCGCGCAAGCTGACCGGGAGGCAGGGCGTTGTCATCCCTAAGGCGAATGTAAGCAACCTCATGCTGGATTCGCAGGTGGTGGATGCGGTCAGCCGTGCTCAATTTGCAATTTACGCAGTCACTTCGGTGGAACAGGCGCTCAGTCTGCTTTCCGGCAAATCGCCCGAGGAAGTCAACCGCTTGGCGGTGGCCCGATTGGGTGAAATGGCGAATTATTTCGTCCGAAACTAGCGTAGCAGTGTTTTTTCTGTATCATACAAGGCTGAGTTGAAGCCTAAGCGCCAAACCACTTAGAACTTACGCAACAAACGTCTGCCAAGGCTGGCTTATTCCGGCCTTACTTACTCACTCCAAAGGTAACTCCAACATGCCGTTTTCCATGCGCCCATTCGTTTATTGGTCAGGTGTTTACAATGCAGGGCTGGCTCTGTTCTTGCTTTTTCCGCCGTTGTACCAAGGGCTGGGACTGAACATTTGCTCCCCGGTTTGGGGCTGGCTAGTCGCCGGTTTTCTCGGTTTTACCAGCGTGGCGCTGATCTTGGCATCGCGTGAGCTTCGCCAGCGGGCTTCCTTAGTCTACTGGGAATCGCTGTTGCGCTTCATCGCCGCACTGCTGCTTATCCCTGCCGGTCTATTTGGCGACCTCGGGCTGATTGCCGTACCACTGGGGCTAGGCGACCTCGCCATCGGTTTGGTCTATATGATTGGCTTGCCCAAGGAGCTTGGCTTGCCGCATTCGGCTTTGTTATGTGACCGGCACAGCTAGACTGCAAGGAGCGTACATGATGGAAATGGACTGGCTGCACAAAACGAGTTCGGCCAATTGGATAGGCAACGTCAAAAAAGACATCGCAGAACTGGCCCGCTATTTCCACCACCAAGTGGTGGAGGATTTCAAGAACGATCCCAAGCATCGTTTCCAAGTCATCGACCATCCCTCACAGCATCAACAACCGGCTTTGCGCCTGGAACTAGCTCTGATCGAGATCGACCCCTCGCAGCCGGTGCTGCACGCCCTCGCCTGGACCGGCCCAATCGGCACGGGCATAGCGGCAGGTGCCGTCAACCAACGCCGGGCGGCCTTTGAAGGGCGTTTGCGCGATCTTGCCACTGGCGAAGTGGTCGCCACCTTTGCCGACCGCGATATGCAAGATGCCGGCCCACTCGACCTGACCCGTTTGACTTGGTACGGCCCCGCCAAGGGCATCATGGACCGTTGGGCGAAGCAGTTCGTGCAGATCGCCAACCGCAAGCCCGGCGAGTTAGTCACCGATCCGACCCCGTACACGTTAAGACCCTTCTAAAATGCCGAGACTTTACATGAACCATCATTACACTTTACAGCAGTCCGTGCGCTGGCTTTTGATCGCCTTGACCATCGGCCTATCCGCCTGCTCCGTGCCCACCCGCCAACCTGCCGTGCCGCAGACCTTATCCGCAAAGGCCGAGGTCGTCGGCTTGCCGGGGGTACGCTATGTGGTACAGGCCGAAATGCCGGAAATCACCCAGGAAGCCATGGACAACATCCACAAGGAACGGGCTTATCTCGCCACGCAGGGTGTTGACACGCTGCCTGCCGCCAATTTCCTGGCCCTGTCTGGAGGTGGAGACGACGGGGCTTTCGGTGCGGGCCTGCTGTGCGGCTGGACGGCATCCGGTACTCGGCCAGAATTCAAGCTAGTCACCGGCATCAGCACAGGCGCACTGCTTGCTCCGTTCGCCTTCCTCGGACCCAAGTACGATACGGCGCTGCGGGCAGTCTACACCGAAACCACGCCCAAAGATATCTTGGAAGCGCGGGCATTTCACGCGGCGGTGTTTGACGATGCCATGGCCGACAACGCCCCTTTGGGTAGGTTGGTGGCGAAATACGTCACGGCCGACATGTTGAAGGAAATCGCCGAGGAGTATGCGAAAGGCCGTTTGCTGTTGATGGCGACGACCAACTTGGATGCCCGTCAGGCGGTGATCTGGAACATGACCAAAATCGCCGCCAGCGGCCACCCGGAGGCGCTGAAAATCTTCCACAAAATCATGTTGGCCTCGGCGGCGATTCCGGGGGCCTTCCCGCCTGCCATGATTGATGTGGAGGTGAACGGCCAGCGCTACCAGGAAATGCATGTGGATGGCGGAGCTATGGCCCAAGTGTTCGTCTATCCACCTTCCCTGAAATTGGCGGAGCGGGCCAAGGGGCAGGGCATCGTCCGTGAACGGCATCTTTACGTGGTCCGCAACGCCCGCCTCGATTCAGATTGGGCGGAAGTGCAGCGGCAGACGTTCAGCATCGCCGGACGAGCCATTTCTTCGCTGATCCAGACCCAGGGTGTCGGTGATCTGTACAAAATCTACACCACTGCCCAGCGGGATGGCATAGACTACAACCTTGCCTACATCCCGAAGAGCTTCAATGCGCCGCACAAGGAAGACTTCGACAGTGCATACATGCGCAAATTGTTCCAGACGGGCTACGACTTGGCCGTCAAAGGATATCGGTGGGATAAGACCCCGCCAGGGTTTTAAAGAAAAAGGGGGTAAACATTTTGGGGCGTTGCTTATCGTTCAGCATAGCGGTTTGAGGAGGAGAGCTAGCTTGTGGACAGCGTTTTCATCTTTAAAATACCCTAATAAAGGATATTCAGTTAACCTTACAGGTTAACCGAATAATCTGCGCTGTCCTATCCACTATCAAGTAACTCTTTGATATTGAGAACGCTGTATAAGGAAGCCCAATATTAACAAGACTACCCCTCCTCCAACAGAGGCGAATCAGCTAACCCGAATGGCGCTAGTGCTGGTGTTCGCGCTCATCGTGGCGGGTGCCGCCGTCCTGTGGTGGACGCTGCCGTGGCAAGCGGCTTCGGCCCCGGCTGCCACGGCAGTCCTGCCCAAGCCGGAACCCACCCCGCCCCCGCCGCAGTTTGTCGGCAGGGCGGTTTGCGCGGGCTGCCATGCCGAGCAGGATAGGCTGTGGCAAGGTTCCTACCATGACCTGGCCATGCAAGAGGCTAACGCACAGACCGTGTTGGGGGATTTCAACGACACCGTGTTTAAGAAAGACGGCGTAGCATCCCGCTTCTTCCGCCGCGACGGCAAATTTATCGTGAACACCGACGGGCCGGACGGCAAACTCGCCGACTTCGAGGTCAAATACACGTTTGGCATCAGGCCGCTTCAGCAATACTTGCTTGAACTCCAAGGCGGCAGGCTACAGGCCCTGTCCATCGCTTGGGATAGCCGTCCCAAGGAGCAGGGCGGGCAGCGCTGGTTTCATTTGTACCCTAAAGAACACATCGACTACACCGACGAATTACATTGGACGAAGCTGTCGCAAAACTGGAACTACATGTGCGCTGAATGCCATTCGACCAATTTGCAAAAGAATTACGACCCAGCCACGCACACCTATAAAACCACTTGGTCCGAAATCAACGTGGCTTGCGAAGCCTGCCACGGCCCCGGCTCCCGGCATGTGGCTTGGGCTGATACGAAAAAGGTAGGGCCGACTTCAGTCGGCCATAGCGGGCTGAAGCCCGCCCTACCCAATGCAGACACCAAAGGCTTGGCCTTCTTGCTGGACGAGCGCAAAGGGGTTGAATGGCCCATAGCCCCGGCAACCGGCAATGCCCGGCGCACTGCGCCGCGTGGCACGGCAAAAGAAATCGAAACCTGCGCCCGCTGCCATGCCCGCCGCGCCCAATTGTTCGCCGACTACCGCTATGGCCAGCCCTTGCTGGAAACCCATCTGCCCTCGCTATTGCAACCGACGCTGTACCACGCCGACGGCCAGATTGACGGCGAAGTCTACGAATATGGCTCGATTTTGCAAAGCAAGATGGTCAAAGCCGGGGTGACGTGCAGCGACTGCCATGAGCCGCATAGCCTGAAATTACGCGTGCCGGGCAATGGCGTTTGCCTACAATGCCACGCGGCGGGCAAATACGACAGCGACAAGCATCACTTCCACAGGCTACGTTCTGCCGGCGCCAACTGCGTGGACTGCCACATGCCGGTGAAGAATTTCATGGTGGTCGATCCCCGCCGCGACCACAGCTTCCGCATTCCGCGCCCGGACTTGTCGGCCAAACTCGGCACCCCCAATGCCTGCACCGGCTGCCATGCCGACAAACCGGCCAGTTGGGCGGCGGCTAAAATCCGGCAATGGGTCGGCCACGACCCGCAAGGCTACCAAAATTATGCCGAAACCCTGCATGGGGCCAGAACGGATGCCGTTGATGCCGAGGCAGAGTTGGTGGCCTTGCTCGGTGGGCAAGACCAGCCAGCCATCGCGAGGGCGACGGCGGCGGCCGAGTTAGGCCATCGCCTAAGCGCCAATACGCTGCCTACCCTGGTCGATGCCTTGTTTGATGCGGACCCACTGGTCCGCGTCGCCGCCGTCGAAGCCTTGGCACAGCTGCCGCCCGCGCAACGCTGGCAGGCCGCCCACGCCTTGCTACGCGATCCAGTGCGCGGTGTGCGGGCACTGGCGGCGGGTGCTCTGGCCGGGATGCCCGCCGATAAAGTCCCAGCCGATGAACGGGCGGATTTCAACAAGGCAACCGACGAGTATCTCGCCTCGCAACACTTGAATGCCGACGAGCCGGGTGCCCAAGTCAATTTAGGCAACTTCCACGCGGCCAGAGGCGAACCTAGGCAGGCGGAAGCGGCCTACCGGGAGGCGCTGGCACTCAACCCGGACTGGGTGCCCGCCTATGCCAATCTCGCCGATTTCTACCGGCAGACCAATCACGAAGCCGAGGGCGAAAGTATATTGCGGGAAGGGTTGACCCACCAACCCCAATCGGCGGCTTTGCACCATAGCTTGGGGCTTTTTTTGGTGCGGCAGAAAAATCTGCCGGCTGCATTAACTTCGCTGAAGCGGGCGGCGGAACTGGCCCCGGACAATGCTCGGTTCATCTATGTCTATGCCGTCGCGCTGGACAGCACCGGACGCAACCGCGAAGCGCGGGCAGTGGTCGATGCCGGTTTGAAGCGTATGCCGGGGGCGGTGGAGCTTAATCAACTGCGCAGCCAGTGGGCGACGGTGGGTCAATGAGCCGAATGAAGTCACTTTCTCTATTCTCTGGTGCTGGCGGCATGGACATAGGAGTCCGCCAAGCCGGTTTTGAAATTCTCGCCGAAATCGAACACGATGAGCATTGCTGCGCGACGCTTCGGGCGGCGGTCGAGCGGGAAAATATGCACACAAAAGTTATCCAAGCCGATATCAAAACCCTAGACCCAGCCGAGTTTTCGACAGAGTTCCGCATTCACCAAGGAGAATTAAATTTGCTGTTTGGCGGGCCACCTTGCCAGTCTTTTTCTTTGGCGGGAAAACAGCTTGGCTTGGACGATGAACGCGGCCCCTTGTTGTTTGAAATAATCCGTTTCGCCAAACAGCTACAACCAAAAGTCATTCTGCTTGAGCAAGTCAAAGGGCTGCTTTCGGCAAAGGGAGTCAATAACCGGCGCGGCGAAGTTTTTGAAAGTTTTTTGATGAAACTTGAAGCCATCGGCTATGTACCGAAGTGGCGGATTATCATGGCGGCGGATTTTGGCATTCCCCAACTGCGCGAGCGGCTGTTTGTCGTCGCCACCTATGGGCACAATGGCTTTGTCTTTCCCGATGTCACTCATGCCCCTCTAGCGGAATGCAATGGCTTGTTCGCCTTAGAGCCTTATGTGGGTATAGGTGCTGTGATTAGTGACTTAGGGCCACCGAGTCCAAAAGTGCGTGGTCAGACAGTTTATGACCGTGAAGACAGCCATATCGATGTGACGCCCGATCGGGATAGGGAAAGAATAGCGCAAGTGCCTGAGGGTTCGCATCTAGCGGCGCAAGTCCATCTTGGTGAAGAACTGCTCAGGGGATTATCTCCCAAAGTATCTTGTGCCTTTCATTGAGAGCGAAGATGAGATTTTCATGAAAACCATTATTCCCAGCCGCAAAGCCACCAAACACTATTCATGAGGCATCCATGAACCCGCTTGATTCCGAAGAGGTTGAAATCCTAGAAGCTTTTGAAAAAGGCGCACTGAAGCGATCAGCCAATGCCACGCAGGACATCGAACGGCATAAGGCGATTGCTGATGCCACATTAAAGCAAGATGTCCGCATCAATGTGCGCCTATCCTCCCGCGACCTTCGTTCATTGCAGGTACGGGCATTGCAGGAAGGCATTCCATACCAAGCCTTGGTATCTAGCATCTTGCATAAGTTTGTTGATGGGCAGTTGGTGGAAAAAGCCAGATAGGCCGGAAAAGCCTGTTCCAGCACTTAGGATGCGCTGAGGTACGAAGCGCATTAACCGCGAACGATGCGCATCCTTCGTCGGCACATCCTATCAGCCTTGTTGAGCAACGATTAAAGCAGTCGCAAACATTACGAGACTACCTTTTTAACAGGATATCCTATGTACACCTTATATAAAATCAACGCTGACGAGCTAGACAGCCGTTTTCTAGAAAGCCTCAAGGCGCAATTCCAGCACAAAGTCATCGAAATTTCGGTCTGCGAAGCCGAGCAAAGCTCAGAAGATGAAACAGCTTACCTGTTGCGCTCGCCCGCCAACCGTGAGCGTTTATTAGCATCTATCGCCAATGTGGAAGCGGGAAATGCCTTAGTCACCGTTGACCTTGCGGATTGGCAATGAGACTGGTTGCTTTTGAACCAGCGGCTTTTAAGGATTTTGCGGAGTGGGCGACTATCGACAAGAAGTTGCATAGCAGAGTGGTCGATTTAATTATCGACACTTTGCGGCAGCCGTTCACTGGAATCGGGGAGCCGGAGCCGCTGAAGCACGGTTTAAAAGGGTATTGGTCTCGCCGCATCAATGAGGAACACCGGTTAGTGTATAAAGTGACAGATGATGTGATTATCATTGTTTCGTGCAAATATCATTACGGCTAATGATTAAGACGAACGTGCCACCGATTAAATCGCAAGGCATCAAAACCAAACTAGTTCCTTGGATTCGAATTGGTTGGCATACATTGGAGTGTCGGAACCAGAAAAAACTGAAAGGAGGACAAATATGTAATCGACTCGCAGACGAAGCTTGATGATTGCAACGCGGATGGCAGGCGCAGAAGCGGCCCACACCAAGCAACCCATGAACCCAACCAACCTAAAGATAAGGACAAGACACATGAAACCGAAATACAAACTCTTCGCCTATGGCTTCTCGCTGTGGGTGGCGGGCCTGATGCTTTTCAGTAGCATCGCTACGAGCCAGGCGGCGGACAAGCCTTCGACAAGCCCAGGGCGAAAACCCAATATCCTCATCATCTGGGGAGACGACATCGGCTACTGGAATGCCAGCACCTACAACCACGGCATGATGGGCTACAAGACCCCCAATATTGACCGCATCGCCAAAGAAGGCGCGATGTTCACCGACTGGTACGGCCAGCAGAGTTGCACCGCCGGCCGCGGGGCCTTCATCACCGGCCAGACGGGCTTTAGGACCGGCCTGCTCAAGGTTGGCCTGCCGGGCGCAAAGGAAGGCTTGCAGGCGCGGGATGTCACGATAGCCCAACTCCTCAAGGCGCAAGGCTACATGACCGCCCAGTTCGGCAAGAATCATCTCGGCGACGCGGACGAGACACTGCCCACCATGCACGGCTTCGACGAGTTCTTCGGCTCGCTGTACCACCTCAACGCCGAGCAGGAGCCGGAAAACCCCGACTACTACAAAGACCCGGCACTGAAGAAGAAATTTGGCACTCGCGGTGTGCTCCACACTTGGGCCAACCCGGACGGCACCCAACGCATCGAGAACACCGGCCCGCTCACCATCAAGCGCATGGAGACGATAGACGAGGAAGTCACCGCCAAAACTCTGGAGTACCTAGAAAAGGCAAAGAAGGCGGACAAGCCGTTCTTCCTCTGGTGGAACTCCACGCGCATGCACATTTGGACTCACCTCAAGCAGGAAAGCCAAGGCAAGACCGGTTTGGGTGTTGAAGCCGACGGCATGGTCGAACACGATGCGATGGTCGGCCAGTTGCTTGACAAGCTCAAGGAACTCGGCCTTGATGAGAATACCATTGTCATGTATTCCACCGACAATGGTGCCGAGGAGTTCAGTTGGCCCGATGGCGGCACGACACCGTTTCGCGGGGAAAAGAACACGAACTGGGAGGGTGGCTACCGCGTACCGACCGCCATCCGTTGGCCCGGTGTCATCCAGCCCGGCACCGTCAACAACGAGGTCTTTGCCCACGAAGACATGTTGCCCACCTTACTGGCAGCCGCCGGCGTCCCCGATGTCAAGGAGCAGTTGCTCAAAGGCATGAAATTGGGCGACAAGACTTTCAAAGTCCATCTCGACGGCTATAATATCACCGACGCTCTAGCCGGCAAGGCACCCGATCCGCGCCACGAGTTCTTCTATTTTAACGACGACGGTTCACTGGTAGCGTTGCGCTATGACAATTGGAAGATTGTCTTCGCCGAGCAGCGCGCCGAGGGCTTCAATGTCTGGCAGGAGCCATTCGTCCCGCTACGTGTTCCCAAGCTCTTCAACCTGCGCTCGGACCCATTCGAGAAGGCGGACTATGTTTCCATAGACTACAACCATTGGCGCATCGACCACCTGTTTGTGCTGGTGCCGGCGCAAGCTTACGTCGGGCAGTTCCTCTCCACATTCAAGGAATTCCCGCCTAGCCAGAAAGCCGGCAGCTTCTCGCTGGACAAGGTGCTCGACAACCTCTCGAAAAGCTCGGGTGACAAGTAACCGTATCTAAACAAGTCCCTCTCCCGCTTGCGGAAGAGGGATTTAGTGAGAGGTCAAAAAGAAACTTGATCTGATGATGTGCAAAATGTAAGTGACTGATGTTACGCAACCGTGTGGGCTGTAGCCCGGATGCTGTGGAGTGTGGCGACTCGTCGCCGCCTTTTGCGTCCAGCGGCGACGAGTCGCCGCACTCCACAAGTTGCCATCCTCTAGCGATGACTGCGTAACATCAGTTACTTAAAAATAAATATATGCAAGCTGTAGGAGCGGGCCATGCCTCACTATCATTAAGTTAAGGATTTTCCGCTCGCCCTGAGCTTGTCGAAGAGTGAACAGAAAATCCTAAAACATTGATCGTTAAGCCGTTCATGGTTCGACAAGCTCACTACGAACGGCTTAACTTAATGGCAGTGGGCCATGCCTGCGATAAATGACCTACTATGCAGAATTGGCCGAATCAATCGCGGGCCTGGCCCGCTCCTACAACCTAAACAAAGTTGAAAGCGCTGTAACAACCATGCATAGCAGAGACCAAGAACCAAGCAAAACAGAAGACGGTAAAGATATTCTCGCCCACATAACCCACTGTACCCTCTCCCGTCGTGAGTTCCTGGCAGGCGCTGCGGCAATCGGCGCGGCGATGTTCCTGCCCGGAGGACTGTCCGCCGCTGTCGCAGGAAAAAAAACCTTCACTATCCTGCACACTAACGACATGCATTCAAGCTTTATTGGCATGGCGCCGGCGGCGGACTACACGCCTTTCAAGCTCAACGATGACACGACCCGTGGCGGATATGCGCGTCTGGCCGGGTTGATAGCGAAGCGCAAGCAATCGCGCAAAGCCCAAGGACCGGTGTTGGTACTCGACGCAGGAGACTTCAGCATGGGCACCGCATTCGGCGCGGCAACCCGCGAGACCGGTGGCGAACTGCATCTGATGGGCAGGATGGGGTATGACGCCACTACGTTTGGCAATCATGAGTTCGACCTAGGCCCGGACGGCTTGGGCAAGTCCATCGGTGCGGCCAGCAAAGCCGGTCGGATTCCGGCGGTACTGGCCTCAAATAGTAGCTTCACGGCGGACGATGCCAAGCTGGCCGACCTCCAGCGTTTAAGCAAAGAAGGGGTGGTTCGCCGTTATACCGTGATTGAGCGCGGCGGCATCCGCTTCGGCCTGTTCGGGGTGCTCGGCAAAGAAGCCATTTTCTACACCACAGCCGGAGCGGTTGCGTTTGCCGATGCCATTGAGACGGCCAAGGAGATCGTGACCGTACTGCGCGAGACGGAAAAGGTAGATGTGGTCATCGCACTCAGTCACGGCGGCTTGGAGAAAGGGGCGGACGGTCGCTACAGCGACGGTGACGACGTGCGCTTGGCCAGGGCGGTGCCGGGCATAGACGTGGTGATTGGCGGCCACAGCCACACCGAACTGCGCCAGGCCATCATCGTCAACGGGCATACGCCTGTGGTCCAAACCGGCAAGTATGGCGAAAACCTCGGTGAACTGGTGATAAGCTTGGACGGTGGCAAGCTAGTGCTTGAGTCCTACCAACTCCATGTCATTGATGACAGCATTGTCGGTGACCGGGCCACCGCTGAGGAGATCGACAAGCTGAAGAAAGCGGTCACCGGGGCTGTGTTTGCCTCGCGTGGCTACCGCATCGATCAGCCCTTGGCGATAGCGCCACAAGACCTGCCCAACACCTACACCGACATTGCTGCCAGCACTCTGCTCGCCAACCTCTGCACCGATGCCTTCCGAAACGCCACCCAGGCGGACATCGGCTTCTCCGCCAATGGGCTGATGCGTGCCGGTCTTAGCCGTGGAAAAACGGGTGTGCAAACCGTCTATGATGCGTTTGCCGTGGCACCGCTCGGTGCCGGGGTCGTGGACATGACGGCGGGCAGCGCACTCGTGACCGGCTATTTCACCGGCGAGGAATTGAAGCATATACTGGAGTTTCTGCTAGTAGACAACCCGGCCCACCCCGGCGAATATTTTCCGCGTGCCTCCGGCATGAGATTCCACTACGACCCCACGCGCCCGAAGTTCGATGTCGTGACGGCCATCGAGTTGGGAGACTTGGATCGTGGCTACCAGGCAATCGACATCAGGGGCAAGGACGGGCGCTTGTACAGCCTCACCTGCCCCCTGTATCTCGGCCTGATTATCATGGCCATCCCGAAGTACACCAAGGGCAAACTGGCCCTAGTGCCCAAGAACAAGGCAGGCCAGCCGCTAAAAAATAGGGTCGAGGCACTGGATGCGCCGCGTGACAACAACACGCCTTACCTGCTACCGCCGCAGGGCGCGTTGGATCATGGCAGTGTCGCCACTGGGGCGGGAAAAGAGATTAAGGAATGGCAGGCGATTATGGATCACCTGCGCAATCTGCCGGTAAAGAGCAAAGGCGCACTGCCGGTAATACCCGTCGATGAACGCGCAGCCGAGGTCCGGGCGATCAAGGCGGGTTGATTTTGAGTTTGTGGGGCAAGCTATTTGCCTGGCCCCACTCATTTTTGCGACTATCAATTTAAATTGGCTAAACCGTTCGCCCTGGGCTTGTAGAAGGGTTGACGTTCAGCCGTCGAGGAGAATTCTGATGAGACAGCAGAAAAAACCCAAGAATACGGCATCTGATGAAAAACCAACTGAAGTTCAGCGCCCGGAATTTCGTTCACGGGAAGAATGCCTAAGCTTCGGAAAAGGGCTACGCGATATCTTGCCACGTAAAAACCACGCCTATTGGAAAGCCTCATCCAAACCACGCGACCCTATTGAAATCCTGGAAGAATCCAACCGGGACCGGCTGCCTGAACTGGTCCCCATTCGTTATGGGCGCATGTTGCGCAGTCCCTTCACCTTCCTGCGCGGCTCATCGGGGCTGATGGCTTACGATCTCGCCGCCACACCGGACACCAAAATTCAGGTGCAGGCCTGCGGGGACTGCCATCTGCTGAATTTTGGCCTGTTTGCCACCCCCGAGCGTAACTTGGTCTTCGACATCAATGATTTTGTCGAAACCCTGCCCGCGCCTTGGGAATGGGATGTCAAACGCCTGGCCGTCAGCTTTGCCGTGGCGGCGCGTGCGAACGAGGGCATTGAATCCTATCGCCAGTCGCGCTGTCCGACGAGCGCCGCGTTCTGTTTGACCGCTACCGTTTGGAAGACATTGCCATCAAAGTCGTCGGCATCGGCAGTGTGGGCACACGCTGTTATGTTGGATTATTTTTTTCTGCCGAAAACCACCCCCTGCTCCTGCAATTCAAGGAGGCCCGGCACTCGGTGTTGGAACCTTATGCAAGCAAAAGCCGATATGACAATCAAGGGCAGCGCGTGGTCATTGGGCAACGCTTGATGCAGTCTTCCAGCGACATCTTTTTGGGTTGGGCTAGGGGACGGCGTGGCTATGATTTTTATGTCCGCCAGCTGCGGGACATGAAGTTTTCCGTCCCGCTTGATGAGGCCACTCCCGTGCAACTGAACAGATATGCGGAAATGTGCGGTTGGAGCTTGGCCCGCGCACATGCTAAATCCGGGGATGCCGCGACGATCAGCGGATATCTGGGCAAGGCGGATGTGTTCGACGGGGCCATCGGAGAGTTTGCGCTAGCCTATGCAGACCAGACCGAGCGTGACCATGCCGCTTTGGTGGCGGCGGTGAAAGCCGGACGGGTCGATGCTCTGGTGGAGGATAATTTGTGATTTTTAGGAAATCGTCTTATTTTTTGGCAATGGCTTTGGTTTCCCGAATCGTAATCTCCAGCAAGGCATGGCGCATTTTGGCATCCTGAAGCAGGGAATCAGCGTCATACTCGCTGATCATGAAGCAGGTTGAAATTGTTTCGCGGATTTGCATTCCCTCTTGCAGGAGTTCCTTGGGCATCAATTGCTCAAATTGATCGTGGTATTTTCCTGTCAGCAAATCGTCAATCGAAGCCCCTTGTAGCAATTGTCCCTTGCGGTTAATCCAGCCCATGTCTAGCAATTGGTTGATGAAAGACGGGATTTGTTGGACGCTCACAAAGTTCTTGAAGTGATCCGTCACTTTGGAGGTAAACCGTCGGTTGACTTCCTTGGCAATCAGTTTGGCAATCATTTTATCCAGTTCGTCGCTCAGTTTTTGATACTGGAATAAATCCTTTCTTCCCTGTTGCGCCCGATTCAGCACTTCGCTGGGGACAATATGAATTGAAATTTCCATCAGATTATTCCCATCGTCAGATACTGTGCATTGCATATCCAGGCTCAGGTTCTTCATCTTGCGAATCAGCGCCCGCCTTTCCTCAGGGGGACAATCCGCCATTAGCCGCTCACTGTTTTGTTCCATGTCCAAAATTGTATTCACTAAGTTGGAACCTATCTTCGGAAAAAAAATATTTGCAAAGCGATAGAGTGCAAGCAGTTTTTCCGTAGAAACATTATCCGTATTAAGATGAATGGGTGAAAAAAGGATAGGGTTGGCGTTTAACAACGAGAATTTGTGAACCATATTACAGCCTTCTCAACATCAAAGAGTTACTATATAGCTGGCATGAAAGGGCAAGATATTCAGTTAACTTGAAATGTTAGCCGAATATCTTTTATTAGGTATATTTTAAAGATGAAAATGCTGTATTAAACATTATAAATTGAACCCACGCTACGGAATGGAAGGCGATAAATCACATAGGAAACCAAGAAATCTTTTTCGAGCATTTTATCCAAACGGTGCATGACACCCATGAAAACAATGGGCAGTTCCCCATTTTGCAATGTGCCGTTAATGCGGTTTAAGATGAATTGATCCCTCAATGTAAGTAGTTCCTTGCTTTTAGTCTGGTATTCCTCATTCGTCACCTCTCGATCCTTAGCGGAGTTCTTCATCAGCAATTCATTAAGCAGATCGTATTCACTTATCAACAAATCCATGCTTTCCGTACCCTCCAGTGTCGCCCCCATTTTTATTAAATCTAAAATAAATAAAAAATTAGGGCTGCCACTGTCGGCAAGCCGCCTAGCCAACTCCAATTCGTTGCCGCACACAGGCACTCCATCCTGATAAATGCGTGTTTGCTTCCATGGTAAGTTTAGCCCTCCAATTTTTGCGGCAATTCCCTCCCACATTTCATCAACTGCTGACAATCCCTTATCGTTTTTTCCTCGTTTCATATCATTATTATTATTTTTGGGCACGATTGAAGCTGTGTGTTCAGAATCCTCCTTCGCATGCAGAATAGGGACATAAATAAGCCTTCTGATGTCTTTCATCGTTTCCGCTCCTTAATTTATTTCAAGTTCCAATGCCTTCCCAATTACGCTGACCAAATGTTTATTTTCAAAAGGCTTGCTTAAATATTCGCTGACATTAAGTTCGATCGCGTCCCTGATGGTATCAGGACAAGCATATCCCGTCAGAATGATAACAAGGACTTTGTCATCATATTTACGGATATTCCGCAAAGTTTCAATGCCATCCATTTTAGGCATGCGCAGGTCGAGAAGAATTAAATCTGGGTCCTTTTGCTCATTAAGCAGAATGCCGTCGAAACCGTTGGAAGCACAGAATACCTGGTATCCTTTTACTTTTAGCACGTCTCTCATTAGGTCCAGTAAATCCGGTTCATCATCAATTATAAGTATTTTCCGACTCGAAAATATATTTGTCATTATCTATTCCTCAAATACAGCGATTTTTAATATTAGATGATTACTTTTTAAGTTATATTGTTTTGCAAGGCACATACACACAGGATGGTTTGAATGAGTGTCCTTTATTATTTTCCTTTGTTAAGATAAAAACGCTGTAGCTTAAAGCAGACTACTTAAAATGGTTTTACACCGTCTTGCGCTATGCAATACCGGCTCAAGCTTATCTCTAAACTGTGACGACTGTTCATCGACTTGGCTCAATATAAGTTCGGTTCTGCCGATAATTATCGCGAGAGGATTATTGATCTCATGGGCCACATCTGCCACAAGCCGCCCCATCACCGCCAGCTTTTCAGACATCAGCAGTCTTTCCTGCATTTCTTTCTGAATTGAAATATCCATCATAATAATGCCAATATGCTTAGGTTCCCCATTGGTATCATGGATGATGAATATCGTCTGGGCCACAGGAATTATTGTGCCGTCTATTCGTCGTAGAGTACTTTCGCCATTCCACACTCTATCCTTGACAAAACAAGGGATTGACTCATCAGTTGAGCGTTTCAAATTGGTTTGTTTGATAAAATCAGTGATGCATTTACCTAATATATCATCAGGTTTTTTGACCCCAATCATCTCTACTCCTCCCGCATTGATATAGATGAGCTTTTCATCCATGTTAGCAAGCGCAACTAAGCCATTATAGGTTTCAATGATGGCTAATTGATTAAGGGTTGTTTCTTCTGCTTCTCTTTCTTTGGTCAAATCGCGGAAGACAAGCACAACACCGATTATATTGTTATCCTGGTTAAATATCGGAGCGGCACTATCGCCAATGGGGCGTTCAGTGCCATCGCGGGCAATCAACAGGATACGGGATTTCATTCTTACGATAGTTCTTTCGCTGAACACTTGGACTATGGGATTTTCAAGCTTGCAGCGTGTTTTCTCGTCAATGATGCAAAAAACTTCTTCAAGCGGTTTGCCGTGCGCTTCCGACTCGCTCCAACCGGTTAAATTCTCTGCGACCGGATTCATTAGCAATATGCAACCGTTGATATCCAGCGATATCACGGCATCGCCTATGCTATACAGGGTGGTTCTCATTTCCGACTCGCTCAGTGCAAGATGGTTCTCCATCAGTTTACGTTTGGTAATATCGCGCACAATGCCGATGGGATAGTGGACCCCTTTTACCTGCACAGCGGCGTATGACAATTCCAACGGAAACTCGCTGCCGTCTTTGCGCAGCCCGGCAAACTCAACAGTGCTGCCGATGCTTGTCCCTTGTCCAGTGCGCTGGAAATGCTGGAAGACACGACGGTACACTTTTCTTAGCGATCTGGGGACCATAATTGTGTGGGGTTGCCCTAGGGCCTCTTCCCGACTGTAACCGAATATCAATTCGGCGGATTCATTCCAAAATACGATATTACCTAACTCGTCGAGCATGATGATCGCGTCTTGGGCGGACGAAGTAACCGTGCTTAACAAATCTGAGCTAATCCGCAACTCCAGTTCCGTCTGCCTGCGCGCACTGATGTCCAAAAATGTGACAGCCGCTCCAACAACAACGCCGTCCTGGCTTTGTGGATAAGTCCAATACTCAGCGGGAAAATATGTGCCGTCAGAACGCCACAGCACTTCATCGTCTACATGCATGCTTTCTCCCTTTTGGCATGCCTGGAAAATAGCGCATTCTTCTTTCGGGAAATGCGATCCATCCGAGTGCTTTGCGTGAACCAACTGATACATGTTTTTGCCTAGCAAATCCTGAGGACGTTTATATCCAAGCAGACTGAGGCAGGCGTTATTGCAGAAGGTGCAATTGCCGTTCATGTCCACACAGTATAGGGCTTCGGTGCTGGATGAATTGAGCAGGAAGTGGATTTTTTCATCGTTTTTAATAAACGATTGGAAAATTGGGCAATCTTCAACGGGAAGGCGCGTTACCCCCGGGGATTTCATGTGGGTTTGGCCCTGCATATTCTCACCGTGCAACACTTCTGGGTGCTTGTATCCAAGCAGCCGGAGGCAGGCATCGCTATCGCAGGAGATATGGCTAGCATTGATATCGATACAGTTTATCGCTTCGGCAGTGAAGGGGTTTAACAAGGAATGGATTTTTTCTTCACTTTCCTCCAATGACTTTTTGCTGTTCATTATCTCTTCGCTAAGCTTGTCGGCGATGCTGATGGCTTTAGCTCGCGTCTTAATGATCGAGAGCAACAACCCAAACAGCAGGCTGCTGAGCACAATGCCGCCGGTCAGGGTTGCCCATGCCGTTGCGTAGCTGATATCGGATGGCTTCCCAGTGTAATCATACACCAGCAACCACTGCTGGCCATTGAAATTGATCGTCCGCTGCTGGTGGAATAGCGAATGCACATCGCTTAGGCTCGCTGCTCTGCTCTCAAAAATCAGCGCGGCAGGCAATGCATCATGGCCATCGTACACTGCCAATTCAACGTTTTTGCCTTGGACGCTCGCCCAGTCACTAAGCACGTCGGCTATGATTTCGTTCACGCGGTAGAGTCCATAAGTCCAGCCGATTAGGGCCGCCCGTCTCTGCCCGACCGTATCCACTGGCGCGCCGTTGCGATAGACGGGGACAAACATGAGGACACCTGTCTGGGCTTCAGTGTCCCCCCCCTGCGCCAGCCGTATCTTGCCGGACAAGGCTGCCTCGCCGGTATCGAGCGCCTGGTCCATGGCGGCTCGGCTGACTGGCTCAGTATGCAGATCGAAACCTAAGGCGCTTACGTTGCGGTAGCGGAAGGGTTCGAGGAAGACGATGGACGTATAGATGCTGCGCTCGCCGGACGGGTGTACGGTGTATTCGGGGAGTCCTCCACTGCGAATCCGGGCGATGTGGCTGGCAAGCTGGCGCGGAGGGATGGCTTGTGCAAACCCGATTGCCTGTACGCCGGGAACACTTTTGTTCACTTGCAGCTTTTCGACATAGGCCCGCCACTCTTGGCGGTCCACCCTATTTGAGGCTGCAAAAAGCGCGGCGCCGCCGCGAAGGATCAGCGCGTAGTCACCGAGGCGCCCCTGGATTTCAAGAGTGACTTTATCGCAGGTCAGTGCGTACCGGCTGGCTGCATTTTGTTCGATATCGCGTTTGACTTGAAGGCTGGCGAAAGCGGTCGCCAGCAAGCCGAGACAAAGCGCGGCCCAAGCCAACCCTTTTTTCCAGGATGTGCTGAATTTCAGCATAGGGTTTGCAGAAACTGCGTGGAAGTGTTTATCTATACTCACTTGCCTATTTGGATTAGGTCTATAGAAACGTAGAAAAGTTTCACAAGCCATTGTATCTTTAAAAACCCCTTAGTGGCGGCGTGAGGAGTCCGCCGTTGACTCCAGTGCCTCGCAACGCAACAGCATTGATAATATGCCCAACCGGTTAGGGAGTGTGACGGCCTCGATAAGCAATTGCCGCTCTGCCACTTCCAGGGGCAGCACGCAAGTCAGGCGGTTAATCAGATCGACCATGCTGACACTCTCCAAGACCGGCCATTCGATGTCCAGACGCTTGTGTTCGCAATAGTTGCGTAGTTGCTGAAGAAAATGCCCGCGCTCGAATTCGTTGACAGAGACCTCTTCGGTATCGCAACGGAATCGTGACCAATCCGCAAGGAAGCGCCGATAACCGCGCGACGTTGGAATTTCCTCTTTGATATCGAAGCGGCAAACCCCGGTCAGCACGATCAGCAGCCTGTTATCGCTGGTCTCATTGAAAAAGCTGATCCGTCCCGCTGTTCCCGTTTTATATATCGCCAAGGCATTCTCGTCGGAGGCGGATAATTCCGGCTGAACCATTCCAATCAAACGTTGCTCGGCTAGGGCGTCATAAACCATGTTCAAATAACGCGGCTCAAAGATGTTCAACGGCAACTGGCAACCCGGCATGACCACGGCATGGGGCAGCGGGAAAAGCGGCAGGGACGCTGGCAGCTTGTCGAAGGGTAGGTTGAATGATGGGGGTGGCGACATATTGTGGGGTTCCTCTTCAACAGGTCTCTAGTTTCGGCACAGTGCCTATGGTTTTTCGTAGCCAAGCGAAAAAAGCAGCGGGCACCGTTGCACTTGATTTTGCCCAAGCGGCAATAGTATAGCGGCCTTTCAGCCGTTCCGCCGCACTGCGCAGGTGCAAGGTTTTGCGCAGGCAGCGAATGTGTGCGGCGGCGATTCCCCTAACCTGTAAAAGGTGGCGCGTTCGCCGAAGCCGCGCCATATGTCCGCTTCCTGCCGCAGGGTGTGTATAGTATAGGCTCTCGGTTCATCGACACCCGCCGCCGTTGGTGCAAGGAAGGCATTATGCGGGGCGGTGGGTGCGCAATTGTCACGGAACGGGTGGAAATATGCCCCCAATACGGATTGGTGAAAACACGCCGAAGCGGTGTCTTACCGCAGGAGCAAAGTGACGGAGGCCCTGCGCAAGGGCAGGAGTTGAGGAGGGGTAGCTTATCAGGTGGGGCGATTGGCTCTGTGTTCATGACCGAGCGGGTTATAGTTGGAAACAGCAAACCCAATTATACAGCCCCAACAGCAAAATGACGCTATTCCGGCATAGATCGCCGGAAAATTGGCTGGACAGCAAAATTGCCTGGGCTAGACACCCGAAAGCCGAGGGACAAAAATGTCCCTCATATATCCGGTCAAAAGGAATTTAATTTGCCGACAGCAACAGTCTTCGATGGATTACCGCCTTAACGCCGGCGATTTTTCGCATAGGCCTCCAAAGATGCGTCCGCCCAAATTGCTGCAAAATCGGAATCTCTTATGGTACGCGACTGTATGGCGACACACCAAGCATGCAACCAAGCTTCCTTAAGCTCTTTCAATTTATCAACGGTCATTTCTTCAAGCTTTGGCATAACACATACCTCTTTGTAGATAGGGCCGACAAGATTTAAATCGAGAAAAAGCTTAACAGAATAAGCTTGACTATAATTAACGCAGCAATCATACCAATAATGCCGCAATGATGGATCGCCTATGCTACGCGGCTGCGATTAAAAGTGATGCGGGAATGCAAGGCTTGCCTTGCGAGGGCATCTAAAAGCAAGGCAGGCCTTGCACTCCCAGGGTAAATTCAATGACCACCCGGTTCGTCTGCATCACTTTTAATCGCACCCATGCTACGCAGAGAGCGCTATGGGTGGGTTCGCTTAAAGCTTGTGCGATTAAGAGGCTTTTTGCCTTATCTTAGTGCGACATGCCGTGTCCAGCCAAAAGCGCCGAAGGGCTCGCCCCGTTTCATCGTCGATCCGCTCGCCTTCCTCTACCCCCCCAAAAGCCTGCACTAAGGATAAAGATGCGCTGTTATGGGATTCAACCGTAACCAAAGCCCGCTTTACCCCCTCTCTGCGCAATCTATCCAAAGCCAGTCTAAAGGCGGCCTTCCCGTATCCCTTGCTTCTGTAGGCTGGCGCGACATAGTAGCCGAGATGGCCGCCATGATTGAGGAGTGCTTGATTGATGCGGGGGAAAATCCGCACCAAGCCGACTACGAAGCCAGTATCATCGATGATCCAATAATTCATTTGAGCGAGGAAATCATCCGATAGCGGCGGAGCCGTGGCAATGTGGACGCAATAGTCCAGCCAGTCATCAAGCTTCCCCGGATCGCGGCCCACCGGCGTGCCGCCGAACCCGTTTTCGCCATCGCCCAAGCCGACAAGCAATTCAAGCGCACCGGGCGGGGTTGCCGTGGTGACAGCTAGCAATCTCATCCAGTAGGCTCCAACTCATCCAGAGGCCAGCGCGGGCGGGACCTGATTTCGGGAGGGTCCATGCGGCCTGTGATCAGGCGCTGGCAACCGGCGTAAGCGATCATCGCGCCGTTATCGGTGCAAAACTCCAAGCGCGGAAAGAAAACCTGATAGCCTTCCTCCTTCGACACTTGGTCCAGCTTTTCACGCATCAAGCGATTGGCACTGACACCGCCGGCTACAACCAGCCGTTTGTATCCGCATTGTTGCAACGCACGGCGACATTTAATGACCAAGGTGTCCACCACCGCCTCTTGGAAGGCCTGCGCCACATCGGCCTTGTCCTGCTGGCTTTCATCCGTCGTGGCTAGCGTCGTCAGGGTGTGGGTTTTCAAGCCGCTGAAGCTAAAATCCAAGCCGGGACGGTCGGTCATCGGGCGTGGAAACTTGAAACGCCCAGGCACACCCAACTCCGCCAACTTGGCCAAAGCCGGCCCGCCGGGGTAGCCCAAACCTAACATTTTCGCCGTCTTGTCGAAGGCCTCGCCGGCTGCATCGTCCAAGGATTCCCCCAAGGTTTGGTAAAGGCCGAGTCCTTCCACGCGCACTAGTTGCGTGTGGCCACCCGAAACCAGCAGGGCGACAAAAGGATAGCTTGGAGGATTGGGTTCCAGCATGGGGGCTAGCAAATGCCCTTCCATATGATGCACCGCCACGGCGGGGATGCCCCAAGCCCAAGCCAAGCTATGGGCGACGGAGGCGCCCACCAACAATGCGCCAATCAAGCCGGGGCCTGCGGTGTAAGCAATGCCACCGATATCGCCTGGGGCCGTCGCCGCCTCGCGCATGACTCGTCGAATCAAAGGGATAAGTTTTCTCACATGGTCACGGGAGGCCAGTTCCGGCACCACGCCACCATATTCGGCATGGATTGCCACCTGGCTGAACAAGGCGTGTGCGAGCAGGCCGCGTTGGGCGTTAAAGACGGCTACGCCAGTTTCGTCGCAGGAGGTTTCGATGCCAAGTACGTTCATGGATGGAAAGGCTTTGGATTTGGGCAAATAGGCGAGTATAATCCGCTTTTTACTCACTAGGCTAGCCCCTTTTCGGGCGTCATTATTTCATTTTGCAACAATACACAGGAAGCTACATGCCTTCAATCAGACTTAGAGAGAACGAACCTTTCGAAATCGCCATCCGCCGCTTCAAGCGCGCATGCGAAAAAGCCGGAGTCCTTTCAGAAGTGCGCCGCCGCGAATTTTACGAAAAGCCCACCGAAGAGCGTAAGCGGAAAGCCGCCGCAGCCGTCAAACGCCATCTGAAGAAGCTTTCCCGCGAGCGTTTCGCCTTGCAGAATCTCCGCAAAGGCCGTCCCCAAATCTGATTTTTACAAGGTAAGCCCAAGCCCATGAGTACGGTATTGCTAAAACAGCGCATTCAAGAGGACATGAAATCCGCCATGAAGGCGGGCGAGAAGGAGCGCTTGGGCGTAATCCGGCTAATCCTGTCCGCCATCAAACAGGTGGAAGTGGATGGGCGTATCTTGCTTGACGACGCACAGGTTATCACGGTGCTGGATAAAATGCTCAAACAGCGCCGCGACTCCATCACCCAATACACTGCAGCGGGCCGCACTGATTTGGCGGACGTGGAGAGTGCCGAGGTCGTTGTGATCCAGGAATACCTGCCGCAAGCCCTGACAGAAACGGAAATTGAAGCTTTGGTCGAGCAAGCCGTCGCCAAGACCGGCGCGTCATCAATCGCCGAGATGGGCAAGGTAATGGCCCTGCTCAAGCCGAATTTGCAGGGCCGCGCCGATATGGGCGCAGTCAGCGCCCGGATCAAAGCACGGCTAGCTTAGCCTTCCAGGACTGTTATCGGTTCTGCTTCCATCGTGCGCAGGGCCGGTTCCCACCTCTACATCAATCATTAATTTTGTGGGGGCGAATTCGTTCGCCTGCGTGCGGCTAAAGCCGCCCCCTACGGTGAGCCTTGAAATAGAATTGGAATGAAACATGGCCGGCAGGATACCCCGCGAATTCATCGATAACCTAATCGCCCGCGTTGATATTGTGGACCTTATCGACGCGCGCGTTCCCCTCAAGCAGGCGGGCAAGAACTACCAAGCCCGCTGCCCTTTCCATAACGAGAAATCGCCCAGCTTCAACGTCAACCGGGAAAAGCAGTTTTACCACTGTTTTGGCTGCGGGGCCAGCGGCAATGTCATCAGCTTTCTGATGGACTACGAGCGGCAGACTTTTGTCGAAGCGGTGGAAACCCTAGCCGACTCCTTAGGGTTGGAAATCCCCAAGGAATCCTACCGTGCCGAAAAGCGCGAGCAGGACAGCATACTGCCACTTTACCAGGTGCAGGAGCAGGCGGCGGAATTTTACGCCCGCCAATTGCGCGAACACCCCGAGGCGACACGGGCTAGGGACTATCTGCAACGGCGCGGACTCAGCGACGAGATCATCCAACACTTCAAACTTGGCTATGCCCCGCCAGGTTGGCGCAGTCTGCCCGACACCCTGCCCGCCGACAGCCTGCTGGCCGCCGGTTTAGCGATTAATAATGATGCAGGCGGTTTCTACGACCGTTTCCGTGACCGCATCCTGTTCCCCATCCGCGACCGCCGCGGCAGGGTAATCGGCTTTGGCGGTCGCGTCATGGGCGATGAAACGCCAAAATACCTCAACTCGCCGGAAACCCCTACATTCAAAAAGCACCGGGAGGTCTACGGACTTTACGAACTGCTTGCCACCCGGAAAAAACCCGAGCGCATTGTCGTGGTGGAAGGCTACATGGATGTCATCGCCTTGGCCCAGCACGGAGTCACTTATGCCGTCGCCACACTTGGCACGGCCACCTCGCCGGACCACGCCGACCTGCTGTTCCGCTATGCGCCGGAGTTGGTGTTCTGCTTCGATGGCGACAACGCTGGCCGCAACGCCGCTTGGAAAGCCCTGGAAGCCAGCCTTCCCGCCCTGCGCAACAGCCGATCCATGCGGTTCCTGATGTTGCCTGATACGCACGACCCGGACAGCCTAGTGCGCGCCGAAGGCAAAGAAGGCTTCATGCACCGCCTAGCGGGTGCCCAACAGTTATCCGACTATTTCTTCAAACATCTGTCGGACAATCTGGACATGGATTCGATTGAGGGGCGCTCGGCCTTGTTCCAAAACGCTAATCCCTTGCTTGGCAAATTGCCCGACGGGGTGTTTAAGGACATGATGCAAGCCCGCTTGGCTAAATTAACCGGGCATGGCAAAGCGGCCAAAGCCCGCGTTGCATCACACAAACCCGGCCACATAATCCAGAAGGCACACACGGAACGGGCCAAACCCTCCATGCTGCGCATTATTTTGGCGCTATTGATACAAAACCCCGAATTTTTTTCCTTAATCAATGTTGAAGCGCTTACCGAGTTGGAGCGGGACGAAAAAGCCGGCCCGTTGGCTGGAAAGCTGTTCTCCATACTCAAAGAAAGGCCAGATATCTGCTGTGGCGGCATCCCCGAGCACTTCCGTGACGAAGCGGAGTATGGGCTGGTGTTGAAATTAAGCGTGCTGGAAATTCCCCTATCGGATACCGACGCGAGGACTGAGTTCCGCGCCACACTCGACAAGTTTGTTTCACAACAAAAGGCGATGCTGATAGAACAACGCTTGGAGTGGCTGGAAAGAAAAGCCGAACGGATTGGTTTTGCCGGGCTGGACGAAACAGAGCGCGAGGAATATCGCCGTTTGACAAGGAAAAGGTGAAATTCAAAACCCGCGAAGTGGAACCGGCTCGGTTTTTAAAACCGACTCAGTTTGGTTTTTCCTAAAGGATAGGATTTGCCATTTCACAATTGCAAGTTAAAATACATGGCTATGTTTTTTGGAAAATTGCATGGGGTGAGTTAGTTCATGAACCACGAACAGCAGCAGGCGCAACTCAAGGAACTCATTGCCAAAGGCAAGGCGCAGGGGTTCCTCACCTATGCCGAAGTCAACGACCATTTGCCCGGTGACCTAATCGACCCGGAACAGATGGAAGAAGTGATCGCCATGATCAATGAAATGGGGATCGAGGTCCATGAAACCGCCCCGGAAGATGCCGAAATGCTTCCCGACACAGCCGTCATTGAAGGCGACGATGACGATGCGGCGGAAGTGGTTGCCGCGTTAGCCTCAACGGTGGACACCGAGTTAGGCCGCACCACCGACCCGGTGCGCATGTATATGCGCGAGATGGGTTCGGTGGAACTCCTCACCCGCGAGGGCGAGTTGAGCATTGCCAAGCGCATAGAAGAAGGCAGCAACCGGGCGGCGCAAGAACTAGTCCGTTTTGTCGCTGCCATGGAGCACTTCCTCAAAGCATTTGATCGAATCGAAACCGGGGAGGTGCGCTTATCCGACTTGATTTCAGATTTCTACGATCCTAGCCAGCAGCAAGAATTGTTGATTAATGAAGAAGCCGAAACGGACATTATCGAGGAAACAGAGGCCGGACCCGATCCCGGATTGGTCAAGGAAAAGCTGGAAGCCTTCAATAAACAACTGAAAACCGCCGCTAACGCCCAAGCAAAGTATGGCCACCATCATGAAAAGTCACAGAAAGCCTTTGGTTTATTGGCCATAAGCTTCCTGGAATTCAAGAAGACGCCACAATTTTTCCGGGAGTTGACCGATATTTTATATGCCACTGTCACTAAAATCCGCGAACAGGAAAAAATGATTCAAGACTTGGCAGTCAACAAATCGAGAATGCCTAGGGCTGAATTCCTCAAGTCCTTCGTTGGCAACGAAAGCAACCCGGCTTGGCTCGTCAATCAGTTGTTACCTGGCAAACAGTATATCGAGGCTTTATCATTATATATCAATGATATAAAACGGGCCCAGGGCAAGCTTGCCCGTATCGAGAAAACCAATGGCCTGAGCACGGGGGAGATCAAGGAAATCTACCGCAGAGTTTCGGTAGGCGAGACCCAGGCCCGCCTTGCCAAGCGCGAAATGATAGAAGCTAATCTAAGGTTGGTAATTTCCATCGCAAAGAAATATACTAATAGGGGTCTACAGTTCCTTGACCTGATCCAGGAAGGCAACATCGGGCTGATGAAAGCGGTGGACAAGTTTGAGTACCGCCGTGGCTATAAATTTTCCACCTACGCCACATGGTGGATACGGCAGGCGATTACCCGATCCATTGCCGACCAGGCACGCACCATCCGCATTCCGGTCCACATGATCGAAACGATCAACAAGCTGAACCGGATAACACGACAGATGTCGCAAGAGATGGGGCACGAACCATCGGCTGAAGAGTTGGCGGAAAAGATGGAAATGAGCGAGGAAAAAGTGCGCAAGGTGATGAGAATCGCCAAAGAGCCAATCTCCATGGAAACGCCCATAGGCGACGATGAGGACTCCCACTTGGGAGACTTCATTGAGGACTCGCGTTTATTGTCGCCAATGGAGTCGGCCACGGTCGCAGGACTTCGGGAAACCACCCAGCAAGTCCTTGCGGAACTGACGGCACGGGAGGCGAAAGTATTGCGAATGCGCTTCGGCATTGACATGAACACCGACCACACCTTGGAAGAGGTCGGCAAACAATTTGACGTTACCCGTGAACGCATCCGCCAGATTGAGGCCAAAGCGTTACGCAAACTGCGGCATCCCTCCCGTTCTGGGCAACTCCGCAGCTTCCTTGACACGGATTGAAATTCAAGGGCCCTTAGCTCAGCGGTTAGAGCAGGGGACTCATAATCCCTTGGTCCGGGGTTCAAATCCCTGAGGGCCCACCATAAAAACAAAGCCTTGCATGAAAGTGTAGGGCTTTTTTTATTTACATGGGACACTTTCGGGGCAATTGCCTACAACAAATTGCAACAATATTTGATAGGCATTGGAGTTTAAGCCCCCCAATTGTGGTCAAATACGGGCGTAAGCAATTCTTACTAGATCAAGCTTTTATCCAAAGGCCGAGTTGCTGGATTTTGTCATAATAAATAACTGATGTTACGCATTGGAGTGGCAAAGCTCGCTTTGCCTGTCAAGGCAGGCCTTGACACTCCAAAGCGAATCACCGCAAGTCAGCAATCCTTTGCCAAGGAACGCACAGGGGCCTTGTGCGTAACGTCAGTAAATAATGAGAAAGAACAAAATATAGAGGATAACCAACCATGGCGAGACCAATAAAAGAAACACCCATCCTGACGGGGAAAGATGCTCAACGTTTTGAGAAAGCTATTAAGAATAATGAAAAGAACCCAGTTTCACCGACTGACTGCCGCCGCATCATTGATGCATGGAATCGTTTTAAAGTAATCCCCAGAGATGGCGGCTCAACTACGACTGGCTGATGACTGGTATCGAAAGCATCCACCTGTTGAAACCAATCTCGATGCTTTGGCGCAACAGCTTGGAATTGATGTTCTTCATCGTCCCCGGTCTTTGGGTCTGCCCAATACCTTGCCGTTGGCCTTGGCTCTGGCAAGCCCCGCGTTTACCCGTTCGCGTATTATGGCTCGCTCAAATTCAGAGAACACCCCCAACATTTGAAACATGGCCTTACCCGTTGGGGTGGTGGTGTCTATGCCTTGTTGGTGCAAGTAAATGTCTATCCCAAGGTGGCGGACTTCATCGAGAAAGGCTAGCAGATGTTGCAGGCTACGGCTTAAGCCGCGCTGGGCTGAAGCGTGAATGGGTTCCGCCGCAGGATGTTGCTGGTCATATCGTTCACACTGTATACGCCCTACAAAAATGCGCCTTATTGTGTTAAATCCGGGTAAAATCAAATCTTACCACCAGCATCAATAACGGAAACCGCCATGCACACCTTGAGCCTCCCTTATACAGACGATTTGTTGCTGACGACCGGACTAGCGCCTGAAGCACTAGAAACAGAATTGCGCTTTTTGCTGGCTGTCAAACTGTTTGAGTTACACCGTCTGTCCATCGGCAAAGCCGCTGAGTTTTGCGGCATGGGTAAAGTGCGCTTTTTGTTTGAACTCGGTCGCCTACAAATCCCAGCGATCAATTTGGACGATGACCAAATTGCGGACGAGTTGAGTGACAACTAGGCCCGTCATCATTGCCGACAGCAGCCCATTGATTGCGCTGGCAATCATCGGTCAATTGAATTTGTTGCGGGAATTGTATGGCCAAGTGTTCGCTCCCCCGGCGGTTTGGGAAGAGGTGACAGTAACGGGGCGTGGACTTCCTGGCTCCCATGAAGTCAGCCAACTGACTTGGCTGGAAATCAAAGCCCCGGAAACGGAGTGGTTGCAAGCCTTGTTGATCTTGGTTGACCGGAGCGAGGCGGAAGCAATTGCTTTGGCAAATACAATTTAGGGTAGCACGGCATTACTCGACGACGCACGGGCGCGCCGGGTTGCCGAACGTTTTGGAATTCCCCGCATCGGCACTTTGGGTATCCTAGGGCGGGCAAAAAAGGCGGGGCTGCTGGAACAAGTCCGTCCACTTGTCGAGCTACTGTGCGACAACGGCATTTATATGCGGCAAAACCTAGTTGATGCGGTACTGCGTGACCTGGGAGAGATCGGTGGTTAATTTAGCCTACATGAACGACATCATCAAATCCCTCATCCCTTTATGATAAATCTGATAATCCTGTAGAGACCCTGTTGCACCACGATATTCCAGCCGGAAGTATTGTGAAGGTCGAGTGGAAAAGATGGAATTGTTTCGTTACCAAGTCGGTAATAATGCATCGGCACTAACAGGCTGGTGTCTAGGTAGCGCATCAATACCAGCAATTCTCAGTTTGGCTCGAAGCCCCGTCATTTCGGCAGGGATGCCGAAATCCAGGCCAAGGACGGTAACAAGACAACGGATTTAAGCCAATCATAATCAATGTGTTG
>CAIZPP010000146.1 GCA_903934875.1 uncultured Methylococcaceae bacterium
CGCGGAACTAAACAAACCCTTGCTTAAAAGCTACAGCATTTTCAGGGCAATGACAAGCATTATCTTATCCTAAAAAAAAACCGGCTCGTCCTCGAAAACCAAGTCGGTTTGGACAAAGCTTACGACTTGAGCAAACTGTCTGCCAACACCGTTCGCCCTGAGTCCTGAGCTTGTCGAAGGGTGAACGGCACTTGTAAAGCCCCTTCATGCTTCGACAGGCTCAGCACGAACGGAGCTTTGCGTAAGCCTTTGGTGCGCAATGCGCACCCTACAGAGATGTTTTTTTTCAGTGTATCCAGACCTACATTTTTATCTAATATTTGAATGAAATGGGAGTAAAGGGTTTTGCGGAAGTAAACTACTTTCGATTTGCCCTTACCCCCCTCTCCCTAAATCCCTCTCCCGCAAGCGGGCGAGGGACTTGTGTGCATACGTTAGCCCGGAGAGAGGGGCAATGACCTATACAGCGTTTTCATATTCTCATCGTTACTAAAAAAACAGTAGGCAATAGCTCAAGTCTTTGATCAAATCGAAGTCTTCGCAAACGCATAAGATTTATCCAGTAACTATTTGATGTAGAAAACGCTGTAACATCAATAACGGTAATGATCCGTCTTGTACGGCCCTTCCTTGGCCACACCGATATAAGCGGCCTGCTCGTCGGTCAGTTCGGTCAACTCGGCGTTGAGTTTCTTCAACTGCAAGCGGGCCACTTTTTCATCCAAATGCTTAGGCAGGGTGTAGACCCCGACCGGGTATTTGCCGGAATCGCGTTCGCTCCACAATTCGATCTGGGCAATGGTCTGGTTGGCGAAAGAGGAACTCATCACATAAGAAGGATGTCCAGTGCCGCAACCTAGATTCACCAAACGGCCCTTGGCCAGCAGGATGATGCGCTTGCCGTCGGGGAAAATGACGTGGTCCACCTGCGGCTTGATCTCCTCCCACTGGTATTTTTCAATCGCGGCGACTTCGATTTCGTTGTCGAAATGGCCGATGTTGCAGACAATCGCCTGATCCTTCATCTTCACCATATGGTCATGGGTGATGACATGGTAATTGCCGGTGGCGGTGACAAAAATGTCGGCCTTGTCGGCAGCGTAGTCTGTGGTGACCACGCGGTAGCCTTCCATTGCGGCTTGCAACGCGCAGATCGGGTCAATTTCGGTTACCCACACTTGGGCGCGCAATGCACTCAAGGCTTGGGCGCAACCCTTGCCGACATCGCCGTAACCGACGACCAAGGCAACCTTGCCGGCTACCATCACATCTGTGGCGCGTTTGATGCCGTCCACCAAAGATTCGCGGCAACCATACAAGTTGTCAAATTTAGACTTAGTGACCGAGTCGTTGACATTGATCGCGGGGAATTTAAGCTCGCCCTTGGCATGCATCTGGTACAAGCGGTGCACACCGGTGGTGGTCTCCTCGGTAACACCCTTGACCGCCGCCAGACGCACGGAATACCAAGCCGGATCGACCGCCAGCTTGGCCTTGATGGCGGCAAACAGGATGCGCTCTTCCTCGGAACCCGGATTCGCCAGCACGGACAGGTCGGTCTCTGCCCTTGCGCCTAGGTGCAACAGCAAGGTCGCATCGCCCCCGTCGTCCAAGATCATATTGGAATAGCCGCCATCGGCCCATTCGAAGATGCTGTGGGTGTAATCCCAATAGTCCTCCAAGGATTCGCCCTTGACTGCGAACACGGCGATGCCTTGGTCCGCAATCGCGGCGGCGGCATGGTCTTGGGTGGAGAAGATGTTACAGGAGGCCCAGCGCACTTCCGCGCCCAGCGCGACCAAGGTTTCGATCAGCACGGCCGTTTGGATGGTCATGTGCAGGCTACCGGTGATCCGTGCGCCTTGCAGCGGTTGGCTGGCGGCGAATTCTTCGCGGATCGCCACCAAGCCCGGCATTTCGGTCTCGGCGATGCGGATTTCCTTGTGGCCCCAGGAGGCCAAAGAAAGATCAGCGATTTTATAGTCGGTGAATTTGGGTTTAAGTACGGCATTCATGGTTTATTGAAGTCTCCGTTGCGGGAAAAAACCACTTTACCGACCTGGCGGGTCGAAGCTCGATACACCACAAGGCGGAAAGTGGGTGAATCGAGCGCCGTTGACAATTATTCACCCTTCCGAGCCTGGCGGGAAATTCCGTCGCAGCGCTCCTCGGAGGGGGGGCTAACTAGCCAGTATTTTTCTTAAAGTCTATCAAGCCAATAATCCGGTCTGCGCCGAAGCGGGGCGACAACCAAGACTTCAATATCATCGTCGGCTTGACGAAAAAGGATATTATACGGAAAATCAGAGATTCGGCAACGACAAATATCGGGGACAAACTCTACCCTGAAACATTGCGGGGCTGGGCAGATGCGGGACATAGTAGCGTCAAAGGCGAACGAGCGAACATAAAAATGCGAGTGAAAGGATTGCAAACCCCATCAGGCTTCGTAGTCGAAACAATACAACATATGCTTTTACAGCGTTTTCATGTTTAGAAACAAACTATAAATAAATATTCAAACAACCTTTGATTGAAAAAATCACTAGCACAACTAACGCCCCATCAAGTAACTAACTGATGTAGAAAACGCTGTATCAGCAGTAGTTTCGACGATAATCGCAGCGGTTTTTGCAAGCAGTGCCTTGTCGAAAATAATGGTTTTCCCCGCTGCCGTTTTGACTCTGGCCCCCAGCGGAGGGAGATGGATAAAACCTCGCGGAACCGACTTCGCCCATTCCGCCACTGGGTTGTTCATTAGCGTGTAAAATGTGGCATTGCAAAGATAGCTGCCTGCATCGTTCGAAAACCCGACTGGTATGTCCGCTTCAAGCAGGCGGTTTTCGATAATGGCTAGAGGCAACGTCGAGCCTAACGTTGCCGGACCTTGTGCATCTATGACTTCGCTATCCGGCAAGGCGGCTTTATTGTCCGGTATACTGCCCCGATGATTATGGGCGGTGGTTTCCAAACGCACTGGCTCGGAACCCGCTTGGCCGAAGCTGACGACGAGTTTTGGTTGGTGGATTTTGATCAATGCGCGCAACATGGCTTCGGCCTCGTCCCAGACGACTGGAAGCTGTGCTATAACAACATCCGCATGACGATAATGTTTACCTGCCAAAGGTTTCACGGCTTCCCAAGAGCTATTCGTAGTATCGCCGCCAAAAGGCTCAAACCCTGTCACCAAGATAATGTTTTCGGCTGATTGCGCGGTTGCCTGGAAACCGGCTTGCAGGCATATCGCGGCGATCATGCTTGCGAGTCTTGCTTTGGCGATTTTGAACTTCATCTGAATATCTTGCCCTTTCATTCCAGCTACCAAGTAATTATTTGATGTTGAAGATGCTGTATCAAAGCCCGCTTTTCAAACTCGCCTCAATGAACATGTCCAAATCGCCATCCAACACCGCCTGTGGATTGCCGGTTTCGACGTTGGTACGCAGGTCTTTGATGCGCGACTGGTCTAGCACATAGGAGCGAATCTGGCTTCCCCAACCCACATCGGATTTGGTGGCTTCCAAAGCCTGCTGGCTGGCCATGCGGTTCATCATCTCCAATTCGTAGAGTTTAGATTTGAGTTGCTTCATGGCGGAGGAGCGGTTTTTATGCTGGGAGCGGTCACTCTGGCATTGCACGACGATACCCGTGGGATTATGGGTGATGCGCACCGCCGATTCAGTGCGGTTGACATGCTGCCCACCGGCACCGCTGGCGCGGTAAACATCCGTGCGCAAATCCGCCGGATTGATTTCGATGTCCACATTGTCGTCCACTTCCGGGGAGACGAACACCGAAGAAAACGAGGTATGGCGGCGGTTGCCCGAGTCAAAGGGTGATTTTCGCACTAGGCGGTGGACACCGGTTTCGGTGCGTAGCCAGCCGAAGGCATAGTCACCCTCAAATTTAATCGTGGCACTCTTGATGCCGGCCACGTCACCGGGCGATGCCTCCATCAATTCGGTATTGAAGCCACGCCGTTCGCCCCAGCGCAAATACATGCGCAGCAGCATTTCCGCCCAATCTTGCGCTTCAGTGCCGCCGGCCCCGGCTTGGATGTCGAGGAAAGCATTGTTAGGGTCCATCTCACCGGAGAACATGCGGCGGAATTCCAAGTCTGCGATGCCCTTCTCCACGGATTCCAAATCAAGCGCGACCATTTCCACGCTGTCCTCGTCGCCCTCTTCAACAGCCATTGCCAGGAGTTCCTCGGCATCGGCAATCCCTTTTCCTAAATGGACGAGGTTGTCGACGACCAATTCCAATTGGCCGCGTTCTTTGCCTAGGGTTTGGGCTTTTTCCGGGTTATCCCAAATTTTCGGGTCTTCCAGTTCGCGCAGAACCTCAGTCAAGCGTTCGTACTTGGTGTCGAAGTCAAAGATACCCCCTAAGACCTTCATGACGGGTCTTTAAGTCCTTGATTTGGTTGTAAAGCGGGTTAAGTTCGCGCATAGCCTTTTGATTATCTGGGTGAAAAATGTTTTAGCATACATGAGAATGGGGAGATGGAAAACCTTTGTTAGCCGACGAAACCTGAAGTTTATTGAATTTCAGCCTTTCCAACGGCAATTAGTTGCGTTTAAATACGCAGATTGGAAACGTCTTCCGGATTGGTAGGACTTACGCAAAGCCCGTTCGTGCTGAGCCTGTCGAAGCATGAAGGGGCTTTGCAATGCCGTTCCCCCCCCATCGACAGGCTCAGGGCAGGTTTCGACAGGCTCAGGGGAACGGTGTTAGCAGATGTTTTTGCGTAAGTCCTAATTTTAGCCTACCCCATAGCCCATGACTGCCCAACAAGGTGGCTTAGTCTTCACGGTAGGAGTCGCAACGATAGCAACAGGGGGAGAATACTATTAATAAGAAAGTCTTTTTCATTTTTGTAGGACTTGTGGGCTTGATTCTCAGCGGCGAGATGTGGCTGCCTTTAGTTGAGGAATTGGGGATTCTGGCACTGGAGTGGGCGCACAAGACCTTGGACTTTCTGTATGAGGATGTCTTAGGCTTGGAAGACGATGCGTCGAAAAAAGCATCCGCATGGACCGGCTTTCTCCTCATTATCATTCTAATTGTATGGGGAGGCCGCAAACTCCATCAGCTATACCAGCACATGAAAGCCACTTTTCCCCAGTGGTGGCTAGAAAAGAAGGCGGGAATGAGTAACTGGTGGGCTTCTTTGCCCTGGTTGCTCAAACTGGCTTATATCGCGGGAAGCCTAGGCTTGATCGGTATCTTGGCCATGTTTATTTAACTCCAGCGTTCGTCTTTGACTTGCACCCTGCCATTCTCCACCCTAACCGAGAGGCAGGGAAGGTCTTCGTAGGCTGGGCCTCTCAACACCTTGCCGGTCTTCAGGCAAAACCTTGCGCCGTGGCGAGGGCAAATGATTTCGCCGCCTTCCCGACGACCGCTGGCGATTTCCGCCCCGTCATGGGTGCAGACATCCTCAATGGCATAAACCGCCCCATCAATTCTGAACAGTGCCGCTTCCACGCCGTCCACATCCACCACAATATGCTCTCCCTCGGCCAGGGCAGCATCGGCAATCACATCAATCCAGTCGCTCATACAGTTTCAACCTCATTACAGCGTTTTCAACATCACACGTTACTTGTTAAGTTATATCATTTTCAATACCTTCGCCAAAAGTTACGCCGCTTTTGCATGAATCCTGCCGATTTCTGCGGTCTGGAAAATACTGTCGTCGATTAAAAACGCCTCGCCATTTTTGCCGAGCAAATTTAATATCCGCCGCGTGTATTTTCGCGCC
>CAIZPP010000147.1 GCA_903934875.1 uncultured Methylococcaceae bacterium
GAACGATGGTCAGGCGACATTCGCAATTGGAATAGACCCGAAACTGTCTCCCTCAACCCAGACAAATCCGACCATCAAAAAAAGCAGGAACTCACACAAACTCAAAGCTGAAAATGCGACATCTTACTTGACAACGACCGAAAGCCGTGCCGAGTGGCCCCAGACGCAGGTAATTGCCAATCGGCGGCGGGGTCTTCTTGCCTTCCTCGTCCAAGGAGGTGTCTTGCAGCCTGGCTATCGCGTCATAGCGATATTGACCGTCGCGTAGGGTGCTTTGCGTGGTGGTCGACCAGCGCAACACATTGCCCAGGCCCAGTTCGAGAGCGACGGCATACGTTAGGGAGGTCTTGCCCACGCCCGGCTTGCCGGTAATCAACAGCGGCCGGCGCAGATATAGGGCGGCGTTGACCAGTTCGATCTCATGCTCGCTAGGCTCGAAGTTCTTGCCGCGTTCCTGTTTGGCCTCCGGCCTAAAATCACGCCAGCGCGGCGGCAGCGGCAAGTTTTGCAACGATTTGGGGCCTCGGAAAATCCACCAGTCGGGCTTGGGGTTGGTCGTTGATTCAGCCATGGGCTTGGGTTCCTGTATGTGGGACAGTGGGATTAGATAGGCGCGAGCAGGAAATCGTCATCGTCTTGCCGGAGCGGCAGTCCATGGCCGGGGTCATCCCATAGCAGGGAAAGATGATAGCCAATCGCGTCTTTGCGTTTTTCTTTCCATAGTTGTTCTCGAATGCCGCGCAGAATACTGGGTAGTTGTCCAAGCGTTTTATTGAGTAGGTGCTTTTCAAGCTCGGCCTTGAAATCCGCTATGCCCTCTTTGCGCCGCGCCCAAAGCACGAGGGGCGCACCGTTGTAGGCGAGTTGATACAAGATGTTGTTATGCCTCTCCGCGAGCGGATCGGGAACCTCGTCCAGCACAACGCACACCCCAGTTTTCAATTCGTCCAGCATTTCGTCCCAATCTTTCGGCCAGTGTAACCGCTTCTTGAGATTGACCTCATCAAGAGGGAGCTCGAAACCTGACCGCAAAGCATCCCAGTGGTCAAACCAATCCAGCCGCCAACCGTTATTGCGTAGGCGATCAAGCGAACGCACGACGACAGGCACGTAAGTGCCAAGATGCCTGCCGCTGGGGTCAGCCCATTGATCGACATGATGGGAAAGCAGGGCGAGCGGAAGCGCGAACTCGACTACCACGCGCTTCTTGTCGATGTGCCTATCGGCAATGACTCCCCGGAGATGATCCACAAATTCGGCGACCTGCTCAAGATCGTCGATCAATAATGACCGCTCCCCTTCACGGACATAGACATTACAGCCAAGACCTCCACCTTGGAAAAGGCGGGCTTGGACATTACAGCGATTGCCGGGCGGGGCGGTAGACCAGATTTCAACCAACAGCGCGGGCGACTCAGTGGATGCGGACTGTTGCCCTTGAATCTGTCTAGGGATTCCGGCCAGACCATACTCCGCCGAGAGATCGGCGCTAGTATCCATGGTCTCGGGGATTTTGGCTTTCTCCGACAAGGCAATGAGGGCATCACGCAACGATTCAGGGCGATCCAACAACCACTCCACTAACTGGGAGGTATCCACAAATCTCGGCAGGCGGCTTAAACGTTCCGGTGGCAACGCTTCTATGCAGGTCGCGCCGAGGTCTATGCCTTCCGGCAGGGATGCGAAGAATTGTTCTAGCAGAACCCGCGCTTTTTCAAGCGAGTTGGGAACACTCAGTTTGGCAGCATCTTCGTTAGTGGTAGTTGGGCGAGGAGTGACGATTTGGCCTACCGCACCATGCCCGTTTCGGCCCGGAATCAAATCATCCGCATTACGCAACAGGGCGATCAAGCATTCCGCTGCGGCGCGGGCGGCGAAATGCCGGTAACGGTCATCTTTGAACGAGTCACCGTAATCCGATACCCCTTTTGCCACCAGTACCGGTATGCCATGGATTTCTCCTAACGCGCCCAAAGCGCTGGCTTCCATTTCCAAGCCTAGAATCTTGCGTTGGGAATCGGCTATCCGGTTAAAAATCTCCGCGTCCTCCACCACTGCCGCCCCTGTCGCCATGGGGGCCACATGAATGTTGAAGCAGACCGGGGCAGGGAGCATGCCATCTGGATGATCAAGCTTCAAATCCTTGGCCTTTTTGCTTCCCTCAGACGTTAGCTTTAAGGCGGTTTGATGGAGCCATTTTTGCTTCAAAAGGCGAGAACGGACAGCTTTCCAGTTGGGACACGCAGCCTTGAATTCTAAATGTTCGCAAGGGTTTTCTCCAGCCAAGATGTGCAGCAAAACCCACTCTTCCTGACGTTCCAAAGGCAATAAGGGGCGTTCGGTCAGCCATTGCTCAGCATTCGGCGGCAGAATTTTCTGGTTCATCCTCTGCCGCAATTGCGCTGGCGGTGAATAAGGGAGCCAATTACCTTGGAATCGTTGCTCGCCATTTTCCTTGGTGATCTTGCCAGCATCGTAGGACCAGAGTTGATCGGCAAAAATTACATCCCCCAAAGCCACTTTGCCCCGCCAACCCGCGCAAATTCCAGTCATGGCAATACAACGGGCGGGAAGGAGAGCGCTTGCGATGGCTTGCGCCCTCTCCCTTCCCATATTGTCAGCATGGGTAGCCCGGATATTCAGTGACTTGCCCGAAGATGCGGAAAAACAGCCATCCGCGACCATCCACCCGTTCGGCCCTACATGTTCATGCCATGGCTTATCGAGTCCTTCCGTGACTTTAAGAACCTGAACATATTCGTCATACATCGCGCAAATAAGTAAAACATCGACTGTAAAGCCAATATTCTTCCTAGCATCTTGTTGTTCAGTAGGTTCCATGTGTAAGTGGCAAATCAAAGGTTGCGGAGGTTATGGTAAGTTTATCAGAAGAAATGCGATGATTTTTATTCGCTGTTGACTCGTCTATTTTGGTCAAGGCAGACACTTCGTTCTATTTCGCTTCCCAAGCCCTCAATGCAACCCTTTTGCGATTTGATGCCGAATGAAAAAGCAGTCATTCAGTAATGGCTGCTTTTGGGCGTGCCGGATGACCGGAAAGGGTCGAGACCGACCGGTCGAAATACCCGTGGTTTCTTTGTCGAAAACAGCCCAATATCCGTCGTTTATCCTTCCCCTTGATAAACGTGTGAAGCCATCATCAGAATTCTAACCCGGATTTTCAGGTATATTAAAGTCATGTGGACTTTTAAGTCCATCCTTGCTACTGACTAGGACCAACAGCGCAGCCAAACACAGGGCGCAGGCCAATACATAAAGGCCAACATCCATATCGCCAGTGTGTTGCTTCACCCAGCAGAGGATCACAGGGCCAAAATATCCGCCGAGATTGCCAATGCAGTTGATCAAGGCAATGCCCCCGGCCGCCGCACGCCCGTGCAGGAAGGCGGTGGGCAAGGACCAGAAAACCGACAATGCAGCCATAATGCCGGAAGTCGCCACACCCAACGCCAGGATCGACAGCACCGGCAAGCCACGCGCCATGACGAGAACAATCAGGCCCGCCCCGCCCGCCGCCGTGCCGACGATATGCCAAAGGATTCAGCGTCGACCGGCCCATGGCGGGGCGGGGCGATGAGAAGTCAACGGGCGACGGCCTAAAGATTCCACCACGCTTAGCGGTTGACCAGTGCCAAGGTCCGATGCCAAGTGTAGCGGTTCAGCGGCTCAACCCCCGCAAAGCCGCTCGCTTCGGCCATGGCGGCGTATTCGGAAAGTGTTTCGGGAAAATCGTTTTCGCTGACATGGTTGAAAACCGCAGCGAATTCTTCCTTGCCCAGTGCGCGCCACTGTTTGGCCGCATAGTCAAGATAAGCATCCAGGTAGGCCGCAAGGTCTTCATGTTCCTCACGCATCACATCCACCAACAGCAGCACCCCGTCCTGTTTCATCGCACGATGGCTGAGGTCGAAGAAGCGCCGCTTTTCATCGTATGCCAGATGGTGCAGGGCAAAACTCGAAAACACGACATCGAATGGTTCGTCCACCTGTGACAAACCATCCAGCATGTGAGTGCAAACCAGATTGACCTGGCAGGATAGATGCCGGAGGTTTTGGCCCGCAAGCCCCAAGGCCACTTCCGACAGGTCACAGCCTTGGTATGAGGAGACGCGGCAGTCGCGGAGTGCCTCCGCCGTCTGGCTGGCATCGCCGCAGCCCAGATCCAAGATTGAAATCGGGTGTTTTTGGAAGTGCTCCTCAATGAAGCGGGATATGTCGCCGTAAATTTCCCGGTGGAACATGTAGTTGTTATCGACGATTTTCCGATAGACCGGCCAGCCGTCTTGGAAGAAACCTGCCGGGTCGTCCGGCAACGCGATTGCGGACATGTTCAATCCCCTGTCATTCGGTCAAAAAATGTGCGTGGCCGAAAACTATAGCAGTTGCCAAGGCCGTTGGGGATATCTTTTTTTCCTTCCAAGTGTGCCGGGAATGGTTCACGAACAGTGTCATGCGGCCTGTTGACGATCAACTTGCGCGGTTTGAACTCAATGGATTGAATGGGTTGCCATCCATGGCTTGCCGGGTTTTGGTTGCAGTGTTGCTAAATGCACTCTCTAAAATGGAACATCAAGCTCTTGGTCGAAACCGTCGCCCCAATCCTCCGGCGCACTGCGGGTGGTTGCCGCCCTGTTCTGGGCTATGCCACCGTTATTACGCTGGCTGCTCGCCCGGTTGGCGGTGCTGCTTTTATTGGCGGAACCATTCGCAGGGCCAGCCTTGCCATTGGAATGGCCATGAGTGCCATTAGAACGGGCATTGCCAGTGTTGCCGTCGTTTCCGTTGGCATGGGCTTGGTTTTGCTGCTGGCCATTGCCAGCATTCGGCGGGCGGTCCAGCATTTTAAGCTCGTTTCCGACGATTTCCGTGGTGTAATGGTCCACGCCATCCTTTTCCCATTTCCTTGTCCGAAGACCGCCTTCGACATAGGCCAAAGCCCCCTTTTTAAGGTATTCGCCAGCGATTTCGGCTGTCCTTCCGAACAGGACCACGCGATGCCATTCGGTCCGGTCTTTTCTTTCGCCGGTTGCCTTGTCCTTGTAGTATTCACTTGTCGCCAGCGAGAGATTGGCTATTGCCGTCCCGTCCTGCGCATACCGCATTTCCACGTCCTTGCCCAAACGACCGATCAATTGCACTTTGTTTAACATACCGTTTACTCCACCCGCCGCAGCGGGAAAACATGCTTGACAATAACCGGTTCGCGGAACCGGCCAGTTAACGTGTATAGGCAAGCCAGAATGGAACGTGCCTTCATGTTTAATTTATAACGGGAAAGCGAATATGCAATGGCTGTTCTGGAGGGTATTTATGCCCCTCCGACTGCTTCATTCGTCGGGCTGGCTAATGCCAATAAACTCATCGGCACCGATATCGCCGTTGTCGTCATAGCCAATGTCCGGGCCGTAACCATTTACCCCCCCACCATGCACCTCTGCCTAGCAGAGGCTAGACAAGGCGGCAGAATTGTTTACCATAAGCGCTAATCCTCCCGC
>CAIZPP010000148.1 GCA_903934875.1 uncultured Methylococcaceae bacterium
CTGATGTTACGCAACCGTGTAGGCTGTAGCCCGGATGTTGTGGAGTGCGGCGACTCGTCGCCGCCTTTTGCGTCCAGCGGCGACGAGTCGCCGCACTCCACAAGTTGCCATCCTCTAGCGATGACTGCGTAACATCAGTTTCTAAGTCACCACTCACCTAGCCATCCAATATCCACACTATCCGATAGAAGAAGCCATTCAATAATGCCTAGAGAATTTTTCCGAAGTGACCGCGTAGCGGCGCAGTTCCAGCGCGAGTTGGCCGAATTGTTGCGGACCGAATTTAAGAACCCACAACTGGGTTTGGTGACCTTAAGCGATGTGGAGGTTACCCGCGACATGTCTTTGATTAAAGCCTATGTCAGTTTCCTAGGGGCTGCCGAAACGCCGCAAAAGTGCGTGAAAGCCCTCAACCAACACGCGCCCAAATTGAGGCGTGCGCTGAGCGGGCGCATCCGTCTGAGGGTGATGCCAGATTTGCGGTTTATCCATGACGATTCCATTGAGCGCGGGATGAGGATGGAGGAGTTGCTAGGCAGTATCAAGGTGTCCCAAGCAACGGACGGAGATGAGGGTGAGCAGGAAGAAGCCCAGTGAGCCGACGCAACAAGGGCAGGGATATCGATGGCATGTTGCTATTGGACAAAAGCGCTGGCATTTCTTCAAACGTCGCGGTGCAAAGGGTCAAGCGTTTGTTCCAAGCCAACAAAGTTGGCCACACGGGCAGCCTTGACCCTATCGCCACCGGCCTGCTGCCTATCTGCCTAGGCGAGGCGACCAAGCTGTCTGGCTTTCTGTTGAACACCGACAAGCGTTATTTCGTCCGTGTGCGCCTAGGCCGTACCACCACGACAGCCGATATCGAGGGCGAAATAGTGGAGGAAAAGCCAGTTCCTGTTTTGGATGGCGGCATGGTTGAGCAGGTTTTACAGCCCTTCCGGGGCGAAATTGACCAAGTTCCTCCGATGTACTCCGCTCTTAAACAGGGCGGACAAAGACTTTATGACCTCGCCCGCAAGGGTTTGGAGGTGGTGCGCGAAGCGCGCAGGATCAACATCTATGAATTACGCTTGTTGGAATTTGGCACGGATTTCCTCGACCTTGAAGTCCATTGTTCCAAGGGAACCTATATACGCAGTTTGGCCGAAGATATCGGTGCGTTTCTGGGTTGTGGCGGGCATGTGGAGCAACTGCGGCGTCTGGCTGTGGGGACTTTAGAATTGGGCCACGCGGTGACCCTGGACTGGCTTGACACGCTTTCTGATGAGGATCGCCTGTCTAAATTGTTGCCCTTGTCCGCTATTGCTGATGAGTTGCCGCTGTTCACACTTTCAGCCGAATTGGCATTTTTTCTGCGCAGGGGGCAGGCGGTGTTTGCGCCAAACCTTACCGCTTTAGGATTGTTGAGGCTTTTCAACCATGAGGGAGAGTTTTTGGGGGTCGGGGAGGTCACGGATGAGGGTATGATTGCTCCAAAGCGTCTGGTAAAGGAGCCGACAACTAGCGACCAACACCGTGCTAAACAATTAATATAGCTTTGAGAGGCGAATTCACCTTGTTTCCAACTCGTCGAAACCGTTACAATACACTGTTTTTATAGACCGATTATTCTGGAGTTAAGAAATGCCCTATACCACTGTGGAAAAACAGGCCGTCTTGCGGGATTACCAGCGTGCGCCGGGAGACACGGGTTCCCCTGAAGTACAGGTTGCCTTGATCACCGCCCGCATCAACCACCTGTCTCCGCATTTTGCTTTGCATAAGAAGGACCACCATTCACGCCAAGGTTTGCTGCGTTTGGTTAATCAACGCCGCAAATTGCTAGACTACCTCAAACGCGAGGATGTCGAACGCTACCGCACCCTGATCGAACGCCTCGGTTTGCGTAAATAATCACGTCATCCCTCCTCGTATCCGGCTTGTAGAAAAAGGAAAAAATAGTGAATCCGATTCGCAAAGAATTTAGCTATGGCGACCATCTTGTCACTCTAGAAACCGGCGAAATAGCGCGTCAAGCGGATGCTGCCGTCATGGTGGAGATGGACGGCACTGTAGTCCTTGTTACTGTGGTTGGCGTCAGGGAATCTACTAGGGAGGGGGATTTTTTCCCGCTCACCGTCAACTATCAGGAGAAAACTTATGCGGCGGGTAGGATACCCGGAGGTTTTTTCAAGCGTGAAGGTCGTCCTAGTGAAAAGGAAACGCTGACCTCACGTTTGATCGACCGCCCCATCCGTCCGTTGTTCCCGGAAGGATTCACTAACGAAGTACAAATTGTTGCGACCGTCCTGTCCCTCAACCCGGAAGTCGATCCCGATATAGCCTCCATCATCGGTGCATCGGCGGCTCTTAGCCTGTCCGGCATGCCCTTTTTGGGTCCGATTGCAGCCGCTAGGGTGGGTTATCACAATGGCAAGTATTTGCTTAACCCAACGAAGAGCCAAATAGTCGACTCGGCGTTGGATCTCGTGGTCGCCGGTACCGAGAAGGCTGTGTTGATGGTCGAGTCGGAAGCGCACATATTGTCGGAAGATGTGATGCTCGGCGCGGTGCTTTTCGGGCACGAGCAATTGCAGACCGCAATCAAGGCAATTCAAGCGCTAGTGCAGGAAGCTGGGGTGAACACTTGGAACTGGACCGCCCCCGAACGGGACGAAGCTTTGCGGCAGGCCGTCGCAGGTGCCGGTCGGGAACCTATTGCCCAAGCTTATCGCATAGCCGAGAAATTGGACCGGCAGCAGACGCTAAAAGATATCCGCAGCAGAGTTGTGGCAGAACTGACCGCAGAAGGGCAATTCCTTGAAAAAAATGTCCGCAATGCGCTGGAATCCCTAGAATATGAAACAGTGCGCAACAACATCCTCAGCGATGGCAGACGGATTGACGGTCGCGATATGCGGACTGTGCGCCCCATTAGCATACGCACGGGTGTATTGCCGCGTACCCATGGTTCCGCATTGTTCACTCGCGGCGAAACCCAGGCTTTAGTTGTCGCCACGCTGGGTACTGGCCGTGATGCGCAGTTGATTGATGCCATTGATGGCGAATACAAAGATTCCTTCATGTTGCACTATAACTTCCCCCCCTATAGCGTCGGTGAGGTTGGTCAGATAGGCTCGCCCAAGCGGCGTGAAATCGGTCATGGCCGCTTGGCCAAGCGGGGTGTGCAAGCGGTTATGCCCACTCAGGAAGCATTTCCCTATGTGGTGCGGGTGGTATCCGAAATCACGGAATCCAACGGCTCCAGTTCGATGGCTTCAGTCTGCGGTGCTAGTTTGGCTTTGATGGATGCAGGGGTTCCCACCAAGACCCCGGTGGCAGGTATTGCCATGGGTTTGATCAAGGAAGGCGATCAGTATGCAATTCTTTCCGATATCATGGGCGACGAAGACCACCTCGGTGACATGGATTTCAAAGTTGCTGGAAGCCAGGATGGTGTGACCGCTTTGCAGATGGACATTAAGATTGACGGCATCACCCCTGAAATCATGCGTGTGGCACTGGAACAAGCAAAAGAAGGCCGTTTGCATATTCTTGCCAAGATGGCGGAGGCGCTATCTGCTCCGCGTAACGAAATGTCCGATTACGCGCCCCGTATCATCAGCTTCACCATCGATCCTAGCAAGATTCGTGAAGTGATTGGCAAGGGCGGGGCGACGATACGTGCGATTACCGAAGAAACTGGCGCGAGCATTGATATCACCGATGATGGCTTGGTGAAGGTTGCCTCAGTGGACCGGCAGGCGGGAGCCGAAGCGCGGCGTCGCATTGAAGCCATAACGGCGGAGGTCGAGGTAGGCAAAGTCTATGAGGGGAAGGTTGTACGGTTGATGGATTTTGGTGCCTTTGTCACCGTGTTGCCGGGCAAGGATGGCCTAGTCCACATTTCCCAAATTTCTGACGAACATGTGGAAAAGGTCAGTGATAAACTGTCTGAGGGCGATATAGTCCTAGTCAAGGTACTGGAAATTGACCGCCAAGGCCGGGTACGCCTGAGTATGAAAGCGGTGGAAGAGGATAATAAATAGCAAATATGCCTTCGGGGTAAGCGTTCTTCACCCCCTGCCTTTTGATGTGAGCGAGGCCATCTTGGCCACCATTACAGTGGGCGAGAAGCCCGCGCTCTAGGGGAGGTGAACGCTTACACTTCGGACTCTATTTTTCAAATGGTTTAGTTGGCATACATTTATGAAAAAGGTATGTGAAGCATGGAAAAATCTTTTTGTACAGCGTTTTCATCTATAAAATATACTTAATAAAGGATATTTAGTTAACCCTTCAGGTTAACCGAATAACCTGCGCTTACATACCAACTATCAAGTAACTATTTGATGTTGAAAACGCTGTTCGATGTTGAAAACGCCGTATAATGCCCGAACTTGGCAAGTTTATTTTCGCATTATTAATAGTTTTGCTGGTCTCTTGCGCCCAACAGCCGACTGGCGGGGAGCCTGAGCCTTGGTATCAGGCGGAGACCCTCAAGCCTTACGATGACGTGCTGGCTGAACTGGAGTTGGCGATCACCGAGAACAATTTTCGCATTACCGGGCATAATCACATAGGCAGCGTGATCCGGCAGCGTGATAATCTGTCCTTTCCTGACTACGATACCATCCAATTTTGCAATTTGACGCTAGCCCGGCAAATGTTGGAAATGTCGCCCGCTGCCGTGTCCTATATGCCTTGCAATATCGCGCTGCGGTCGGAACACGGTAAGGTAATCATTACCACCCATCTGCTTCCCACCGATGGGCCGGACGAAAAGCTCAACGCTTTTTTTCGGGAATTGAATGGAAAATTGAAAAAAATTGTTGATTTTGCTGCCGAGAATTAGCCTTAGAAACTAAATTAGCCCAAAACCATGAAATTGAACCCCATCGCATTGTTGATCTTAGCCTCCTCACTCCTAGCCGCTTGCGCTCCCAGCCCAAAACAACAGGCCGTAGCCCCGACCGCGCCAGTATCCGCCACCCCACCAGCCGCTCCCGCCAACGATTTTCCAACCTTGACCAGGGTTGAATATGTGTTGAGTTGCATGCAGGAGAAGGGCGGAAAAAACTATGACAACCTCTACCATTGTGTTTGCGCGGTGGACAAAATTGCGGCAAAGATGTCGCACGAGGAGTTCATGCAGGCGCAGACTTTTGAAACCAACAAGAATTTGGCCGGCGAGCGCGGAGGCGTATTCCGCGACCCGCCACAATCGAAAGTGCTGCGCGACAGGTTGAAGGCGGTGAATGAGGAAGCCGTCGCAGCTTGCTTCCCCAACGGTGGCAAGGTGTCCACCCCGAAGACAAAATAGCGGCCATGTGGAATTTTAACTTATTAGCAGCCACCCGCACGGTAGAGGCGACCATGCCATTCATGCTCTATCGGCTGGTAGTTTGCTTGGGGCTTGCTTTTGCCTTTTTGTTTGCTGCCTTGGCCGGTGCGGGCACTTTGATTGCATTTGCCTCTTTTTCCGCCAAGCCGGGTGGCATGGCAAATTCTGGCGCGGTTGTCGGGATGTGTGCCTTGGCGTTTTTGCTGTATCGCTACCGGGCCAGATTGTTTTTTAACATCAAGGCCGGTCATTTGGCCTTGCTGGCGGAACTGGTCGGTGGTGGCAAGCTGCCCCAGGGTAAGCAGTTGATCGAACTGGCGAAACAGAGAGCCTCTCAACGGTTTCCGCAGGTAGCTGATTACCTTGAACTCAGTGAGGCGGTCCAGCAGGTTCTGTATGCATTGCCCGCCAAGCATTGTCCCTATCTGAGTCGAATTGCCAACAAAAATCTGGCTAATATTTTCGGCGAATTGGCAGGGAGATTCGCGCAAACTGGCGACCAAGCGCTATTGGCCTTAAGTTTTGTCGCCAAGGAGGCCACTCCGTGGCAGGCGGCGCGCACGGGGCTGGTGTTGCAACTTAGGCATTTCGATTTATTGTCGAAAAACCGCTTATACCTACTGGCATTCGAGTATCTGGGCCTGCTCTTCGCTTATCTGGCGATGCGCTATCCGGTGGACAGCGCCGTGTCATTGCTGCCCGTGGATGTCGGGGTATGGCGGACGGTGTTCGCCCTGATTTTCGCATGGAGTCTTAAGGCAGCCTTCCTAGAACCCATAGCAACGAATGCACTGGCGGAATTGTATTTTAATTTGGCTAAACAAGAAGTCAGCGCGAGCGAGGCTGAAACTGATGAACTTATGTCCTATTCCGAGGCTTTTCGATAAATAATCCACTATGCAGAATCAGCCCAATCAATCGCGGGCTTGGCCCGCTCCTACGACCTTAACAAAGTAATCAATTGACATTAAAAACGCCGTACATTAAGTTTGTCTAATATCACGTCCATAGGTGCGTTTAATCCAATGGGTCATGATAGGAATGCCCAGTATAAGATGGGGATAATAAGAAAGCAGACGCCAGATGATGGCAAGGCTTAAAGTCAGTCCTGCCGGAACCATGTCCATAAACAGCCATGAGAATCCTATCTCGGCAACTCCAGTGCTACCGGGCGTGGGTGATACGGTCATGATAAGCAGTAGCACTGCCTGCCTGCCTACTGCCAAAATGTGCTCAGACAGACCCATAGGGTAGTTTGCAAATGCCAGTAACACGCAATTTAACACTAGATATCGCCCACACCAAGCTACCGTGGTTGCCACCCATGCCTTTAGCCACCAGCTAGGCGAACGGTTGCGCAAGTCGCGGGAAGCGACCATTAACTCGTTGGCCATGTGCAGACCTGCGGCTCGCCAGCGGTGCATGAGTCTTAACATCAGTAGCTTGGTCAGCCACCAATTGATTACACTGGGGGCAACGAAAAGTGCGCCGACTAGAAACGCCACATAAACCGCGATTGCGCTCCAGGCAGTCCAGAACGCGCTGTAAACGCTAGTCCCCAGCACATTTGACGGGATGAGGTCCAATGGAGCAAAAATCTCCCGTTGCGGGATTATCATACTCACTAACAGGGGTATGCTAATGTAAAAGGCCTGGTCAAAAAACAGAACCGTGAAAACAATGGCTGTGCTGCGTCCTAAACTGATCCGCTCCTTGTTAAGCATGAACACAGCCACTGCGGCACCGCCCACCATTGAAGGCGAAACGGCCGCGAAAAAATTCCATAACATGATGACCTCAAAACAGCCCCACCAGCCGATTTTGCCGTCAGTGAGGATGCGCAACTGCCAAATATAGCCGGATTCGCGCAGCATCATCATCAGCAGACCCAGCAATAGCCAAAGCAGGGTGGACGAAGTCCAATTCATGCGGCTGAACAAGTCAGTTACGGTTTGCCCATTTTTTGTCAATTCGTGAAACACGGTGAAAAAAATAAAGCACAGCCCAAGTAACACGGGCGGCAACACACGTTTCGGGCTGAATTGCCTGAGGACAGCGGAGGCTGTGGGTTGCTGTAGCTTGGCAGTGCTCAGGTTTTCGTTGTGCATATTGGTTTTTGGGTGACAAACATCGCGTCGCCATAGCTGAAAAAGCGGTATTCTTGTTTGACCGCGTGGGAGTAGGCCGCCATCGTGTGCTCGTAACCAGCGAAGGCGCAGACTAGGGTTAATAGGGTGGATTCGGGCAAATGGAAATTGGTTAGCATCGCATCCACGCACTGGAACTGAAAGCCCGGCCGGATGAACAGGCGGGTCTCCCCCCGGAAAGGGCGCAGTTCACCGGACAATGACGCGCTTTCCAGTGTTCTGGCGACAGTGGTGCCGACTGCCACCACTCGGCCCCCGTTGGACCGGGTCGCGTGGATTTTGTCTACAGCAGCCTCTCCCACCTCGCAAAATTCCGCGTGCATACGATGCTCGTCGAGATTCTCCACCCGCAGGGGCTGGAAAGTGCCGCTACCCACATGTAGGGTCAGATAAGCCTTATCCACCCCCGTTGCTTCCAGTCGCTCCAGCATCGTTGCGTCGAAGTGTAGCCCGGCTGTCGGTGCCGCCACTGCGCCGGCATTGCGGGCAAATACCGTCTGGTAACGCTCACGGTCCAAAGCGCCGTCCGTGTGGGTAATATAAGGCGGCAGAGGGGTATGGCCGACAGCGGTGAGGATGTCAGCTATGTCCAAGTTTAACGATTCCACCTTGAACAAATTATCCTCTCTTCCTGTGACAAACAGGCTATGGCCACCCTGAATCAGCAATTCCGTCCCTGCTAATGGCGATTTGCTGGCGCGGATGTGGGCTAGGGCATTGCGTTTGTCTATGATCCGCTCGATTAATAGTTCGATTTTTCCGCCGCTGGCCTTGTGGCCGAACAGCCGGGCCGGGATCACCCGAGTATCATTGAACACCAGCAGGTCGCCGGGTTGCAGCAATTTGGGAAGGTCGGCGAACCGCAAATCATTCACCGCGCCGCTGTCCCCGTCAAATGTCAGCATTCGGCTGGCGGAACGTTCAGGCAACGGGGTTTGGGCGATTAGTTTTTGTGGGAGGTCGTAGTAGAAGTCGCTTTTTTTCACAATTTACAGCATTTTGAATATCAAAGAGTTACTTTTAGGTTATATCATTTTCCAAGGCACATACACACAAGATGGTTTAATTGAGCATCCTTTATTATTATCATTTGTTAAGATAAAAATGCTGTACATAAATACAAACCGGGACTCCTTGCGATGTATTAACACATAGGCTATCCAGATTAGGAAGATGCTCCAGAAAAACCCAGAACGCCGTCGTTCCGGCTATCAAGTAACTCTTTGATGTTGAAAACGCTGTATAAGGATAACTTAAGCTCTAAATCTCCAGTATCCTGGGGCTTGCCGCAAATGCATCACCGCTATAATTTCAATTGTATCTTGTTGAATACGATAAATCACAGCATAGGGAAAATGGGGTAGCTTGCATTTCCGTATACTATCCTCTATTTTACGATAGAGGTAAGGGCTACGGGCTATTCGTGATGCCACATCTTCTAAATTTTCGAGGAATCTTTTTCCCAAGCCAGATTGTTTATCTTGATAAAACGCAGCAGCGGCATCTGCTTCTCGTAAAGCCTCCTCATTCCAAAGTAAGATCATCAGGCGTATTTGCCCCTTAGCCGCTGTATCACTGTATCATGATCGACTAGTTTGTCGGTTCCGTTGTCGATTGCGGCACAACGCCTGTGTATTTCATCCATCCATTCCTGTGAGATAGGGAAATCTTCCTCAAAATCTAAAGTTTCAAGTAAAGTTTCAGCAATTAAAGCCCGTGCGGCTGGTTCTAATTGCAGGGCATCATCAATAATACGTTGTGGATCGGGTTGCATAGGATTTTTGGCTTATGTCTTTAGAAAAACATTGGATACGATATAGGCTTGCCGTTCGGCTTGGGCTTCCAATAATTTCCGGGCAACATCGCGGGCAATTTCCAAAGTTTCTTGCAGGGTGCGGCCCTGTGCGATTAATCCTTGAATATCATCACTGGTTGCAAGGTACACACCTTCCGGAAGATGTTCAATATGTAAGTTGACTATTAATTCCACGGATGGCTCCTACGCGTTTTTATCTTAACCAAAGAAAAATAATAATATTCCCGTGCCCATCAAACCGCACCGCCCTGCTGGTTCTAATTGCAGGGCAACATCAATGGTACGTTGGGGGTAGGGTTGCACAGGATTGCTCAAATATGTATTAATACCTGATGTTACGTAGTCATCGCTAGAGGATGGCAACTTGTGGAGTGCGGCGACTCGTCGCCGCCTTTTGCGTCCAGCGGCGACGAGTCGCCGCACTCCACAACATCCGGGCTACAGCCTACACGGTTGCGTAACATCAGTTAATAAAAATGAAACCGTTCCCACGCTCCGCGTTCATCGTTATACACAAGCTCAGCCAAGCCAGAAATGCCGTCATTTCGGCATGGATGCCGAAATCCAGCGTCCAAGGATGGCAACACAGAGCTAAGACAGGTGTCCCTGTAACTAGGGATATAAAATCATGGGTCGATAAGTCTGTTGAACCAAACACTTGTGCATCTGAGTAGTTACCGTCCGTGGCCTGGATTTCGGCATCCATGCCGAAATGACGGGTTCCAATACTTGTCTATAACGACGAGCGCGGAGAGTGGGAACGATAAATAAACGATAAACGACAAAATCAGTAAACCTTGCGGGGTGGTGCAAGAAAACACACTATGCTTTTTTCAAGGCCAACAACAGTCTTGTTCAAATCACATAGTCTACCGGTAGCCCAACTAAGTTAAGGATTTTCCGTTCGCCCTGAGCTTGTCGAAGGGTGAACAGAAAATCCTACAACATTGATCGTTAAGCTGTTCATGGTTCGACAAGCTCACCACGAACGGCTTAACTTAATGGCAGCGCAACGCATCCTACGGTAGTTGGGCTTCCAATGATTTTCGGGCGACATCACGGGCAATTTCCAAGGTCTCTTGTACAGCGTTTTCATATTTAATAAAAATTAAAATAATGACATACATCCGAGCAAGCTATTAATAATCAAACCCCTTTGAATGCACAAGAGACATCAATTATTTATTTGATGTTGAAAACGCTGTATTGATGTCGAAACCGCTGCATTTTAACAAACCCCAACCCCCCCACCAACCCCCCAATCACCAACCAATCACCGAAGCGGATATAAGGCGTGGAGCCTGCCATCGGTGTGATTTCGGCAACGATCACGGCCTGCTGGAAGAGGGGGGCTTGGGCGAGGAACTGGCCTCTAGGGCCGATGGCGGCAGTGACACCGGTGTTGGTGGCGCGCAGCAAATAACGCCCGCTTTCCAAAGCCCGCATCCGGGCCATCTGGACATGCTGATGGGGTGCCATGGAGTCGCCGAACCAAGAGTCATTGGTGACGTTGACTAAATAGGCGGCTTGCGGCAGGGCATCGCGGGCCTCATCGCCGAAAACATCTTCGTAGCAAATGGAGGCCGCTATCGGGTAACCTGCCGCCTGTATCGGCTCTTGGCCATTCTCGCCACGGGCAAAATCAGACAGGGGGATTTCCAAAATATTCAGCACCCATCCGAACACATGCCGAAAGGGTAGGTATTCGCCGAATGGCACCAAATGGCGTTTGAAATACTTGCCTGGTTTTTCCGTCACGCTGACCATGGCATTGTAGTAACGTCCTGTGCCCATGTCGTACCAGGGTATTCCGATGATCAAGTCGGTGTTATGTGGTGCGGCTTCTTGCCGAAAGTCGGCAAGCCAGGTGTCTTTGACTTGGTGATAATAGGCAGGAATGGCGGTTTCAGGCCAGACGACCAGCCGTGCATCCCAGTGTTGGCGAGTCAAGCCAGCGTAAAGGTCCAAGGTGGCGCGCTGGAATTCAGGCTGCCATTTCTGGTTTTGCGGGATGTTGCCTTGCAGCAAGGCGGCTTTGAACGGCCGGCCGGCCGGTTGCGTCCAGTGTATGCGGCCTAACCAGGCACAAGCGACGATGATCATGCCTATGCCCATCATCGCGACGCGCCTACGCCAGTCGCTGCGGTCGAGTACCGATAGGCTCAGTCCGGCCAGCAAAGCGACCGTCAGGCTTACGCCATGAACGCCGAACAAGGGGGCTAGCCCTTGGCCCAATGGTGTGTCCACTTGGCTGGACCCGACTTGCAGCCAGGGAAAATCGGCGATGAACCAGCCCCTAAGCCATTCAAATATCACCCAGAACGCGGGGAAAGCCAGTAGCAGTTTACAATGTTTTCCTCCGTCCCCGAACAGACGTATCGCCAGCCAGCCGGCCAATGCGGGATAACACGACAGAATCAGCACAAACAACGTGGTCAGCCCGCCGGCCTCCCAAGCATTGGCCCCGCCATAGTCATGCATGCTGTTATAAACCCAGGATATGCCTACTCCGAATTGTGCCATGCCGAATAAATAGCCGCGTAACAGGGCCTGCAACGGCGTGGCGTTCAGCCAGGAGGCAAACAATAGAACAAGGCAGATGGCGGACAGCCAAGACCAGTCGAAAGGGGAAAAGGCCAGGGGCAGCAATAAACCGCCGAGCAAGGCAAGAAGATAAGGGATTAGTCGGCGCATTAGGCGACTACCTCAGGAGCTAATATATACGCATAATCCCCATAACTACCTCTCACGTTGCGTTGTTGCGTCGTTGCGTGAGTAAAAAATCGGTGTCTAAGTGCATAGCCAAGCGATACGGCAAGGAAGCAAAAAGAAAGTCTCACGCAACGGCGCAACGACGCAACGTTAAGAGCAATGCCTTGTGGGGTGGTTAGGGATATTGGATTAAACGCTTGAATATTCGGGTTGTTATGTTGCACTAAGAGACCCCCTACATTGAGGATACTTTGAACACCCCCAAAACTTCTGGCCTGCATTATTAGCTTTTTTGGACTCTCTCAAAATCATAGGCTGTCCACAAAGTGGGCATGATTTGCGCGTTTGTTTATCATTGACAATAGACTTCACATGTTTGACATGATTGAAATGTGTCTTCAACGAAGTTGAAAACCTGTTGGATTCAATTATAGCAATAATCTTTTCTACTACAGCCTGAGAAAACACAATATCACGCTTTGATTTGACGAACCTGATAAAACCTCCAATGTAGGTTACATTATCAGGCATCTCTGTCTTAAACGTACAATCACCCACGAAGACAATAACAGAATGTATTTGGCTGTCGTTTAAACCAAGTGAGGACTCTAAAGTTTTTGTGTGCTTGTAGTTCTGGCGTAAAGGGTTTTGGAATTTACTGCTGTGTTTGAATATTTTTTGAGTCCATGTAGGCTGGCTGGGATTGCCAAAAATCCATCCCTTCATATTCTTCGTTTCAACTACAAACAGACCATATTTTGAAACAATAATATGATCAATCTGCGTGGTTCCATCCTCCGTTGGTAGTGTCACATTCCTTATTGGGTAGTACTCTTGTTTATTGAGAAATAGCCAGATGGCAAGATTCACCATCGCTTCGCCAGCCAATCCTTTAAACCAAGGGGATTTTAATATACCAAGGAATAATAGAATTGGTATAAAATACCAAAGTAAAAGTACTTGTTTTAGTAATGGTGTGAAATCCATGCTGACAATTCTTATTGTTGTATCCCGGTGGCAATTCTAACGTCTAGGTAAAGGGGCATATGTGGACATGTGAGCGGAAAATGACCAAAGCGCAGCCAACTTATACGTAACCGTTCAGCCCCCCTTTTCTTTTCCTGGGAACGCGGTCATCTTGACCGCCATTCCTGCGGGCAGGATGCCCGCGCTCCCAGGGGGGGGTGAACGGTTACACTTATACAGCGTTTTCATCGTTAACATAAAACTAAAAAGGATATTCAGTATCCCTTCCATTTAAACGTATATCCAGCACCACCCACTAGCTATCAGGTAACTCTTTGATGTTAAAAACGCTGTATTTGATATTGAAAACGCTGTGACTAATCTCCCGCATAATCATCACCGGCGTTATGTTCAGGAAGAATCACTAGTTTCAGCAAGTGTACCCGCCGGTTGTCCGCGTGCAACACCACGAACCGGAAGCTGCCAAAGTCCACTTTTTCGCCCCGGCTGGGCAGATGGCCCAATTTGTGGACAATTAGCCCACCCACCGTGTCGAATTCTTCGTCGCTGAGGTCAGAATTAAAATATTCATTGAATTCGTCGATAGGTGTCAACGCCTTGAGGGTAAATTCTTGGGCGCTTTTGCGGAAAATGTATTCTTCATCGCCGAAGTCGTGCTCGTCCTCTATATCGCCCACGATCTGTTCCAGCACATCTTCAATGGTTACCAGCCCCGCCGCCGCACCGTATTCGTCAACCACAATGGCCATATGGCTTCGGGTGGCGCGAAATTCTCTCAATAACACGTTCAGGCGTTTGCTCTCGGGCACGAACTGGGCGCGGCGCATGATATCCTTGACCAGCAATGCCCGGTTTTTCATGCTATGGCCGAGCAGGTCCTTCACCAGCAGGATGCCCACTACCTCGGTCCTGTCCTCGCCTATGACCGGATAACGGGAATGGGCGGATTCGATGACCAAGGGAAAGATGGTTTCCAGTTCCGCGTCTTGGGGAACCACGACCATCTGTACCCGGGGTATCATGATGTCGCGCACACGCAGTTCCGAGAACTGCATGACACCTTCAATCATGGATAGTGCCTCCGGGTCGATGACATGCCGCTTCTGCGCATCACGCAGGAAAACCAGCAGATCTTCGCGGTCTTCAGGCTCTCCAGTCAGAAACAGCCCAAGCCGCTCCAGCCAACTACGGTGCTCTCCGGGGTGGTCATCACTCATGAATCCGTCTCTTGGTAAGGGTTGGGGAAACCCAATTCGTTCAATATGGCAATTTCTTCAGACTCCATTATGACAGCCTCATTTTCATCAACGTGATCGTAACCTTGTAAATGTAAAACACCATGTACCACCATATGCGCCCAGTGGGCTTGCAAGCTTTTGCCTTGCTCACTTGCCTCCCGCTCGACAACCGGGGCACAGATTAAGAGGTCGCCTAAAATATCAGTGGCGATGCCGGGGGGTGCTAGGAAAGGAAAGCTCAAGACATTGGTAGGCCCTGTCTTGCCGCGAAACTGTCCATTCAAATCGGCGCTTTCTTCTTCGTCGACCACGCGAATGACAATTTCCGCATTTTCCCTATGTGTCGCGGCTATCGCCCAATGCGAAAATTGTTGTTCGGAAGGCAGGGCGGAGGATGTGCTGGCGTTTTGCAATTCAACGTAAATCATGCGCCTGCTCGTAAGCCTCGTAGGCGGAAACAATGCGTTGCACCAATGGGTGACGCACGACATCTTGGGCAGTAAAGAAGGTGAAGCTAATCCCTTCTACCGCTCGTAAAACCTCAATTACTTGGCGCAGGCCGGATTCCTTATTGCGCGGTAAATCCACTTGGGTGATGTCGCCGGTAATCACAGCTTTGGAGCCAAAGCCGACACGGGTCAGAAACATTTTGATTTGTTCGACGGTGGTATTCTGAGCTTCGTCAAGGATGATAAAAGAATCGTTCAGCGTCCGTCCGCGCATGAAAGCCAAAGGCGCAACTTCAATGATGTTGCGCTCCATCAGTTTGGCAACCCGTTCGAAGCCAAGCATTTCATAAAGCGCGTCATAAAGTGGACGCAAATAAGGATCGACCTTCTGTGCCATGTCGCCGGGCAGGAAGCCTAACTTCTCGCCTGCTTCCACGGCCGGCCGCGCAAGGATCAGCCGCCGCACTTCCTCTTTCTCCAAGGCGGCCACTGCGCAGGCGACAGCCAAATAGGTCTTGCCTGTGCCTGCCGGGCCCACGCCGAAGTTGATGTCACATTGTTGAATGTTTTTCAGATATTTCTGTTGATTGAATCCGCGAGCCTTGATGATGCTACGCTTAATGCGGATCAGGGTCGATTCTTCCTCCGCTACCTCTGCCGGTGCCAGCAGAGATTCCAAATTGGAGTCTTGCAAGGTCAAATGGACACGCTCAGGGCTGATGATTTCATTTGCTGCGGCATCGAATAGGGCATGGATGATAAGCGAGGCTGCACGCGCTGGTTTGGCCGAACCAATGATTTGGAAGTGGTTGCCGCGATTGGCTATTTCCACACCTAGCCGACGCTCTATGTGGCGCAAATTCTCATCGAACTGGCCGCATAGGCTGGCAAGCCTTTCATTGTCGTCCGGCTGCAGCGTGAATTGCAGGTTGTTGGGATGGCTTGGCAAGTTAGGCGGATATGGCTTTGGGTGAACGGGAAAATTGGGCATCGTTGACAGACTCGTCTGCCAACCGTCCACGCAGGGAATTGGGTAGGGCTTCGGTAATCAACACATCGACAAATTGCCCTACTAACTTGGGGTGCCCAGTAAAATTGACCACCCGATTATTCTCCGTCCGTCCGCTCATTTGTGCGTAGTCCTTTTTCGAGACACCCTCCACTAGAACCCGCTGCACGGTGTTGACCATCGTGCGTGAAATCCCGGCAGCCATCGCTGCGATCCGGTTTTGCAAGATTGAGAGGCGCTCACGCTTGTGCTCTATGCCCACGTCGTCAGGCATTTCCGCAGCGGGTGTTCCGGGCCGGGCGCTGTAGATGAAGCTGAATGAATGGTCAAACCCCAAGGTTTCAATCAGGCTCATGGTGTGCTCAAAATCCGTGTCCGTTTCCCCTGGGAAGCCTATGATGAAATCTGAAGACAGGCTAATATTGGGCCGGATTTGGCGCAGGCGGTGGATTTTTTCTATATATTCTTCGCGGGTGTGGCCGCGCTTCATCAAGGAGAGTATCCGATTGCTCCCGCTTTGCACTGGCAGGTGCAGATGGTCCACCAACTGTGGAATTTCAGCGTAAGCTTCGATCAGACTGTCGGAAAACTCCACCGGATGGGATGTGGTATAGCGAATGCGGCTGATGCCTTCAATGGCTGCGACATGATAAAGCAGCAGGGAGAAGTCGGCGATATCTCCGTCATTCGTTTCGCCACGATAGGCATTGACATTTTGCCCCAGCAGATTGACTTCGCGCACACCCTGTCGTGCAAGGGCGTTGACCTCCGCCACCACGTCCTCCAAGGGACGGCTGACTTCTTCGCCCCTAGTGTAGGGAACCACGCAGAAGGTGCAGTATTTGCTGCAGCCTTCCATGACTGAGACGAAGGCTTTCACACCTTCGGCGCGGGGTTCGGGGAGGGCGTCAAATTTTTCGATTTCAGGGAAGGATATATCCATCACCGGTCCATGTCCGCTACGGGCCTGGTCCAGCAATTGCGGCAGGCGATGGAGGGTTTGCGGGCCAAATACCATGTCCACGAAGGGTGCGCGTTTCTGTAAGTCCTCGCCCTCTTGGCTGGCCACGCAGCCTCCAACACCTATCACCACGTCGTGGCGCTTCTCCTTTAAAGGGCGCCAGCGGCCAAGTGCGGAAAAGACTTTTTCCTGGGCTTTCTCGCGGATCGAGCAGGTGTTAAGCAGCAACACATCGGCATGGCTCGGGTCGCTGGTCAGTTCGTAGCCATGGGACGCATGCAACACATCCCGCATTTTGGCGGAATCGTATTCGTTCATTTGGCAGCCGAATGTTTCTATATATAACTTTTTGGGCATAATGAGGTAAAGCTAGAATCCTTAAATCTGAGGCAAGTCTATTCTATCAGAATTCAAATCCTTGTTCTTTGTCAAGTAGTATTAATTCGGATTCGCTGAATCCGGCTAGTCGGCGTAGCTCACGATTGAACGGACCCCTAGCCTGTCCTTTCAAATGACGGTCGATCAGTGCGAAATATTCCTTTTCCGGTGCCAACCCGCGTTGGCTGCAAATCCAGTGGAACCAACGCGAACCCAGTGCGACATGCCCCACTTCATCGCTCAATATACGCTCGAGGATTTTGACGCTGTCAGTGTCGCCACTGAGTTGCAGTTTGGCGATCATGCCCGGTGTCACGTCCAGGCCGCGAGCCTCCATGAAACGCGGCACTAGGGCCATGCGCGCCAATACGTCATACGCTGTGTCGGTAGCGATGCCCCATAGTCCGGCATGGGCGGGCAAATCGCCATAGTCCGCCCCAAAGTCCCTTAGCCTTGCGCGCAGCATGGAAAAATGTTCCGCCTCCTCCTCCGCCACGCCCAGCCAATCAAAGTAATACTGGTTGGGCATTTCCCGAAACCGATAGAGGTGGTCCCATGCCAATTGGATGGCGCTGAATTCGATGTGGGCCACGGCATGGAGCAAGGCCACTTTGCCCTCCGTGCGGGTCAGTTTGCGTTTGGGGAGGTCGCGGGGGTCAACTAGGATAGGCAATTTCGGGAAGCGGACTGCTTCGGTCGGCAGGGGAGGGCATTGATCTGTTTCCAAGCCCACAAGGCCTTGTTGATGCATGCGCCAGGCTTCGTGCGTGAGGCTTAGTTTGGTTTCGGCATCAAGGGAAGTTAGCACCTGCTGGGCGATGGAGAATAGGTTGGGCATTACGGCGTTTTCAACATCAAAGAGTTACTTGGTAGTGGGTATGATAGCGCAGCTTATTCGGTTAAGCTGAAGGGTTAATGGAATGTCTGTTTCAGGTATATTTTTAAGATGAAAATGCTGTGCATAAAGATATCCAAATGCTTCACAC
>CAIZPP010000149.1 GCA_903934875.1 uncultured Methylococcaceae bacterium
CCAAGATCAGGCCGGCATAGGAGGTAATGTGGCGCGTCGATTGCTTGAGTTCAAATCTTGGCATACGGGTCGGGTGAATGAATAATGAACGAATACGCCCATTATATCAATATCTTACGCTAATGTCAGCACGGATTCAGGGAAAGGCAAGCCTTGCACTTCCGGCAGCAGTTTTTTGGGATCAGCTAGTCGCAACAGCAGTTAATGTCAGGTAGGCGACCGAACGATTGGTCACGTCACCGTGTTCGGAGATGTAGGCGCTGGACTCGATGTTGTGGACTTTGCCATTTTCGAAAGTCAAGGGCTGGCCGTCTTTAATCGCTCCCGCTGCGCTTAAGCTAATATCCGCTAAGGCTTCAGGTGTGTGCTGGGCACCATTGCGGCCCATTCCGCCGTAGGGGTCGTTGGCATCGCCTAGCGCCGCCGCTTGGTCCTGGGACAATCTGGAGGCTAAGGGATAGGCAACGCCAACCGCTTGGTCGTTGCGGGTGTAGGTGATGGAAATCGGTCCGCTGACAGGCCGGGGCATTCTTTCCAATAGCGAGCGAAACGCTCCGTCATGTAGGCCATCAAATTTTGCTGCCAGCCCGTTGTGCGAATAGGCGGCTTGGAGCAAAGTCAGGGTTTGAATGCTGATGGCATCGGCTAGCGCGTGAGCGGCAGCCGTGACGACACGCCCGCCAAAGCTGTGGCCAATCAGGTGTATCCTAATATCCGGGAATTGTTCGCGGATTTGCTGCAACACGGGTGCGAGACCGACTCGGCCTACATTGCCGGCGCGTTCCTTCATCTTGTAATACGTGGTGTAGTTCAGGATGCGGCGTACTCCCTCTTTGATACCGCCAAAAACATCCCCGAAAGACGCTGTGGCATCGCCATCCAACGCAAGGGCAGAGCCTCCGCCTGTGGTTTCTGGCTGCAACAGAACAGGCTCGGAAAATGCCTTGAGTATCAGCTCAGGGTCGGTTGTGAAAAATTCATCCGAGCCGTCATCGGGGTGGCTTTCGTTCGGGTTGAGCAGGGAACGCAGTAACAATACGAACTGGGTGCGCGCAGCCTCGTCGCTTTCCAAATCGGGTAGCAATGACTTGGCCTTCTCCACCAAGTCACTTGATTCTGTATTCGACACCTCCACACCAAGGCTTACTGTATCCGTCTTCAGTGAATCAAGCTGTTTTAAAATGCTGTCATCGGGTGCGGACTCCTCAAAGCTAGCAGCGCCGCCGCCGGGAATCAGTTCCGCGTCGGTGAACTTTTTGGATGGCCAAAACAGTTTGATGACAGCGAAATGGCGCTGGTCCAGCGCTTTGATTTCCCCGGAACGCTGAATTTCAGCGGCGTTGTTGAAAAAATCTTCATAAAGTTTGCGGGCATCTAGGATGTCGTTGTTCCAGCCGTGTGAAAATATCAACACATCAGTAAAATTGCCTTGCTTGAGCGCGGCAATCGCCTCGACCAGTTGCCCTGGCTGGAAGATATTGCCGTCTTTGTCGAATTCAAGGTCAAAATTGGGGAAGTCCATAGCATACACCTCGTTTTATGCGGGTTGATGGTTTAAACAGATTGAATTGCGCGCATGATGTCAACTAAGCCGCTACCCTGAAAGTAACGCTCACGCCTTAAATCCGTGGCTGATGCGCAGAAAAGCTCCTTCACTTCTTCAGGGCGGCCAATATATTCGCCCCGCACCGACAGAAAAGCGGCTATTACACCGGATACATGGGGCGCGGCCATGCTGGTGCCGCTGTCTTCGCGATACTTGCCGTACAGAGTAGCTGATTTTGCGCCACCAGGGTCCGGGCTAGCTTGTGTTACCGGGCTTGCGCTTGCAACTGCGGCGGCATTGGCAGCCGGCCCCGCCTCCGGCGGGCCTAAGCTTAAGCCGCGGGCCTTGCGCCGCTGGCTGGAATCCGCCGAGATGATTTTTTCACCAGGGGCGACCAAATCGGGCTTAATGCGCCCGTCGCCGGTCGGCCCTTTGGAAGAAAAATAAGATACGCCGTAGACATGCGGCATGTCGCGGTGCGTGGAGCCTACGGTGATGGCAAATTCAGCGTTGCCGGGGTCGTTAATAGTCAAATCCATCCCGCTGGATACTGCCCTGCCCTCCACGAAAGTCGATGCGTACCCGGTGTTGCCGGCCGCGACGACCACGACGACACCCGACTTGACCAAACGGTTGACTTCAATGCATAAGGGACTCTGTCCGCAGGCGAACCAACGCGGCTCAAACTCGTAACCCACCGACAGGTTAACGCCTTGGATTCTAATGCGGCGTCCATAGCCATTGACCTCCTGCACATAATCAATGGCCGCAATGATGTTGCTTACCCGTCCTTTTGTGCGGTCCTGGCCAAGCGCATCGAGTATCTTCAGGCTCACTAGCTTGCATTTCGGTGCCATGCCTGCGATTGAAGGTTCAATGGTGATAGTGGCTTCTTTGGGTGTTCCTGCCTCGTCGCGGAAGCGCACATCGGCTTCGATGGGGCCTTGCTCCTTGACCATCTGTCCGGCAATGATCGCCGCCACATGAGTGCCATGCCCAAACACGTCTTCGAGGGGCTTTTCATCCGCCTCCTGCAACACCGTAAAATCGCGGTGCTTCAGCGCATCGGTATCCGAGCCTAGGTCAAAATTCTTATGTTTCTGAAAATGCGGGTGTGTGCCATCAATGCCTGAGTCCAGCACTGCCCAGACGATTCCCTCGCCCAAAGCGCCGAAAGCGTTATGGGCCGCATTGCCCTTGACAGTGCTGATCGACTTGTTGATGAGGGGCTGAATCTCGAAGTCCGGCCAGATATGGAATATGGCCCTGCGTGGAGCCTCTTGGTCAAGCCGGACCAAGGTCTCGATCACCTGTCCGTTAAGCTCGGCAAAAAGATACTGCTGGCTGAGTTTGCTCGTAGACTTGCTGACTCCCTCGCTGGGCAATCTATCACCTAGGTCTTGTAGAATAGTCTCAATAATGTCCCTCACCTTTAGGCCGGCCTGGTCCCGACCGCCGGGGTATTCGAGATTCAGATCAATGATGACCGCGTGAAGTTCCGGTTTGCGCTTAGGGTCTTGTGCAAGCTGTACCTTCTCATTGCTGATTATTTCAAGCAGTGGCAGTGCGATGACTGTCCTGTCGAGGTCTTTGGGCATGAAAGACTTGCGGCTAGCATCGGGCGTAAAAGTATTGGCGGATGGAGTCGGCTGTTTTGGTGCCGACTTGCTGCTATCGTTAGGCGGGGTAGTTTTTTTGGCCATCGAGTATGTTTCCTCTTAAGTTTTGAAGGGATAGACTATAGATTGAATGTTACATAAACACGTCTACAGGAAACCTTGGTGGAAAATGTGGCTGTACCGACCCCATACACAAACTTTGTCAATAACCCGACACAGCCTGACAGAAATAATAACCGCCTCCACGTCTTTCCCGTATGCAAAGAAATTCGATATTGTTCTATATATCATATATATGAAGCATACAAGAAGGCAGCAAATCTATTTAGGCGCAAACCCCGCGCCATTGGTACAAGTCCTGCTAATAACTAATGTCATGCAAGTTGCCAACAGTAGGCCGGAATAAGCCCGCCCGAGCGGGTGTTTTCGGCGAAGTAAGCATACTATGCGCGGGCGATTCCATTGCCGGAAACGCCCCTAAACTGGCTTATTCCGGCCTACGGCGCGTAACATCAGCTAATAATTCCAAATCTATCTCTTACAGATCGGTAAACTTATGAAGCTACAGCTTGAGCGCAAAATCGTGGAATCTCTGGCCGGACAGTTCCCGCGTCTGGCCCCGCTAAAAGACCAACTGCGCTTTGGCAACAAGGCCGAGGCGGCTTTCAGCCATTTCACTAACGATGAGGTCAGCTTTCTGCGTCATCTGTATGAGGAGTCCGGGCCGGATTTCCGCGCCCGCGCTGCCCAGCTTGCCACTTTACAGAAAGCCTTGAACGATGATGGCATCAAGTTTGAGTCGGAAGATTTGGAATTGCTAGTGCCTGCCATCGCCCGCTATTTGGCGGCCGAGGCAATACGCGGCTGGCTGTTCCAAGCCAATGTGTCGGGCAAGCCTATGGCCTATGTGGTCACCCGGCTGGATTTCACCCCGCCGGGGAACGATGAAACCGGCAAGGTGATGTTAGAATTGAAGGCCAATGCCAAAGGCAAGCTGACCGTTGCGACTATGCGCCTGTATGCCAGCGACATTGCCAACCGGACGGTGGCAGAAATCTTCGCAGCCAAGGGTTTTTTGAAGGAGACGCCGGAACTGATTGCAAGCTATGATGAGGCCGCCGCCCGCTATTTCGACTGGCGCGCCCGCTATGGGGCGCAGTTTTCAGGCCGGGGCACGGGCTTTTATGCCGAGAACCCCACCGCCACCCATCGCGACACGGATTGGTCGCGCAAGGACGTGGTGGTGCTGTCGTCGGCAGGCGGCAGCGCCCGTTTGGTGAACGACGAGGGCATCTTGAACGAACGCACCCTGACCATGGACGCGCCAGGGGATATTTTAGGCCCGTATCTGCGGCGGGCCGCCAAGAGTGTGCGCTACCGCGCCGAAGACGAGGTCGAGGCCTTGCAAAACGACATGCCGAAAGCGCTGTTCACCGAACTGCCGGTGCATTTCTACCTGTTGATGTTCCACATGGACTTGCACCATTATTTATGGGTGCATGTGGACGATATCCAGCCTTATGAATACCAGTCGGCCTTGAAGCAGAAGCTGATTTTGCCGGCGGAGCAAACCGATCTGATCGACATACTCACCGCCGAAATGGACATGCTGATGGACGACATCGTAGAGGGCAAGTCCGGCGGCACCACGGTGTTGTGCGCGGGGCCGGCTGGCGTGGGTAAGACCCTGACGGCGGAGGTCTACTCGGAAATCATCAAGCGCCCTTTGTACCGCATTCATTCGGGGCAGTTGGGGCTGAACGTGGCGGCGATGGAAACGGCGCTAAAAGATGTGCTGACTCGCGCCCAGCGCTGGGGGGCGGTGATGTTGATCGACGAGGCCGACGTGTACATCAAGCGCCGCGAAGATAATATCACGATGAATGCCGTGGTCGGGGTGTTCCTGCGCGTATTGGAATATTTTAACGGTCTACTGTTCCTCACCACCAACCGGGTGGATGATATCGACGAAGCCATCGTCTCCCGTTGCATCGCCCTGATTAAATTCAACCCCCCCGATGCTAGCGCCCGCCGCAAGATTTGGCAGGTGATGGCCGGACAGTTTGGGCTATCGCTGGGCACCGCACTGTTCGATGAATTGGTGGAACTGTTCCCCGCCGCGACAGGCCGGGACATCAAAGGCTTGGCGAAGCTGGTGGCAAAATTCTGCCAGCAAAAGCAAATCCCCCCCAGCCGCGAAGTGTTCATCCGCTGCTCGGTGTTCAGAGGCATGGACTTGGGGCTGCGTGACAACATTGATATATGGAGGCTGGATACCGGCATCCCAGCCGGTATGACGATGCCTTTGCCGCTGGCCGAAGAAACTTCCTAACTGATGTTACGCAGTCATCGCTAGAGGATGGCAACTTGTGGAGTGCGGCGACTCGTCGCCGCTGGACGCAAAAGGCGGCGACGAGTCGCCGCACTCCACAACATCCGGGCTACAGCCTACACGGTTGCGTAACATCAG
>CAIZPP010000150.1 GCA_903934875.1 uncultured Methylococcaceae bacterium
AAAGTTCATCCAAGTCGAACTGTTCGGCAAAACGGAGCGGATTTACAAAACGGGAGACTTGGCGAGATGGCTGCCCGACGGCAATCTGGAGTTTTTGGGGCGCATCGACCAGCAGATCAAACTGCGCGGCTTCCGCATTGAACTGGGCGAAATCGAGGCGGTGCTGGGACAGTTTGAACACGTCAAAGAAGCCGTGGTCAGTCTGTATGAAGCGGACTGTGACAAACGGCTGGTCGCTTACCTGACCATTACCGAGGGTGAATCATCGAGCGTCAATGAACCTCTATTCATTGACAGCCTACGCAATAGCCTAAAAACCACACTTCCCGATTACATGATCCCCGCCAGTTTCATGATTCTGGACAGCCTGCCTTTGACCCCCAACGGCAAAATCGACCGCAAAGCCCTGCCCGCGCCTGAGTTGCAACAGTCCGCAGGCTTTAGCCAGCCCAACACCCCGACTGAAGAACTGCTGGCGGTGTGTTGGGCGAATGTCCTCAAAGGCGATGCCATCGGCCGCAACGACCACTTCTTTGAACTGGGCGGGCATTCTCTGCTGGCGACCCAATTGATTAGCCGCATCCGCGAAAGCTTCCAGACAGAGCTGCCGATACGGGCAATATTCGAACACCCTGAGCTTGCCCATCTGGCCACCGCCATCGACAACGCCAACAAAACGTTGGTTTTGCCTGCCATTGAAGTTCAAGCCGAAGGCTCGCCAAAAGTCTTGTCGTTTGCCCAGCAACGTTTATGGTTTTTAAACCAGCTTGAAAACCAAAGCTCGGCAAGCTACAACATGCCAATTGTGCTGCGCCTGTCGGGTCAATTGCATGTCGAAGCCTTGCGACAAAGCCTGCTGTGGTTAATGGATCGGCACACTAGCCTCAGGACTTACTTCCCCACTCACAACGGCAAGGCAACACTGGCCATCCACCCGTTGGCAAGCATCGAAGCCTTGACGGTCGTAGACTTGAGACCGTTCGCCCCAGAAGACCAACAGACAGAGGTGCAACGTCTGGCCAATACACTAGCCATAGCCCCATTCGATTTGGGAATAGGGCCGCTGTTCAAGGCCGACTTGCTGCTGTTGGACGACAACCAGTACGTGCTGTTGATCAACATGCACCACAGTGTCAGCGACGGCTGGTCCATTGGAGTATTTATCCGCGACTGGCAACACGCTTACACCGCCTTTGCCCAAGGCGGGCAACCCAACCTGCCGCCGCTTGCCATCCAATACAGCGACTATGCCGCATGGCAGCGGCAGTGGTTCCAGGGCGAGGTGTTAGAAGCCCAAGTGGCTTATTGGGCCAAGCAACTGGACGGCCTGCCCGAATTATTGGAACTGCCTACGGACAAACCGCGCCCGCCGCAACAAAGCTACCGGGGGGCGCATGTTAACCAGTGTTTGCCGTCGGCACTCAGTCAAGCGGTAAACACCTTGAGCAGGCAACACGGCGTGACCGTGTTCATGGCCCTGCTGGCCGCGTTTAATATCTTGCTGTCACGCTACAGCCGCAGCCTAGACATTAGTGTGGGCAGCCCGATAGCCAACCGCACCCATAGCCACACCGAAGACTTGATCGGCTTCTTCGTCAACACCTTGGTGCTGCGCAGCGACTGTGACCCACAGCAAAGCTTTATCGAATTATTGCACGCCACGCGGCAAACCTGCCTGGAAGCCTATGCCCATCAAGACCTGCCGTTTGAAATGCTGGTGGAAAAGCTGCAACCGACCCGCAGTATGAGCCACAGCCCGCTGTTCCAAGTGATGTTTGTGCTGCAAAACAATGACACGGCCGAGTTGGCATTGCCGGGTTTGCAGCTTGGCTTTGTAGAAACCGAATACCCGGTCGCCAAGTTTGACTTGACCTTGAGCATTGCCGAACAGGACGGGCAATTCCATTGCTACTGGGAATATGCCACCGACCTGTTCGAGGCGGAAACCGTCGAACGCATGGCGGCGCATTTTGAGGTTTTGCTGGATGCCCTCAGCTTGCATCCGCAGCAAGCCATAGGCCGTGCGCCCATGCTGACCGAGGACGAGATTCAACAACTGCAAGCTTGGAACGACACCGAAACCAATTACCCGAAAGACCAAAGCCTCGTCGATTTGTTTGAGGCGCAGGTTCAGGCCACACCTAACAATATTGCTGTTGTTTTTGAAGGCGAATCTTTAACCTACTGGCAGCTTAACGCCTTGGCCAACCAACTTGCCCATTACCTGCTGGGCCTTGCCAAACCGGACGGCCAGCCCTTATTAACCAACAATCCTTTGATTGCGATAGCTGTCGAACGCTCGCTGGACATGGTCATCGGCCTGCTGGCGATACTCAAGGCCGGCGGGGCCTATGTGCCGATAGACCCAAGCTACCCCGCCGCCCGCATCCGCTATATGCTGGACGACAGCGCTGCGGTGCTGTTGCTGACGCAAAGCCATTTGACGGGACCGTTGTCATTGGCTGATTTGGAACATGACTGCCTCGTGCTGTGCCTAGATCAAATCGATGTCGCCGGCCAGCCTAGTGAAAACTTACCCACAAGAAGCACAGCCTGCGATTTGGCATATGTCATTTACACCTCGGGTTCGACCGGCAAGCCGAAGGGTGTAATGATTGAGAATAGGGGTCTAGTCAATTTGGCATTGGCACAAATTAGCGCATTGGATATTGACGCAGAGAGTCGAGTGCTACAATTCGCATCATTTAGCTTTGATGCGTCCTTATCCGAAATCACCACCGCTTTATTGACCGGGGCAAGCCTGCATCTGGTGGCTAAGGAAACATTGTTGGACGCGGCACAATTGGCAGCACTGATAGTCCAGCAGCAAATCAGCCATATCACACTACCGCCTTCTTACTTAAGCAGCATGGCTGAGCAGGCGCTTTCTGGTTTGCAAACGCTAGTAGTGGCAGGGGAAGCCTGTCCAGCAGAGTTGCCCAAAAAATGGGCGGAAAAAGTGCGTTTCATTAATGCTTATGGACCCACTGAAAATACTGTTTGCGCCAGTGTCGCACTTTGCTTTCCAGCGATGGGCACACCCCACATCGGACAGCCCATCGCAAACACCCGCATATACATCTTGGATGCCCTACACCAGCCCCAGCCGTCCGGTATCCCCGGCGAACTCTGCATCGCCGGGGCGGGACTGGCGCGGGGTTACCTGAATCGCCCTGATCTTACCGCTGAAAAGTTTATCGAAGCCGAACTATTTGGAAAAACTGAGAGGATATACAAAACGGGAGACTTGGCAAGATGGCTGCCCGACGGCAATCTGGAATTTTTAGGACGCATTGATCATCAAGTGAAACTAAGAGGTTTCCGCATAGAACTCGGCGAAATCGAGGCGGTGCTGGGCCAGTTTGAATACATTAAGGAAGCGGTGGTCAATCTGTATGAAGCGGATGGCAATAAACGGCTAGTGGCATACATAGTGGTCAGTGGAAAGCAGGCTGAGTTGGATGTCCAAGCATCCCCTTCTTCCCTAGCCACTGACCACTGGCAACTGACCACATCCCTAGGCACTTTCTTACAGTCCCGACTGCCTGACTACATGGTCCCGGCCCATTTCGTCGTGCTGGAGCGGCTGCCTTTGACCCCGAACGGCAAGGTTGACCGCAAAGCCCTGCCTGCACCAAATTCTCAGAATGTGGACACTGCGCAATTTGTACCACCGCGCACAAGCAATGAATTGATTCTGGCGCAAATATGGAGCAAACTGCTGAAAGTCGGGCAAGTGGGTGCATTCGACAGTTTCTTTGCTTTAGGTGGGCATTCACTGTTGGTGACCCAGTTGGTCTATCGAATCGAAGAGGCTTTTTCAGTGTTGCTGCCCGTGCGCAGTTTGTTTGATTTTCCCACGTTGGCTGAATTGGCCGAACATATAGAGCAGGCCGGTAATACGTCTGGATTGGACAATTGTAGGAAACCAATTGAGTCCCTAGCCGATGAAGTCCAACTTGATTCCGCAATTCAACCGCCTACGCAAGATTTTATAGTGGAAGCAGATGGGCTACGCTCCATTTTTTTAACGGGCGGCACTGGATTTTTAGGAACCTATCTTCTTTGGAATCTGCTTGAGCATACCAGCGCCCAGATTTACTGCCTAGTACGGACGGCCAATCCCGAGCAAGGCAGACGCAGACTCCAGATGACACTGCAAAAGTATGGGCTGTGGAGCGATCCATACGAAACGCGTATCGTTCCGGTCCTAGGTGATCTGGCAGAACCACGCTTCGGCTTGTCCCGTGAACAGTTTAATCATCTTGCTATCCAGATAGACGCAATCTATCACAATGGTGCCTTGACTAATTTCATTTACCCCTATTCCTTATTGAAATCAGCCAACGTATTAAGTACGCAGGAGGCATTGCGTCTGGCCAGCCATACCCGCACAAAACCTTTGCATTATGTTTCGACGCTCAGCGTATTCCCGCTTGAAACTGGGCTTGCATTGGAAACCGATTTGCCCGATTCTTCGGCACTTTTGCAAGGCGGATACTCTCAAAGTAAGTGGGTGGCTGAAAAGATCGTCCATATCGCACATGAGCGCGGCCTACCGGTCACCATCCATCGGCCTAGCCGTATTTGTGGTATTACCCGAAATGGCTACGCGCATGTCGATGACATGTTTTATCGATGGATACTGACTTATATTCAACAGGGAATTACGATAGATGTAGACGGGTATGATTTCCAGGACAATCTGGTTCCCGTCGATTATGCCAGCCGGGCGCTGGTTCATCTTTCATTTCAACGCGCTTCACTGGGAAAGACCTTTCACTTGTCTAACACCCGATCGACGCCTTGGAGCATTATGCTCAAGGTGCTTGCTGAGATGGGATACGCGTTTGACTACTTGCCACCCCAGCAGTGGCAAGCGGAAATTGTGCGTCGCGCAAAATTTTCGCCTGATGTGGGCTTGCATCCTCTATTACCTTTGCTTTCCGATATTAACTTTGATCTAAAAGAGATACGATTTGATTGTAGACAGACTCTTGACGGGCTGGTAGACACGGGTATTACCTGCCCAACCGTCAATGCTGAAATGCTGAAATCTTATTTTTCTTATCTCCTTGCAAAGGGGTTCTTGCCGCCGATCAGAGCGGTAACTCGGCCCAATCGCCGGAGAAACACAATATGAATCCGTTCATTGTCTTAGCCTTGGGTGGTAGCGCCATCGCCGCCTTAGCCAACACTGTGCAGAAGCGTCGGCAGAACATATTATTGGACATACTATCGACGCAGAACCCCTTCTCTGACAGTGAGGTGCAAATAACATCGAAGCAATTTACCGCTTTACCGAACTCAGTATGTAGCTATTTTGCCCGCTGGGACGGACGCTATCAGGCTATGATCCAGACCCGCCTAGACCCTTGGTTAATGGGCCGTTTGCGGGGCCAGCAGATGCAGATTCTAGCCAATGGAACACAACGGGTTCTGAGCCTTGAGGAAAAGCAGGTCAACCGCCGCTTGATATTGGGGGCGGGTGGTATCGGCTTGATTGCTCTGGCGCAACTAACCGGCTGGCCGCTCATTCCCGTTGTTGTTGCACTAGGTGTTTACAGCATGTGGCCGCTGCTGCGGGAGGTCTGGCGCATCGCCATTGATGAGCGCCGCTTCAGCCTGTTGCACCTTTTTATTGTTTACTTTGGCGGGCTGTGGTTCAGCGGCTACCATCTGGCGGGTATGTTCGGTGTCGTTTTCGGTGGATTTTGCTGGAAGCTTGAATTATTGACCCAGATCGTCACCCGCCACAGCCTGACCCACCTGCTGGGCGAGCAACCCACGCGGGTGTGGGTAGTGGTGGATGGGGTCGAAATCGAGATAGCCTTCGAACAACTCCAGCTAGGGGATATCCTCGTGTTGACCGCCGGGCAGCAGGTTCCAGTAGACGGCTTGGTCGTGCGGGGCGAGGCGACGGTCGACCAGCACCGGCTGACCGGCGAGTCGCAACCGGTGGAAAAGGCAGAGGGCGATGCCTTGCTGGCCACTACCTTGGTGCTAGGTGGCCGCATCTGGGTTCGCGTTGAAAAGACCGGTGCCGAAACTGCCGCCGCACGGATAGGGGAGGTGCTTAACCGCACTGTGGAGAAACAGGAAATCCAGATCGCCGACCAGTTTAAAACATTTGAATATTCACGCTGGCCCATGCTGGCAGGCAGTGCGCTGGGCTGGCTGGTCGGCGGGCCGTCGAAGGCCGTTGCGATGTTGGGGTGTAATTACCTCGCAGGCCAGATTCCACTTCGGCTGCTGACTCTGCTGAACGGGCTGGGGGCGGGGGCCGAGCGGGGAATCTTGGTGAAGGACGGGCGTGCGCTAGACCGGCTTCCGGCAATTGACACTGTGCTGTTCGACAAGACTGGCACTCTCACCTTGGACCGGCAGCGTGTGGTGAATATCCACTGTTGCGGCAAGCAAACCGAGGCTGGAGTGCTTGCGTTCGCTGCTGCCGCCGAGCAGCGCCAGACCCACCCCATCGCACAGGCGATATTGGCGGCGGCGGAAGAACGGCAACTGCCGCTCCCCCCGCTTGACAATGCCCATTACGAGATCGGCCACGGACTCGCGGCATTGGTCCAAGGGCAACGGGTTAGAGTCGGCAGCGAGCGTTTCCTGGCGATGGAAAACTTAACTCTACCAGCCAGCTTGCGGCAAGCCCAACATGCCGCCCATGCCCAAGGCCATGCGCTGGTGTTCGTGGCGGTGGAGGACACAGTGGCCGGTGCGGTTGAACTGGATGCGACTCTGCGGCCCGAGGCTAAGGCGACCATTGACTGGCTTAAGGGACAGGGCTTGGCGCTGTATATCCTGTCAGGCGACCAAGACGCGCCGACCCGCAAACTCGCAGCGGAACTCGGCATGGACGGCTACTTCGCCAATACACTGCCGGAACAAAAGGCCGGGCGGATTGAGGCATTGCAAGCCCAAGGCAAGCAGGTGTGTTTCATTGGCGACGGCATCAACGATGCCATCGCCCTGCGCCAGGCCGAAGTCTCCATTTCACTACGCGGGGCGACCACGGTCGCCACGGATGCCGCCCAGGTCGTGCTGATGGATGACGACCTGGCCCAGTTGCCCTTGCTGTGGGAGTTGGCGCAAGGCTTTAACCAGAGCCTCGCAACCAACGCCAGCCGGGCCAACCTGTTAAGTCTGCTTGCAGCCGCCGGTGTGCTTGGGCTGCCATTCAAGTTCTGGACGACGGAATTGCTGTGGAGCGTCCAAATCGTCATCGGGATCAGAAACGCACAGCGGCCTTTGCTGCGTGGCGGAATGACGACGTAATTGCCAAAATAAGAGTTGCTAGGTTGGAGAGGCCAAATGAAACTTGCTGGTTTATGCTAGAATGGAAAAAACTGAAATTCAAGCCCAGCTCCAGTTATGTTGCTTTCGCGACTGCATCCTTTATTGCATCGCGGCGGGGCATCATCCTTCGCCCCGTCCGAGTCCCCAAGGTGCGAGACACTGCCATTAAGTTAAATCGTTCGTGGTGAGCCTGTCGAACCATGAACGGTTTAACTTCAAACAGGTTGGGATTTTCCGTTCACCCTTTGACCTTTCGCCAAGTTCAGGACTCAGGGCGAACGGAAAACCTTAACTTAATGGCAGGAAGCTGCGAGGGCGTACTTTAATGCCTGTGGGACCGATACTTAGGGCCGCGAATGGCTTTTTGCAGCAATGGTGAACATGTCGTCTGTCATTTTTCTTTTTTCCGGTCAGGGTGCGCAATATTATCAGATGGGCGCTGGACTTTATGCCAACGATTCGGTGTATCGCTCGGCTTTCGAACGCTGTTCGGCTTTTGCTGGGGCGGTTCGCGGACGTTCGCTGGTGGACAGTGTGTTTGGACAGCCGATGGAAAACAGCGATGGTTATGACGACTTGGAAGAAACCAGCCTGGCCCTGCTGGCCCAAGGTTACGCAACGGCGCAATCGCTGTTGGCCCGTGGCATCCGCCCCGATGCGCTGGTAGGCTATAGCCTTGGTGAAATGACAGCGGCGGTGATTGCCGGAGTTCTGGGGTTGGAGCAGGCGATCAAGCTGATCCGTGCCCAAGCGCGGCATATCGAGCGGCAAGCGCCACCCGCCGCCATGCTTGCCATACTCGGCTCACCTGCACTGATGCTGGAAAACCCAGCGCTCAGCCGCCTCAGTGAAATGGCCTGCATCAATTCCCCGCAGCATTTCGTCGTCACCACACAGTTGGCGAACCTCGACACCCTGACTAAGGAACTGAACTTGCTCAATGTGAATTGGGCGCGGCTGCCGGTTCGCTATGGTTTTCACGGATCATTGTTGGACTCGGCAGAATCCGGTTATGCCGAACATGCCGGCCACATCGAATTCCGCGAACCAGCCTGGCCGGTGTATTCCAGCCTGCTCGCCGCTAGGGTCCAGCATTTCGATGGCCGCCACTTCTGGCAGGTTGCACGGGGGGTGCTGCGCTTCCGCGACCTGATTTTCAATCTATGGGCGGCTGAACCCCGGATTTTCGTGGATTGCAGCCCGACTGGAACCTTGGCTTCGTTTGTGCGGCAAATCTTGGGCAATTCGACGAGTGCCTTGCCTGCTATGAACCGCTTTGGCCGCAATCTTGACACCATGGCGCAGATTGAACTCGCCCTTAAACAGGAGGCTAGGCTGTGACGCTAATTTTCTTGGCACCGGGTCAAGGTGCGCAAATGCTGGGCATGGGTGCAGACTTGTTTGATGCCTACCCCCAAGTCGTGGAGGAGGCGGAGGACATTCTGGGTTATTCGTTACGCCGCCTGTGCCTAGAAGACCCAGACGAGCAATTGTCGAACACCGCTTACACCCAGCCGGCCTTGTATACCGTGACCGCCTTGGCCTATCAGCGGCGCTATGAGGCTTTGGGGTATGCCCCGGATTTCGCCGCCGGGCACAGCCTAGGCGAATACAATGCCTTGTTAATCGCTGAAGCATTCACTTTCGCCCAAGGTCTGCGTCTAGTCCAGAAGCGCGGCGCATTGATGGCAGCCATGCAGGGGGGCGGTATGCTGGCGGTGGTCGGCCCAAGCCGGGAGGAAATCGGCGCAGTGTTCCATGAGGCAGGCATCGCTAGCGTCGATATTGCCAACCTAAACACGCCTAGGCAAACGGTGCTTTCCGGCCCCGACTCTGATTTGAAGCGTCTAGGTGAAATCTTCGCGGCACGGGGTGTCCGGGCTGTTGCGCTGAATGTCCGTACCGCCTTCCATTCGCGCTATATGGCGGGGATGAAAAGCGCTTTTGCGGCATTTATCGCCGATTTTTCTTTTTCCCCATTGATGGTCCCAGTAATCTCGAATTTCTCGGCCTTACCTTATCGCGACGATGAGGTTGCCAATAACTTAGTGCAGCAACTCGACCACGGCGTACGCTGGACCGAGAGCATTCAATACCTGTTGCAGGAGGACACCCCTGTTTTCGAGGAACTCAGCCAGCGTCCGCTGCTGATGCGGATGGTGGAGGAGATCAAAACAAGGAGCCGAAGTGACCATACATCATGAACAGGACTTCATTTCCCTCATTGACATACTTAGGAACTGATGTTACGTAGTCATCGCTAGAGGATGGCAACTTGTGGAGTGCGGCGACTCGTCGCCGCTGGACGCAAAAGGCG
>CAIZPP010000151.1 GCA_903934875.1 uncultured Methylococcaceae bacterium
GATTATGCGGCGGCAGCATCTGGGCAATGATCTTGGCTTTGAATTCTTCTGGATAGGTCGTCATCGTTTTCCTCATTTCGTCCCCTATAGGCTAACAAAGTCTCCTTGAAGGAGGCGACATCTATCCTGACACAGGGGGCTAGCCGACCCGTTGAGGTCGGTAGCGACGAGTGGCAAAGCCAATCCCATCAAACGAAGCTTTTGGCTTCCAACGATACCCTTCCGAATAGGCGCAAAACATGAGTAATAAACTAGAAACCCTGTGGTATACCCGTTGCCCCGTCCCCACCGGCTTGGGGATTGCCGTGCAGAAAGGCTGGTTGGAGGAAAGCTTCAATGCCCAAGGCACAGTTATCAAGTCATTGCGCGAGTCCAATGACAAAGCGGTGAGGGAATCCCATTTCGACCACACCTTGGAAAACTCCGTGCGCCACGGCGGCAACATCCCCGCTATTTGGGCACGTTCGGTAGGCCGGGAAACCCGTCTATTGGGCTTGTCATGGTCCGATGAAACCCAGCGGATATTGAGCCTGCCGGAGAGCGGAATCAAACAAGTCAAGGATTTAAAGGGACGTAAGGTCGGCTTGCCGAAATGGGGAAACGTACAAATCGACTTTTCCAGGGCGCAGGCGATTCGGGGTTTGGAGAACGCCCTTAAAACTGAAGGCTTGAGCGTGGAAGATGTTGAGATCGTCGATTTGCTTATCGGCGCGGGCCATAGCGACGAGCCGGCCCAGCGCGTGGCCGGAACCCAATTGTTCGGCGGGCGGCGCAGTGGCGGGCATAACACTGAACTGGTCGCGCTGATCCGAGGCGAGGTCGATGCGATTTTCCTGAAAGGCGCCCATGCGGCACAGGCGGCCAGCCAATTTGGCTTGGTGACGGTGATCGACACAGGCATCCATCCCGATCCGTTGATCCGCGCCAACAATGGCACCCCCCGCACCTTGACAGTCGATCTTAACCTGGTCGAAAACCACTTTGATGCGGCGGTGCTGATTGTCGAGAATGTGTTAAGGGCGCAGGAATGGGCATGGGCCCACCCGGACGAAACCCGTCGCTTTCTAGCCAAGGAAACTAATAGCAGCGAGTATTGGGTGACGGTGGCCTACGGCGAAAATGCCCATCAGCGTCTGAATACGGATTTGTCGGAGCAAAACATTAAGGGTCTGCAAGATTTCACGGATTTTCTGTACCGTTGGAAATTCTTGCCTAACCCGGTCAATGTCAGCCAGTGGATAGACGCACGGCCGTTTGATGCGGCTTTGTCGAAATTGAAGGCGGCAGCCTAGTTAAGGTGCGCAATGCGCACCCTACATGGCTGATCTAGGTTGGGTTAGGCGCTTTTTTTTTGCGCCGTAACCCAACCTACACTATTAAGGCATGAAGTTGATGTTCAGCCGAATAGTGTAGGTGTCATGGGTGCTGCCGTTGACCACATACTCCGGCTGAACGAAAAAGGTCAGATTCCTCGATAAGGCCATGCCGAACCCCAGGTTAAGCGGGATGATATAGTCATGATTTTTCCAGTCAAACTTCATCACCGGGTCAGAAATCAGGAAATAACCGCCGGGGAATAGCTTCACCACAATGGGCTGGAATGACATGTAGTCCTGCGCTGTCCGGTTGCCACCGCCCGCAAAGGAATAAAATTGCTGTGCGAAGGCCGTTATCTGCCAACCCGGAAATCCCTGGTAAGTGACCAGTCCGGCAGGTCCGGCTTGCCATTTTCCTTGCCCCAAGGCTTTTTCAGTGGCAGTGGGCAATAACATTCCATAACCTAGCGCCAAAGAACCCCAGGATTGGGGTAAGACCACGCCGTGGGTAAAATTGGTGTCAGCCATACCAAAGGCATTGACTGATTTGAATTGCGCGTTGTGCTGTTGGATGGCGGATGTTTCCAGGCGAAACAGGCTATAGTAGTCCTGCCTGCCATCGGCAGCAAAGCCCGGAATGATCAAACCGTCGTAAGGCAGAAAAAAGCGGGAAAGGATAACGTATTGGTCCGTGTTGTTTTTGAAGTGGCGATAAGCCGATTGTAGTTGCAGACGGGTGACATCCCCTGGCGGGTTGGTGGCTTTTTGGGCGGTTTCGCTGAGTATCTCGCTATCCGCAGCTTGTCCCATTCCCCCGGTTTGGCAGGCCAAAAGACACAGCAGCGCCAGTAAACACACTAGGAACAGCATCAAGCGTTTCAACGATTACTCCCTAATCACTACACAATTGGACAACGGCCAATCTAAGTGGCGCGGTGGGAAAAAAGCCTTGCCACGGGAAACGAAACCCACACACGGCAAGGCGGAGAACCCCGCATGATGGGTTTCGGCATTCCTGCCTCTAACCCATCCTACGGCCCACTGCCATTGAGTTAAGCCGTTCGTGGTGAGCCTGTCGAACCATGAACGGCTTAACGATCAATGATATGGGGATTTTCCGTCCACCCTTCGGCAAGCTCAGGACTCAGGGCGAACGGAAAATCCTTAACTTAATGGCAGTGATCCTACGGCCCTAAATCATATAATAAAACGCTTCTGCTTTGTCGTGATCGCCACTGTTTTTTATGTCATGCTGCTGGCCCAACAGCTTGTAGGCGTAGCGCACGGCATCAAGGGTAGCCGAGTATTGTTCATCCTGCTCCAGAAATATGCGGTCTGCGGGCAACCAATTTGGAAACCGGGTATTGTCCAGTATCTTTGCCAAATCGGAGCGGACACCCGCCAACAGGACAGTGACACCTAGCTTTTCGGTATCCCTCAGAAAGCGTTCGAGATGCTCGATTGCGACCATATCAGGATTGCGTGTGCGCCGCAAGCGCAAGACCATGTAGCGGATGTCTGAATGGGCAATTTTTTCCTTGAAATCATCCAAATATTGGTCGAGTTCCGGGGCCGCGCCAAAGAAAAGTTCGCCCTCCAAGTCGTAGATCAGCACCGAACTCGCGAGCGGGTCTTGTGGCAGGCGCTCGCGCACAACACGCTCAGGGGTGACAATAAGCTCCCGCACCGTCAATTTGGATGCGCGAAGAACGAAGATGATGACGGAAAAACCCACACCGATTAGGATGGACTCATCGACGCTGATGAAGATTGCCGAGAAGGCCGTCGTTATAACCAATACCGCATCGAACAGGCTGGCCCGCACCGCATAATCCAGCCGCTTCCAGTCAATCAGCCGCGCTGCGGTGATGAAAAGCAGGCCGGCCAGCGCGGATTTGGGAATGAAACAGGCGTAAGGGCCGAAAAGTAAGACCACGATAGCGACAATGATCCCCGAGTAGATGCCAGATAGTCGGGTAAGCCCCCCGGCTTGGTAATTGATCGACGAGCGTGTCAGCGAACCGGAGCCAGGCAGGCACTGGAAGAAGCCGCCACCGAGATTGGCGACACCCTCGGCTAGGCACTGGCGATTGTAGTCCAGCGGTTGGCGCGTGTAGGTGGCGATTGATTTCGCGACGGCAAGCGCTTCAAGCAAGCCGAGCAAGGATATCGCGACGGTGCTGCTAAATAACTTGTACACCCATTCGAAATTGATTTCGGGAATGTGGAACGACGGCAGCGCGGCAGGGACTTTGCCGACCACAGCAATGGCCGTCTTGCCATCCGCTCCCGGTATCGACCACTGGAACAAACCGGCCACCAAGGTGGCTGCTATCAACGCCAGCAGCATATCCATTTGCGGAAGTCTGTGCCGGTTGATCAGCTTACGCAGAAACAGCACCAATACTATGGTACCAATGCCCAGGCCGATGGCGCGGGGATTGACCGGCCCGCCTTGAGTCAGTGTTTCCCACAGTTGCGCCAGCACAGATTGGTCTCGGGCTCCCTTCTTGGCCATGCCCAGGAAATTGCCGACCTGACCAACTGCCACCAGCAGACCGGCACCCGCCATAAATCCAAGGATGACTGATTCTGAGACATACCGTGTCAGGTCGCCAAGCTTGAACACAGCAATGAATATCTGCACGATGCCAACCATGATCGCCAGCAAAAACATCGCTTGGTAACTGGCAAAGCGCTCATCAAACCCGGCCAGCGCAGCAAAAACCAGCAACGAAATGGCGTTGGTCGGCCCGTTGATCAGATGGGAGGAAGAACCGAGGGCGGAGGCAATCACCGTCACTACGATGGCAGAGTAAAGGCCAAAGCGCGGATCGACACCGGCAATCAGTGCATAGGCCATTGCCTGTGGGATGGCAATCGCGGCAACCGTCGCGCCAGCCACCCAATCGCGCCGCGCAGTATCCCAGCTATAACTCATTTTGTACCACTCTGTCCTATGTTATCGAAAAACCCGTTTTCACCGAAAAACTTTGCCTGGGCATCGTTCCAGTCTTTGGCTATGAACGTCACAGGGAAAAGGTTGATGTTCGGCAGAACGTCTTGGTGTTTCAGCAATATCTTTGTGTTGATCGGCCGGTAGCCATGCTGGGCTAGGATTTCCTGGGCCTGATCGGTAAACAGGTAGTCCAAGTAAGCTTTGGCTGCTGGGCTGGATTTGTGCAACGCCACATTGGCATCAACCCAAGTCACACTGGGTTCGGCCCGAATGCTCACGGGGGGATAGACGATTTCCAAATCTCCTTTTGCCTCTTTCGCTTCACGCAACGCCTCGTTTTCCCAAGTCAGATGCACATCGCCTATCCCTTCCAAGGTAAACGTCGTGGTCGAATCGCGGGCGCCCTGTCCTAACACAGGCACATGAAGATAGAGCTTCCTCACAAAGTCAAGGGCTTGGCTTTCGCTACCGCCACGCTGGATAACCGAACCCCAGGCAGCCAGCAAACTAAGTTTGCCATTGCCGGAAGTCTTTGGGTTTGGTGTGATAACAGCGATGTCCGGCCCGATCAAATCGGGCCAATCCTTGATGTGCTTCGGATTGGCCTTGCGTACGACGAAAACGATGGTGGAGAAGTAAGGCTCTGAATCGTTCGGGAACCTTTTTTGCCAATCGGAGGCGACGAGTCCACGCTTGACGAGAATTTCGATATCCGATGGAAGGGCAAGCGTCACCACGTCTGCCGCCAGAGCGCCGTCCGCCACAGCCCTAGCCTGGCGCGAGGAACCGCCGTGGCTTTGCTCGACACCCACCCAACTCCCCGTTTCTTCCTCATACTTGGCGATGAACTTGGCGTTGATTTCGTTATACAGTTCGCGGGTGGGATCATAGGAAGCATTGAGCAGCGGGCGGGACTTGTCGTGCTTGGTGTTTTTGAATCCCACTAACGCAACCGCCACAACCACCAGAGCCAGCGCAATCGTATTAAGCCATTTTGTGCTCATGGGGCCAGCCTTCCATTGCGCACATCATAGGAAACATTGAGCAGAGTGACAGTGTCCCCGGCTTGCGAAGGCCAAGCGGGAAACGCCAGTAAAATGGAAAGTAAAATTGTTGAAATTTTCGGCATGCTCCAAATCATCCTTGGAATAAATGGCTTAATCGGTGTAATCAAGATGCGCATGCTCCTTCGGATTTATCTTAGTATGCGAAGGAAACACCTAAGTTGCCCAGCGCATATGGAACATGCGTGTCAAATATAACTAACATTACAGTTATGACAAAGAATAAATCAGTATATATAAATAATTAAAATACAGACCACTACACCATCTGCCATACAGGATATGCCTACGCATTAGGACTTACGCAAAAACGTCCTATCATGACGTTCGCCCTGAGTTTGTCGAAGGGTGAGCGGCACTCGCAAAACCCATTCATGCTTCGACAGGCTCAGCACGAACGGGTTTTGGAACCGCTAACTGCTGTTTTTAGGATTCACTAAAAAATGCTGTAAACGCAACACCTCTGTTGTTGCGCTGTTGATCATCCAGCAAACCTGTGGGCGACACGGATTGCTGGAGGTCGTCAACCTCACCCCCAGTGCTGTTAAATTAAGGGTAACCCCGTCGTTGGCATTAAGTCTGCAACATTAAGCCTGCAATAAGTGTCATTACAGCCGCAAAGTCAGCGGACCAAGATGATTTATCCCGATTCCCACACTTCACGGAGACCACCACCTATGTCTATCGACGCATCCCTAGTCGAAATTGTCACCTATGTCGATGCCGCCAAGGAGGAAGCTATCAACGCCTATAATTTCCTCAAAGAAACCGGTACACTGTCAGCCACTTTCACCTTCAACATCGTTCATCGCATTCCGGGCCACGACTTGCTGCTGGCCGTCAATTTCCCCAGACCCTGGGAAAAAAATGCAGGCGGTGCCAGTATCAAGCTGTCCAGCTTTTCCGAGCGCAGCGATTTGGTGCTGCATGAGGAACGACTGGATGCGGATACCTTCATCCACGTCCACAGCCCCTATTTGGCGGCTTGGTCGTTGGCCCACGAGGATTTCCCCATCCGCTATGTGGCGGCACAACGCCATCTACTGACCCGCGTGATCCCCAACCACCTCGACCGCACCCGCAGCGTCATTGAAGTCATCCGCGAACGCCTTGACGATCACCCCGATTGGGCACCGCCTACCGGCATTCTGGAATCCAACGGCGGTGCGAACATCTGGGGCAAAGGCATCACCAAGACCGCCCAGTTGATCCTGTTCATTGAAGAGGCAGCCCGGTTCCAGTCTCTCGCCGAGCAGATCGGCGGTGCCAAGGACTACAACCCAGGCACACTGGATCAGCAGTGGAAACGCACAGGCTTGCTGGATAAGGCCAAGGAATCGAACTACGTCCAATAAGCCATCAAGGCTTAGTCCGGCAGTCCGCACAAGCAGATTTAGGCCAAGTTAGTTAGGCCAAAACCGGCTCGGTTTTTACAACCGAACCGGTTTGGCCGGGCTTAAGGCCGGCTGGCGGATTTATTTTTAATACGATAAGGCACTGTCATGAGTAAAAAACCCCGCCAATTGGTTCTAAACGCATTTTTTCAACGTTTTGGCCATCACCCCGCCGGCTGGCTGCACCCAAGCTCCACCGACAACGGCCGGCCCAATCTGGACTGGTATATCCGCGCCGCCAAGCTGGCCGAAGAGGCCAAATTTCACGCCTTTTTTCTCGCTGACTTCATCGGCCAATCCGGCGAGATCACCGCCAATACTGGTAAAAGCCCTAACAATTACCAATTTGAACCCTTCACCCTGCAATCGGTGATTGCCTCGCAGACCAAACACATCGGCCTGGTGGTGACGCTGAACACTAATTTTAATTACCCCTATAATGTCGCCCGGCTATTCACGTCTTTGGACCATATCAGCGGCGGGCGCGCGGCTTGGAACGTGGTCGCCCAATGGCCGGAACATACGGCTGAGAATTTTGGCATCAACCAAAACAGGCCCCCCCATCCTGAGCGTTATGTGCGGGCTGAGGAGTTCCTCAATGTCACCAAGGCGCTTTGGGACACTTGGGACGACGATGCCTTCGACCATCCCGACCGAGCGGCCCGGCAGTTCTATAACTCGGCATCGGCGCATCCTTTGGACTATAGGGGTAAATATTACTCCGCCAAAGGCCTGCTCGACTTTCCCCGTCCGATCCAAGGCTATCCGGTCATCGTGCAGGCGGGCAATTCCGAGGAAGGCCGCGAGTTCGCCGCCAAAATCGCCGAACTGCAATACTGCTCGGCACAGTCTCTGGACATTGCCAAAGCTTATTACACTGACGTGAAGCGGCGGCTGGCCAAGTATGGGCGGGAAGAAGACGATCTGCGCCTGACCCCCGGCCTTTCGGTCGTGGTGGCGGAAACCGACCAGGAAGCGCAGGATCGCTTTGCTGAACTCCAGCAGAGGGTCGATGTCAGCAATGTGCATTTTGGCGGCTTCGACCTGTCCGGCTATGATGTGGACGGGCCGCTGCCCGACCTGCCTTACCAGGAAAGTGAAAACGGCAAGGGTCGCTTCCGCCAACAATTGGAACTCGCTAGGCGTGAGAATCTGAGCATACGCGAACTGGTGTTGCGCTTCCGCGTGTCACGCGGGCACTTGCAGGCCATAGGCTCGCCAAAGACCGTGGCCGATATTATCGAGCAATGGTTTGTCGAGCGCGGGGCGGACGGCTTCAATATCGTTCCGCCGCTGCTGCCCAGCGGTTTTGAGGACTTCACGCGGCTGGTGGTGCCCGAGTTGCAACGGCGGGGCATCTACCACAAGGAATATGAAGGGGCGACCCTGCGCGAAGTCTTGGGGTTGAAGCGTCCGGCCAACCCGAACACCGGTGTGCCCAAGGGCGCGTCCGCCCACCGTGCAGTGCCGTCTGTTGCTGCTGAGGAAGCCGAATTACTCCGCGCCGCATCGGCTTGATACCCCCTCCCGCATAATAGAGAAAAGCATGACCCATACACTTGCGAGTATATAACGAGCTGGTGTTACGCAAAGGCCCCTGCACTGTTATCGGCAAAGGATTGCTGACCTGAGGCGATTCGTTTTGGAGTGTCAAGGCCTGCCTTGACAGGCAAAGCAGGCTTTGCCACTCCATGCGTAACATCAGTAACGAGAAGGAAATCCACTCACCACGCCAGGAAGGCGCGGCGAAGTTGATCCGCATCGAAGGCAACCCCAGCCAGACCGGGCCGCGCCACGCGTGGGAGCCGGTTTGACGGCTAGGCCGGCTCGGTTGAACCTAAAATCGGCAGTTGGAACAAAGAAAAGCCGTTCGTGCTCAGCGAAGTCGAAGCATGAGCGGCTTTTCCTCGTTCACCTTTTGGGTGAGGTTCCAAAACCCGTTCACCCCCATCGACAGGCTCAGGGCGAACGGGTTTTGGAACCGCTAACTGCTGTTTTTAGGTTGAAAAAAACCAAGCCAGTCTTAATCTTCTAAGGTTTTGCCAACGCGACTTCAGTTGCCTTGACCACGGCAATCGCCTCGGCACCAATTTGCAAATCCATACGCCTTAAAGAGCTAGTGGTTATCACCGAGGTTACCATGCCCGCAGCCGTCTCCAATTCGACTTCGGAGACGACATCGCCTAACTGTATGTTTTTGATTATGCCCTTTATCTTATTTCTGGCATTGATGGCTGAAATGGACATGGTTTGAGTGCTCTTTGTCGTTTGAAAATAGCAAAATTAAAATCGCACGGCCTGTGCTGCCCGTTACTATAAACAGTATGGTAGATAATAAGAAGGAACATAAACACAGATAGTTATTTCAAAAAAGAATAAAGCGCGACTAATTATGCCTGCAAAGCCCAGCATGGGGAAGTGGTTCAAGACCCATTTTGCGCAATTTATTGGCCGCCCTCAGGCTTCCCGTTCGTGCCCAAATCTCGTAAATCCTCAAAACATCCCCCGGCGAGCTTAAATGGCTGCTCTCGCCGACCTCACCTAATACATCGACAAAAGTTTTGAATTTGGCGGACAATTCGGCGTAAATACCATTAAAAACACTGACACGAATAGAGCTATGAGCGCTATCGGAAAGGTAGGAATAGGCACTGCTTCCCATGCCAATATAATAATCGATGTCAACCGACTTGCGATTTAAATAGCCTGAAAAAACTCCGGAAATCAACAATGCAACATCGCCTAAGCGACGTAAGGCGCGAAGCCGCACCTCTAGCCTGTCTGTCTGCACCGCTTGTGCATATAGCAAGGCTAAAGGTTGTATGTGTGTGCCGTTGGCACTTGGCTCAAAAAGATGTTCAGCCTTGGTGAAATGCGCCAGCAGATTGACGAGATAAAAGACTGTGTCTTCCTCCGCATCGACCTGCTGATTGGTTAGTGCTGCCGTTATTGCTTCACGGAAGTGTTCTTGTACATTCACATCAGTAACAATCTTAGCCTTGGACTGTTGAGTGCTCGACATAGGTTAAATCTCCAAACAGGTAATGTTTAATGTGCTTCATTAACTGCAAATTCAATACCAATATACAGCGTTTTTAATAGCGAATAGTTACTGGTTGGATTGCACCATTCTTCAAAGTAGTTCACACACGGGATGGTTTGATTGAGTGTCCTTTATTATTTTTCTTTGTTAAGAAAAAACGCTGTACATAAATGCAAATCGCGACTCCTAGCGATGTAGTGGAACATAAGCCGCGTTGTCGGGTAAAAAAAGATGTTGCAAGAACTACGGCTGACACCTATTACGCCTTACCGCGTTGCCAAGGCAACGATGGGGTTAAGGCTAGATTAGTTAGAACCTTATAATGAAATGATCTTAATTGTCTATTGAATGATGGCAGTTCTTTGAGGTAAATTAGCAGCACTCGCACACGAGTGCTAACTTACTTATATCACTTTAGCTTTAATCTTAAGGAGCAACTTATGGCAAGTTCGATACGGCCCTTGCATGACCGGCTATTGGTCAAACGCTGGGATGAAGACATAACCTCCCCAGGTGGGATTGTGATCCCTGACTCGGCAAAAGAAAAGCCGGTCAAAGGCGAGGTAATAGCCGTTGGTAACGGCAAGCCTTTGGACAATGGCGAAGTGCGAAGGCTGGAAGTCAAGGTCGGTGACAAGATACTGTTCGGCAAGTATTCAGGTAACGAGGTAAAGCTAGACGGCACCGACTACCTAGTTTTACGCGAGGACGATGTCATCGCTGTGTTGGAAACCAGTTAGACCGACTCGCTCAGCGAGATAGAATCGGTCTACAAATGATGAAATTTTTGTGAACGTTTTGGAGTTGAAATCATGGCAGCAAAAGAAATCCGCTTTTCCGAGGATGCGCGTCAACGGCTGTTGGCGGGTGTGAACATTCTGGCCGATGCGGTCAAGCAGACCTTGGGGCCGAAAGGGCGCAACGTCGTGCTGGAAAAAAGCTTCGGTTCACCGACGGTTACCAAAGACGGCGTGTCCGTCGCCAAGGAAATTGAGTTGAAGGATCATTTTGAAAACATTGGTGCGCAGTTGGTCAAAGAAGTGGCTTCGAAAACCTCCGATGTGGCTGGTGACGGCACCACCACGGCGACGGTGTTGGCCCAGGCCATCATCCGCGAAGGCTTGAAGTCGGTGGCGGCCGGTGCCAACCCGATGGATATCAAGCGCGGCATCGACCAAGCAGTGGCAGTGGCGGTGGAGGAGTTGAAAAAACTCTCCAAACCCAGCACCGACAGCAAGTCCATCGCCCAAGTCGGCTCCATCTCGGCAAATTCCGACGAGGCCATCGGGCAGATCATCGCCGATGCCGTGGACAAGGTGGGCAAGGATGGCGTCATCACCGTCGAGGAAGGCTCGGGTTTGCAAAACGAGTTGGAATTTGTCGAGGGCTTGCAGTTCGACCGGGGCTATTTGTCGCCGTATTTCATCAACAGCCAGGAAACCCAGAGCGTCGAACTGGACAACCCCTACATCCTGATTTACGACAAGAAGATATCCAACATCCGCGACCTGCTGCCGCTGCTGGAAAAGGTCGCCAAGTCCGGGCGCTCGCTGTTGATTATTGCCGAAGACGTGGAAGGCGAGGCGTTGGCGACCTTGGTGGTCAACACACTGCGCGGCATCGTCAAAGTGGCGGCGGTAAAAGCACCGGGCTTTGGCGACCGGCGCAAAGCCCTGCTGGAAGACATCGCCATCCTCACTGGCGGCAGGCTCATCACCGAAGAACTCGGCCTGAGTTTGGAGAAGGCGGAGATTTCCGACCTAGGCCATGCCAAGAAAGTGCAGATTTCCAAGGAAAACACCACCGTCGTCGATGGCGCGGGAGAGGCCGACAAGATCACTGCGCGGGTGGCGCAAATCCGCACCCAAATCGAAGAGTCGTCTTCCGATTACGACAAGGAAAAGTTGCAAGAACGGGTGGCCAAGCTGGCCGGCGGCGTGGCGGTCATCAAGGTCGGGGCGGCGACCGAAGTCGAGGTGAAGGAAAAAAAGGCCCGTGTGGAAGACGCGCTACATGCAACCCGTGCGGCGATTGAGGAGGGCATCGTGCCGGGCGGCGGCGTGGCCTTGATCCGTGCCCAAGTCGCGCTGAAAGGCTTGGAGGGGAAGAACCATGACCAGACCGTGGGCATCGCCATTTTGCGCCGCGCCATCGAAGAACCGTTGCGGCAGATCGTCGCCAATGCGGGCGAGGAGCCTTCCGTCATCGTCAACAAAGTGCAGGAAGGCGAAGGTGCCTTCGGCTACGACGCATCGACCGGCAAGTATGGCGACCTGATTGAACTGGGCATTATCGACCCCACCAAGGTGACGCGTTACGCACTGCAAAACGCGGCCTCCATCGCCAGCCTGCTGCTGACCACCGAGGCCATCGTCGCGGAGATACCGAAAGATGACAAGGCCGCTTCTTTGCCGGGTGGCCTGCCGGGTGGCGGCGGTTACGGCGACTATTAAATCGCCACTCTAACCTCTGCCCCCAAAAAGCCCCGCCGTCGCCGGCGGGGCTTTTTTACACAACATTGAAAAACAGGCAGGTTGGAAATAGGAGACCACCTATGCGTTATCCCGTAGTGCTCCATACCGATGACGGCATTCGTTTTGGTGTGACCGTACCCGACTTGCCCGGCTGCTTTTCGGCAGGCAACACTTTCGACGATGCTTTGTCCAGTGTAGTGGAAGCTATCAATCTGCATCTCGAAGGCATGGCCGAAGACGGCGAAGACATCCCGGTACCCCGCCCGATTGCAGAACACCGGCAAAATCCAGACTTTGATGGCGGCGTATGGGCGCTAGTGGACGTGGATGTCACCCGTTTCGACGGTCATTGCGAAAAGGTCAACATTACCCTGCCAAGCCGCTTACTAACGAAAATCGACGACTACACCCGCGCCCACGGGACAACCCGGAGCGGTTTTTTGGCGGACGCGGCACGGCAGGCAATGCGGTAAAATCTCTACTGTGTAACTGCTTGGTAAGTTAAACATTTAGAAAATGATTGGAAAAAAATATTTGTGGGCTCCGCATTGGGTTCCGCCTCATGGCCTTATAGTTTTGATTGGCCCAGTAAAGCTTTGAGCCGTTCAATTTCTGCCTGTGCAGATTCTTGTTCCTGCAAAGTGGCTTGCTCGCGCTGTAAAGCTGCTTGCTTTTCCAACCGTTCCCGCTGCAAATCCTTTTGGGCCTGTTGCATATCATGCCGCATCTGCTCCTTTTCCCTCTCCATCTGCTCCATTTCCAGTTTTATTTTCTCCATTTCCCGTAAATCTTCCTCCCTCTCTATTTGCAAGGTACGCTGTTCCCGCAAATAGTTTTGTCGTGCTTGGTAAGCGTGGTAGTCGCGTTCTTTCTCGGAGAATTGTTTCAGGGTGCTCATGGCTTGCCTCATTTCTTCAGTGTTCATCCAATCAGAGAAATCGGCATCTTTGGTGACAATCACCAAATCGTTTTCCTGGGCGTATCGTCATATTTCAAAATCGCTCCAAGAGGTGCCCAAATCAAACACATGCTCAAACGCCTCACCCCGCCACATTGCGAAGCGATATGGCAGATTCGCATCAATCAGAAATCGGGGCATGGAGGTTAAGCAACTTTCGCCAGATCATAGCGCCGGTTCATCAGCTCGGCGGCAAAGCGCAGGCAGGCGCGAATGTCCTCCGGCTCAAGCGAGGGATATTGTTCCAGAATCTCCGCCTCGCCATCGCCCGCCCCGAGAAATTCCAAAACCGTTTGCACCGCAATCCGCTGGCTCCGGATAGTCGGTCTGCCATTGCAAATGTCTGGATTGATGGTAATCCGACCGTCAAGAAAACTTAAAGCGGTGGACATGGTCGAGCCTTATTGAGTGGAGTGAAACGGGCAATATCGTAACATAATGCCTACCGTTCGAGAATGTTGGGGTTCGGGCGTGGTTCAAATCAGGACAAGGGCGCAATAGGTGAAGCCACTATTGCGCCCTTATGGCCCTTCGTGCCGAAACGTCTAGTCACCAACGGTCATTTTAGCGCATGGCGATAAGCCGATTCTTTCGGCTTTGCCTTTATTAATGTCATATTTAAAAAAAGTCATGGCAATATTTACATTAGTCTGTCCGCTTTTTGAACCCTTAAAACCTGTTCCAAACTCTAGTCCGATACCAAGTTTTTGGCCTGCTGAAAGTTTTATATATGAATCTATATGGTCACTAGTTGTTGATTTCACATAAGGTATTCCCTTAATGTTATATTCATTAGATTGTCCTGAGAGAGCATATGTATCGTCACTCAATGTAGGACGATTATCAAGATCCCAAGCAAGGTTAACTGTTTCTGATGTCGTGTTTACGATATTAAAATTAGCTTTAACGGTCGCCCCTGTCATTTTTGGAACAATATAAGCTGTTAATCCATCAGTTTTCACTGGCCCACAATTATTTATTTCTACAGATGTTTCTTTCCCTACAGGCGTAACTACTTCTTTGGAAGATTTTAGGATTTTTATATCCTCTTCCATATTTTTAATTTTTGTCGAAAGGCAATTCAGGATAACACTTATATCTGTGTAGCTGTCCTTCTTGTGCAATTCTGTTTTGCACTCATCGGCTTGAATATTTGTTGTGATTAGAGATAATGTGAGTATTTTCCAAAAGATGTTCATTGTTTTTATTCTCGCCACAGGCAATTTATTGGTGGGTTTTCCTCATCACAAACAACCAATTCTTTTTGTGTCTCAGTCTGAATAGGCGTGGGTGGTGGGTCGTCGCGTTGTGTTTGTACTTCTGGCTGTTGTTTGGCAACGGTCGTTGCCACGCTGATTTTTAGCTCCTCTATTTTTTTTATGATACCATCCTTTCCTTCTTCGCTGTGCTTTAGAATAACATTCTCTGTTTCTTGGCTGTGTCTCTTAACAATGGCCTCTATGCTTTCATTATTTGGACCTTTGTTGAAAAAATAGCTACTCAGAGCATACGTAAATAGGAAGATAAACACAGTTAAAATAAAAGTTATTGCAATGATTCTATGATGCTCCCAAAAATCTTTGCTTTTGATGCGATTTATATCAAAGTATGCGTGTAACCCGTCTCCCGCAAGCCTAGATGGCGGTTCTTTGGGAATTTGAATGGAAAGCGGCCTTGGTAAACTAGCTGCACACTTTGAAAACAATGGCATGCTTGTAGGCTGTAACTGGTCACCATTCAAATTCCCAAAGACCCTAGATGGCTTGGTCAGTTTGACACCAGTGATACCCCACACCAATTTTTCCAGTCCAGGATCGGTCAATCCGTCTCTCAGATCGACCCAGGTAAAGCTTTGGAGAAATAGCGGTAATTTTGGTTCGGCAGGGGTGTGCCCGGGCAAGAGGACGGGAATCACCGGCAATTTTCGTTTGACGAACTCGGATAGACAGGCTCGCATTTCTGGGTTTTCCCATGGTCCCAGGCCGCCCTCTCCTATCAATACGGCCGCAGTCTGTGTCGTTTGAATTATCGTTTCCAGATTTTCCTGCCAAATTCGTCCCGGCATGAGTTGCTCTTCATCCAACCACACCCGCAAGTCATACAACTTTAACGCTTGGGCCAGATCTCGCACTATTGGCTTGTCTTGGCTGTTGTGGATGAGGAAAACATGGAATGACTTACTCATGTTGGTTTCCTGTAGCCCTAGCATGAGCGACCGACGGGTCACGCCCCCAAGATACCATAGAATTTCTTGAAAAGCCCTTGCTGGCGTGGCTTTCGACCATGTTAGCGTATCCCAATTCTAGCCACTTAAAACCAGCAGTTTTTTGGGAGGTCCCAACCTTAGTGCTCATCAGGAGCAGTGGCGCCTCTGAATGCATAGAAAAAATGATCGTTTAAACGATAAGGAAAATTAGATAAAAAGGTCAGATATTACTATGTTTTTTCTTATCAAATAAGCCGTAATTTCTGGTATTCATTGAATAATACAGCAAAGGCAATAGCGTGAGGCAATGCACTGGAAGTTTGCGCCTTGTCACCGCTCATCATCCTATGAAACAAATCTGTCGTTTGTTTAAAAGCACCCACTGATGGTTGATGCGAATAATAATAGCATGATGATTTTAAACTTTGTCATTTTTTATCAATACCTTCGCCAAAAATCAGGCTACTTTTGCATGAATCCTGCCGAATCCATGAAACGCAGCAGGTCAGCATCCGCCCTATCGGACTCAGCGGCCAAGAGTGATTGACGGCGACATTCCTCCGCAAAACCCGGACGCGTCGTATCAGGAACCCATATTTGGACGGGGCGCAGCCCTGCCCTACGCAACGCATCACGCCGCTTTTTAACGCGCACAGAAACAGGTGTAGTCATGGTAGCTCCTTTTGTTGTTACATGTAAAAACATAGCGCAAAACACGGTTACATGCAACTCACTGGCCTAGATAAACGGTGGTGGTCTCTCCTTGCGGACGCGATGCTGTTGACGCAGGTTTTGCCCGTCGTTCCGGTAGGGATTGCCGGAACCTAGATTACAGGGATGTAAATCTGCGGGTTGGTACATTGCCTTAATCAGGCACTTGCGCAACTTACAAGTTACCATCCATGGCACTGGATTCCTGCATCCCTGCTGGAATGACGGCATTTTTGGCTCGCCGGAACTTGTGTATAACGGCGAGAGCAGGAGCTTGGGAACGGAGCAATAAGGAAGTTATTTTCGGCCATATCCTAAGCCGCCAGCCCCCAGCCTTGGGTCTGGATTTCAAACAGCCTGGCGTAAAGCCCGCCGCTTTGGTTGGCCAGGTCTTCGTGGCATCCGCGCTCGACCACGCGGCCTTCCTTCAGAACTAAAATCTGGTCGGCATTCATGACGGTGCTGAGGCGGTGGGCGATGATGACCGAACTGCGCCCGGTCACTAGTTTTTCCAAGCCCTGTTGCACCAATACCTCGGACTCCGAGTCCAGGGCGCTAGTGGCTTCGTCCAAGATGATCAACTCGGGGTCTTTGAGGATGGCGCGGGCGATGGCGACGCGCTGCTTTTCGCCGCCGGACAGCTTGATGCCGCGCTCACCAACCAGCGTCCCATAACCATCGGCCATGCGTTGGATAAAGCTATCGGCATGGGCGGCGGTGGCCGCTACTTGGATTTCCTCAGGTGTCGCGCCCGGCCTGGCGAAGGCGATATTCTCGCCTATGCTGTCATTGAACAAGGCCACGTCCTGCAATACCACGCCCATGCGGGCGCGCACCGACCGCTGCTTGTAATCGCGCAAATCCCGGCCATTGATTAAGATGCGGCCTTCCGTTGGGTCGTAAAAACGCATCAGCAGCTTCACAATGGTCGATTTTCCGCTGCCGCTGAGTCCAACCAATGCCAGGGTTTCGCCGCCACGCAAGAAAAAAGACACGTCGCGGATGGCTGCGGCGCTCTTTTTGCCGGGATAGGAAAAACTGACCTGCTCGAAGGCGATGGACTCGATGTGTCCGAGTTCGACCGCATCGTGGCTGTCGGCCAGTTCGGTGTCCACGTCCAGCAATTCCACCAGACGCTCGGCGCTGGCTTCAATGTCGCCGGCTTGGTTGATCTGCCGGGCGATGGGGGCTATGGTGGTTATCAGGCTCTGGGTCAGTGTCAACACCAATAAGATGTCCCCCGCCGTCATCCCGCCTTGCAAAGCGCTAAAGGTAGCCAAGCCTACAGCGCCGCACACCCCCACGGCATTGCCGATATTAAGAGCCAAAGTCGAGCGCCACTCCACCTTGTGCAACATGTCGCGGGTTACTTTCCACTGTTCTTGGGTCTCGTCATAGCGCTGCTTTACCGCCGGTTCGCCGCCGAAGCTGCGCACCGTGGCAATGTTGCCGACCATCTCCGCCAGCAGGCCCGACATGCGCCCCGCCATCGCCTGCCAGCCGCGCCGGTAGGGCTTGGACCAGCCCACCGTCCGGTAGGATATGTAAAAATTGAAGGCCAGAACCACAGTCATCACCACGCCGATGGCAGGGGCACGGTACAGCAACACGCCGATGATGAAGAACATTTGCAGAATGTTCGCCAAGGTGCCTTCGGTCAGGGAGAACAGCCATTGGGTGATGGACGGGATGGCCCCAAAGCGATCCATGATCTCGCCCGCACGGGTCTTCTCGAAATAATCAATGGACATGCGGGTCATGTTGTCGAACACCCGTTGGCGGAAGGTGCTCACCGTTTCCAACCACAGGTCATCAGCCTGTTTGTCCTGCAAAGCACCAAATACGACCAGAGCGAAGCGCAAGGCAAAGAAAATAGCCAAAAGCTGTAGGATGCTGTCAGCCGCGTCGGCATAAGGGAGCCGCCCATAGGCTAGTTTGGTGATCACATCGACGATCTTCTTATATAGGTAAGGGGTGCCCGCGCCGATGGCCCCAAGCACCGTCCCTGCCGCCAAAACGCCGAAGATGCGTCCGCGATATTCCGGTATAAACTGGATGACGCGCCAGATGTTCTTCAGGAAACCTGCTTTGCCAGGACGCACCCGGTGGGAAACACGCAAGAACAAACTAAGGCCGACAGACCCTGCGAGGACGGCCCCCAAAACTTGGATTGCGAACAACCCGGTGACGCGCCCGCGTCCCAAGTTGGACAGCACGGCTAGGGCATTCTCGCAAGCATTTCGCAGTTGGACCGTAATATCAGCCAGCCCGTTGTTATCGGCTAGCCATCGAAAGTGCCCCGTGATGAGGGTCGCCGCCAGACCCAAAGCCAGAAGGATGCCGACGATAAGCAAGGGGGATGCGGGGATGAATCGTAGGGCTCGACGGTGTGTGTTCATAGATTGTATGAGTGGTACTATGCAAATTCATGTCTAGTAAGCATTGCCCATGCCATGCAAGCGGCCTTGGTCGCCGTTCATCCCAATTAGTTGAGTTGGTGCGGGGTGTGATTAAAAGTGATGCAGACGAATTGGGTGGTCTTTGAATTTAAACCGGAGTGCAAGGCCTGCCTTGCTTTTAGATGCCCTCGCAAGGCAGGCCTTGCACTCCCGCATCAGTTTTACTCGCACCCAGAGTAATGTTTCCAGTGAGTCAGTCCAGTAACATAATTGTTGCTGGGCAAACACTTGCAGTGTTTTGGTTATATCCTTCAATCCATTAATTCTTGGATGGCAACAGGAATATACAATATAGTTATTAAAAATTAGTCTTAATTAGTATTCCCGATTATGAGGAATTTCCGCCAATGCCACTATTGACCTTCCCCAACCACCATCAGATGGCCTTGTCGATCCGGGCCACTGCGTTAGTTTTTGAAGACCCTAAATCCAACGCATTATTGCAGCGCATCCAATTGGTCGCGCCCAGCGATGCGAATATCCTGATTGTCGGCGAAACCGGCACCGGCAAGGAATTGATCGCCCGCCATGTCCACCAGTTGAGCCACCGCAGGGATGGCCCGTTCATCGCCGTCAATTGCGGAGCCTTGACCGATTCATTAGTGGAAAGCGAATTGTTCGGCCATGAGAAAGGGTCCTTCACCGGGGCGGTCAACTCGAAGGAGGGCTGGTTTGAGGCGGCCAACGGTGGAACCCTATTTCTGGACGAAATCGGCGACTTGCCTCTGGCGACCCAGGTGAAGCTGTTGCGGGTGTTGCAGGAACGCGAGGTGGTGCGGGTTGGCTCGCGCCGCCCCATCCCGATCAATGTCCGCCTAGTCGCAGCCACCAATGTGCATCTGGAGCAAGCCGTCGCCGCCGCGCGCTTCCGCGAAGATTTGTATTTCCGCCTTAGCGTGGCGGTGCTGCAACTGCCTGCTCTGCGCAACCGGCCCGGCGACATCCTGCCATTGGCAAGCCATTTCTTAAATATCTATGGCAATAAGCTGGGCAGTCCCGCAGTGCGCTTGTCGCCCAATACCGAAACTGCTTTGCTGGCCCACCCTTGGCCCGGCAACATCCGCGAGTTGGAAAACGTCATCCACCATGCCGTGTTGGTCTGCCAAGACAATCTAATCCAGCCCGGACATCTGCATTTAAGCCGGATGGAGTCCCGTCCTGGCCCGGCCAAGACGGTCAGCCGCGAAGAAGCACTGGAAGATGCGCTAATCGCCTTATTTGATGAGGATTGCCCCGATCTGTACGCCAAGCTTGAACACGCTATCATGCGCACGGCTTATAAATATTGCCAGAACAACCAATTGCAGACGGCCCGCCTGCTTGGCATCAGCCGCAACATTGTCCGTGCGCGGCTGATCCACTATGGCGAGTTGAACCCGAAAACCCAAACACCCGAACCTAAGGCGGCAATATCGCCAAGGATGGCCTATCCTGTAGGACTTACGCAAAGCCCCGTTCGTGCTGAGCCTGTCGAAGCATGAATGGGCGTTGCATGCCTTCACCCTTCGACAGGCTCAGGGCGAACCGTGTTGGCAGACGTTTTTGCGTAAGTCTTATCCTGAATTGGACACAACCTTCGCGATGGCGGATTGATTCCGTCGGATAACATCCCTCAAATGGATGTTATCCATATTGCCAACACTCTCAAGCTGCAATCGATTGCACGCCGTTGTTGCGACTGAGCAGCCACAGCGTTTGTTCGACGATGGTGTCAATGCGTTTGCTGACATCCGGGTTGTTGAGCCGATAAGCACCGCCCTCCTCTTTGACGAAGTCTGAATCCTTGACATACACCGTAGTCGGCACGGTGTGGACACCGAAAAAACTGAGCAGCGGGCGCAATTGATGCTCCAACACCAAACTGTGGTGGTCGCTTCCGCCGGTTGCGGCAAGAACGGCCACTTTGCCGCTAAGAACCTTGGGGTCCAGCAAGTCGAAAAAGTGCTTCACTAGCCCCGTGTAAGAACCCTTGTAAACCGGTGTCCCGACGACGACCACATCGGCTGACACGAGCTTCTCATAAGCCAAGCTGACTTCGGCAGGCAGTAGTTTCGGATTGAGGGCCAGCCCTAGGCTAGGCGCTATGTCCCCCACGCTGATGATCGCTTTTTTTGCAAAAGCGGCAGAGGCAGTTTGCCCGACAATCAGTTCCACCAAGGCGGTGGTTCTGGACGGATTGCTCAAACTTCCCGATATTCCGACTATACTCATTAATATATCCTCTATTTTACATGGTTGTACTAATTTTAAAGCTCTCGCCGTTATACACAACTCCAGCCAAGCCGAAAAAATGCCGATGGATGCCGAAATCCAGGCCATGGACGGTAACCAGTCGGTTGCGCAAGCGCTCATTCATGTCACTTTCCAGCATGTGGAAAGTGTCCTTTGATACAGGGGCAGATGTCGTTGCTCCGATTTTGCCATCCTTGCACGCTGGATTTCGGCATCCCTGCCGAAATTACGGGTCTTATACACTTGTGTATAACTGCGAGAGCAAGACCTCACTGTGCGATGGTCAGCACCGACAGTTTGGTGACACCGGCACGCTCAATGCCCGACATCACCTTGGCCACAATGCCATAATTCACCCCCTCGTCGGCATGTAGATGCAGGGCCAGTTCGGGGTCTGCGTTTTTGCGTGTCTTCAATTCAGACTCCAGCCCTTGCACACTGATTTCGAGCTTGTCGATGTACACCTTGCCTTGTGCATCGACGCTCACATCAACCGCCTTCTTTTCCTCCGGCGGGGCGGTCTGCGCCGTTTTGGGTAAGTTCACATGCACTGCGTTAGTCAACAGGGGCGCGGTGACGATGAACACGATCAACAGCACCAACATCACATCGACCAGCGGGGTCACATTGATCTCGCTCATCACGCCATCATCATCGCTTTGCGTCTGGAAGGCCATTAGGCGTGCGCCCCCTTCGCATGGGCAGGGTCACGGTGGAGTTCCGCAACGGGGTTTTTGCCCTGCTGCGGGGAGGGGGCGACCCCCGGATCATCCACATAGCGCACAGCGGGGCGTTTGATGATGAAGGATGTCTTTAAGGCAAGATGGACGAAATCCGTGGCGAAGTCGTCAAGGAAAGCCCAGATGACTTTGTTGCGGCGCACGAAAAAATTGTAGGCAATTACGGCGGGCACGGCGACCGCGATGCCGAGGGCGGTCGCAACGAGGGCTTCGCCGATGGGCCCCGCTACCACGTCGAGGCTGGCCGAGCCGCTTTTACTGATGTCCTGCAAGGCATGCATGATGCCCCACACCGTGCCGAACAGGCCGACGAAAGGCGCGGTGCTGCCGATGGTGGCCAGCACGGACAGCCCGCTTTCCAAGGCCCCGCGCTCTTTTTGCATCTGCTGGCGCAGGCGGCGGTCAAGCAGTTCCTGGCGGTCGCCGGTATGCTCCAAATCGTGGATCGTCGTGCCTCCGTCTGCGTCGCGCAAGGTGCCGAATCCGATGGATGCCACCCGTGCCGCAGGGCCAGAATACCCCGACAACTCCGAGGCGGCTTTGATATCCGTGGCGCGCCAGAAAACTTTATTGAATTTATGGTTGTAGTGCGCCACCCGCAAGTGCTGGATGCCCTTGATAAGGATCAAGCCCCAAGTGATGACGGAAAACGCACCCAATGTCCAAAGGGTGCCATCGACGATGGCGGCGGTGGATAAGCTCGGCATGATATAACCTCAGTTCATTCGATTGGAAAATAGTGGAAACCGCAAACCTGCCATCAACCTGGCAGATTGAAATTAATTGGGACCGACACCCAACCGTCGGTCGGCGTGTCTCCGCGCATGGCCGGGACGAAGTGCCAAGAACCCTTGACCTTGCGGATGGCGGCTTGATCCAACACTTCGTGCCCGCTGGAGTTTTGCACGGATACGCTGTCTGGCCTGCCATTGGCTAACACATGTACTTTCAATATCACCCGGCCTTCCCATCCTTCCTCTATCGCTATTTCCGGGTAATCCGGTGCCGGGTTGTGCAAATACCCTGCGCTTGCGCTGGGACCAGTGACCTTTTCCGCAACCGGAGCGGGCCGGGGTGCCGGTGGTGCCGCTTTGACAGGAGCAGGCGTTGGCTCTTCCTCCTCCTCTTCAGGCTCTGGAGGTGTTTCCTCTTGGATGGGTTCCACCCGCCTGACCACCGGCTTGGGTGGCGGTTTGGGCTTGGCAACTTGTGGTTTGATCGCCACGACTTCCTTCTTGACCGGTTTGGGCGGCTCCACTTTTTTGGGTTCAGGTTTCTTGACCTCCACTTTCTTCGGCTCTGGCGGTGGAGGGGGCGGGGGCGGCTGCACAATGGGCTTGGGCGGCGGCGGGGGTATCAGCGTCACCTGCACCATAGGCGGAACCTTGACCGGGGTGACGGGCGGTTCATTTCTGGCCCCGTCATGAAAGCGCTGCACGATATAAAAATGAACCAATAGGGTTAACAGGCCGATCAGCAAATAATCCAGCCAGCCCCGCTCGCCTGTCTTCTCTTCCGACCTGAAACCGGCCAAGCTGAAATCGGCATCGCTGACCGGCAGCACCGACCTTCCTGTTTTGTAGAGGACAAACTTCATTGGAATGATGCGGGCAGATTTCTTCGCTACCGGGGACTGCCCTTCAGATTGTAGAGCCGTTAAAGGTTTGTTCATAAAAATCTGGCAGCCTCCGCCTGCGCACGCATCTGTTCATTCAATCTAACTTAAGACCGCCAGTGGTTTATCGGGATGTCAAGCTGGCATACACTGGTTATATACAAAAGATGTGCCATCAATGATGCTGGAGTGCAAGGCTTCCCTTGCATGGGTGCGATTAAAAGTGATGCAGACGAACCGGGCAGTCCTTGAATTTATACCGGGAGTGCAAGGCCTGCCTTGCCTTTTGATGTCCTCGCAAGGCAGGCCTTGCACTCCAAGCATCACTTTTAATCGCACCTGGAATTGAGGCTATAATGTGCTTAATCTGCAACAGCCTGCGTTTGATCTGTTTGCCGGGCAACACCCGCACTGGAAACAAAGTTTCACGCAACGGCGCGACGACGCAACGTAAAAAAGGGAAAAATATGTTTACCCTATACGATCCAGCGCATCCCGGCGAGGTGCTCCGCGAGTACCTGCCGGAAGATATGAGCGTGAAAGAAGCAGCGGAGCGTCTCGGCGTTTCGCGGCAGGCCCTTTCCGCCATTTTGAATGGCAGAACCGGGATCAGCGCCGAGATGGATTTACGCCTGTCCCTAGCCTTGGGGACGACACAAGGTTTCTGGCTCCGTATACAGATGCAGCGGGATATGTGGATGGCAAGGCAATAAAGGCTCCTGATTAGGAAGCCGTTTCAGCTAAACCCAAAACGCCGTCATTCCAGCAGGGATGCAGGAATCCAGAGCCAAGGACGGTAGCTAGTTTGCCATCCAGGAGGTTTCATGCGCGTATTCGTCAGTTATAGCCACCAGCAAGACCGGTGGGTTTGGGAGCGGCTGGTGCCGGTGTTGAAAGCGGGCGGGGCGGAGGTGTTGATTGACCGGGACCGCTTCCAACTCGGCAAGGCGATGGTCGGGCAGATGGACGCTTTGCAGGCGCAAGCCGAGCGGCATCTGCTAGTGTTTTCGCCGGATTATCTCTCCAGTGCCTCTTGTCTACATGAAATGAAAAAGGCCGTGGCGCTCGACGCTAGCTTTAACCTAGGGCTTGTCGTGCCAGTCATGCGCGAGGCTTGCAGCTTGCCGAAACCTATTCCCAAAACCAATCCGCTCTATGCCAACCTGCAAGATGATTCCAAAGCCGATGGGTGCGACAAGCTGTTGCAGACTAGCCATAATATTGAGAACTAATTTGCAGGAAATGCTAAATGATTGATGCTAACGAAATACAAGTTCTGCTTGAGAAACTTAAAGCGCAAGTCGAAACCACAAATGAAGCCGAAACTGCTAGGCAGTGGATTGAGCTTATTGAAAATCGTCAAAGTTTTTTAGACCTAAAAAATCACTCTATAACTTTGATTGGTACTGTGGGGATTGGCAAATCGTCTTTACTCGCTGCCGCAAGTAATCTTTTTATCGATCCAGAACCCAAAGACAAAACTGCACTGAAAGCCAATTCAGTTTTGCCAATAGGTGCAGGTCGGACAAGCCTATGTGAAACCTGTATTCGCAGTAAACAAAAGGACGATCAAAGCGAACTAGGGTTACTCATTGATCCAGTGCCTACAGATGAAATAGAAAGGGAAATTAGAGGTTTTGCCGAGGACGAATGGCAGAAACGCCAACCAAATGGTAAAAAAGGTGATGCTGACCCAGTTGCGCAAGAAATCCGCCGGTTTATTCGAGCTATGACGGGGTATTCCATGACCCAAGAAAGCTATATTGATGGTGACAAACAAAAAAAACGATTAGTTGATCCATTAAATAAAATTATTCCGAACTACCACACCTATGAAACGTTTGCTACTCATCTCCTTGAGTGTGCCCAATTGTCACAGCGAAGCACCACACAAATTTGGTTGGGTACTGACAAGAGAGAGAATAGGGAAACGTTAAAAGCACGTTTAGAAGACGTAAACCAAGGCAAGGATATGCAAACGCCACTCCCCAACCGTATAACTTTGGTAGTGCCTAGCTTGTTGGGACAGACTGGCGAGCATTTCGATCTAAGCTTAGTCGATACACGCGGGTTAGAAGTTGGTGGATATATTGAGGCTAGGGAGGATTTACAATCCTGCTTGCGTGATTCCCGTTCATTAATTGTCTTATGTTCAAGTTTTAATGACGCGCCAAGTGAACCTATTATATCTGTTCTTCGATCTATGTCTGCCGATATGGAATTGCGGCAGGCTATGTCTAGGGTTTTACTGATATTGATGGATCATGGGAACGCCGATCAAGTCAATGGTGCAGACGGTGACCGTGAATATGGGCAGGAGTTAAAAATACACGAGTGCATGATAGCACTGAAAGATGTGGGTATTTCGAGTATTAAAGAATCTCAAATCATCGCCTTTGACGTGTTGCAAGATGAGCAGGATCGGCTTTTGCAAATCCTTACGGATTCAGTAACGGCACTGCGCAAACAAGTTGAAGTTCAACTCGACGAGTATATTAAAAACGCTAGACAATTTTTAATTAATATCAATGCTGCGCAAAGACCGGAACTGATCCAAGCTGTTAATGACAGGATTAAAGAGGTTATGGCTGAGCATTTGCCCACTGGATTTCCACTAGATGACCCTTTAGAAGGCTTATATCAAGCTATTCGTGCGGAACGATCACGGCCTTCGGTTATCTACGCAACTTGTCGCCGTAACGGGATATATCAGCGGCGAGGAATAAATTTATACGAAGCGATAAGGAATAAGGCTAGACAAGCAGCGACTTTATGGTTGGATAACTTAAAAAAAGAGGTAGATTCTGAGTTAGAAGAACTTGAAAGCCAACCAGACTTTTGGGTAGTCAATGACCATATTGATTCATTTAAATGGGAGTTTATAAAGAGTCAAATTAGAGTCATTTCTGATTATTCATCAAATGTGTACTCAGAAGTGCAGCATTATTTGAAGTCTGACTTCTTAGAGCAACAAAGCCAGCATATATGGGATAGCTGCTGGCAAGAATGGGGCCAAGGTGCTGGTTTTGTTGACAAAGTGATTGAGCATTTTGAAAATTGGTCAGAACAGCATCAGCATGTGATTACCTCCCATGAAGAAACAAATGCCGAAGAACATATCCCATTTTGGCGCGAAGCCGCCAAGCCAAGACAGGCTCCGAGATTTACACTGCATGTACGAAATCTTCGTGCATTAAGGCAAGCCAAATGGACACCAGAACCCGTTTCCGTTTTGATCGGAGCTAATGGAGCAGGTAAGACCACTTTACTTAAAGTCTTAAAGCTTTTGCAAAGAGCTTATGAGCAAGATTTGTCAACGGCAGTTAACAATGTATTGGGAGGCGGTTATCATCTTCGTTCATGGGGAAGTGCAGAAGACGAGCCTATAGAGGCGGGTTTGGACTTCGACAACATCCGTTGGCGTATTCAGCTTTACTCTCAAGCTGGTTCTGTAAGTACTGTCACTGCTGAAAATCTATTAGAGGGCGAGAGGAAGGTGTTTTCGCGTGACAGTCTCGGAGTGCTTGTTTATGGAAATGAACAAATTGATTCGGATAAATTAACTGGACTACGCACGTTGATGAATCGCGGTAGTCATGATTATGCAATAAGGACAATCGCTAAGTTGCTGCAAAACATTGCTGTATATGATGATTTTGATTTGCCAAGCTTGCGTGAGAATGGTTCTAATGCCTTTGATGACCAAGTATTAAATTCGCGAGGGACAAATGTATTGGCAGTATTGCGACGCTGGCGTGTTGAGCGCGATAATCAACACCGGTATGATTTTGTCATTGAAGGCTTACAAGCTGCATTTCCTTATGCGTTTAAGTCTTTGGATTTCGTAACGGCAGGTAATACTCTACAAGCCAATATCTATGTGCCTAATCGGGAATCGCCTAGTCCGTTGGCATTCGAAGCGAATGGCTTTTTGCAATTACTTATTTTGTTCTGCGCCGTGGCCAGCGCAGAAGAAGAAAGCGTGGTGGCGATTGATGAACCCGAATGTGGGTTACATCCTTATGCCTTGCGCGTTTTTTTGCGCCGGGTTAGCCGATGGGCCAAAATGCTTGATGCAACGATATTGCTGGCAACGCATTCATTGGTGCTATTGGATGAATTAACCGAACATCCGGAGCAAGTCTTCGTGATACAGCCCTCCGATAAACCCATGCCTATCAGGCTGGATCATTATTGCAATCTCGAATGGTTGCAAGATTTCAAATTAGGTGAATTATATGAGGACGGCGAAATTGGCAGTAACAAGGACGAAATACGCCTATGACCGCACGAATTAGACTTATCGTCACCGGAGACACTGAAGAGCTTGCATTGCATGATTCATTGAGGCGATTTTTCCCAACCCATAGATCGAATGGTGAAGTCGTTGAATGGGATGTGCCGCGTTTTCACAGAGGAGGCGCAACGAGTAATAGGCTAGATTATGCTGCGCAACCGAATGGTGCCATGAAAAAACTTGCGCGAATAATGTTAAATGAAGCAATCATCGGAAAACATGGTAAACCAGCCGACTTTGTTATCTTGGTTGACGATGTTGAGTTGGCTAATGTTGGGCAAGAAACCGTGGTTTCACATCATTTTCGACAAGCTTTGGAACAGGAGCTAAGTAAAACGAATTACTCAGGCCATAACTTAATCAACTGCAAAAATATTCTCCGCAGCAATTGTTCTTTTCATCTACTTAAACCGATGGTCGAGGCATATTTTTTCGGAGGTGATGTTAATGTGCTGCATATTGCAGGTGTGCCTATTCACATCAAACCAAAGCTCGACAAAACTGATGTGGAGATGTTTGAGGTTATCGATACAAAGTATATTGAAAAATGCGAAAAGCAACTAGAAAAGCCTTGGTGGCGTGAGGAGTGCCACCCTAAGAAATACCTAGATTATTTAATTAAACAAGACAAACCTTGCAGACGGGCTTATGAAGAAACTAAACATGGTAAAGAAGCATTGTTGGCACTTGACTGGCCTAAAGTGCCAACACAGACAACAGAAACTCCCGTCGTTCGTTCGTTATTTGCCGATATTGCAGATTGGTTTGGAATCCCCAACCCTCTTCCCGGTGATATCCACTCTGGTTTCTATCCTAGTACTAACGTACCTCATCATACACTCTTATTAAGAAATTTGTAAATGAGGTGTGGTACCCGCAATAACCTAGACCCTATGCTGCGCGAGTCCATCCAAACCCATAGACGCATCGTCTGGCTGTTCGCCGGTAGCCACGCCATTGAGGAATTGACCCACGCCGAGTGGTCTTCCTACCTCATCAGCGCCCGCACGGTGGAAGTTCCGGCGTTCACAGAGGCGGAAACCCGTTTGCTGCTGACCGAGCCGATGAAACATTCGCGGCTGTTTGAGCGCGACGAGTCTAAGCGCCCGCGCTTCGAGCCGGGCTTTTGGGGCGAGGATGGGATAGCCCGCATCCAAGCCGAAACCGCCGGTTGGCCGCACCTGGTGCAATTATTGGCGGAAACCGCCGTGGATTTGTGCAACGAACGGCAACGCCCGCTGGTGGATGCGGCTTTGTTGGATGATGCCATCGCCAAAGCGGTGACGGCGGGGGACACGGTGCTGCGGCAATTGCTCAAGGGCGAATCCAGCGAGGCCGATTGGGCGTGGCTGGTGGGTTTCCGCCGTTTGGACGCCTTACCGATACCGGAAGACGAGGCGGTGTTTTTATCCCTGCGCCGCCGTTGGTTGGTGGTCAATGCGGGGCCGGGGGAATGTCGGCTGCGAGTGCCGTTGTTGTTGCGGTGGTTACGCGAGCGGGGTTAATTTATTGAACAGCAAACAGCGCAAGACTTTGCAAGATATTTTCACCGACCCCGTCAGTTCGGCCATCCCTTGGCGCGACATTGAAAACTTATTTTTCGCCTTGGGCGCAGTCGTGAAAGAAGGGGCCGGTTCCCGTGTCAATATTTTGTTAAATGGGCGGGCGGCGGTTTTTCATCGCCCTCATCCGCACAAAGAAACCAACCGAGGCGCGGTCAAATCCGTGCGCCGGTTTCTCATCGAAGCAGGCATACAACCATGATCGAATACAAAAGCTATATAGGCCGGGTGGAATTTGACGACGAAGCGGGCATTTTCCATGGCGAAGTCATCAATACCCGCGATGTGATTACCTTTGAAGGCACTAGCGTGGAGGAAATCCAGCGGGAATTTAGGATATCTGTCGATGAATACCTTAGATTCTGCGCCGAGCAGGGCAAAGCCCCGGACAATCCCAATGCCGGACACTTGGTGATTGACATTCCTCCCGATCTTCAGCGGGCGATAATTCAAGCCGCTAAGCGGGAACACAAGAATTTGGATGCCTGGATTTTGGATAGGCTGGCTTCTGGCATTGCTGCCTAAAATTCAACCCCCTAAAAAATCCCGCTTGCCGACAGGCACGCCATTGTGGCGGAGGATGGCATAGGCGGTGGTGACATGGAAATAGACATTCGGCACGCCGTAGTCAAACAAGTAATCCAGGCCCAGCCAAGTCACCGTCTGGTCGCGCCGGGTGATTTCAATGGTGCGGTCTTCCGCACCGTCCAGTTGCGCGGCATCAATGGTTTCCAGATAGTTGATGGCAGCCGAGATTCGCGTTTTAATCGCTTCCACGCTCGCTTCCTCATGGCCCAGCGCGGGAGGCTCTTGGCCTGCCAAGCGGGCGACAACCCCGGTGGCGGTGTCGGTGGCGATCTTGATTTGGCGGTAAAACGGGTGCATGTCGGGATACAGGCGGGCATTCAGCAGAATGTCCACATCGAATTTCGCCGCCTCGGCATGGGCGACGCCTTTTTCAAAGAAGGCCCCCAAGCTGTTGAGGGTGCGGATAAAGACGGGGACGGAAGCACGGTAAAAAGTCGAGGACATGGGTTTTCCTAAAAAATCAGTTAAAGAGGATGTCTGCTCGTTCCCAAGCTGGAATTCTTATCCTTATACATAAGTGTTGGAGACCCGTCATTCCGGTCAGGGATGCCGGAATCCAGCGTCCAAGGATGGCAAACTCAACGCCGCGACAAGTGTCCCCGTATCAAAAGACAGGAAAACACAGGGTGGCAATTAATATGAATCTAGCACTTGTGTAACCGACTGGATACCGTCCATGGCCTGGATTTCGGCATCCATGCCGAAATGACGAGCCTCCTACATTTGTGCATAACGACGAAAGCTAGAGCATTGGAACCAGTGCAAATAATTAGTTAAGCCGCCTTCGCCACCTTGTCCTGCAAATGTTGGTTGGCCGGACGTTTCAAGCCCAAATTCTCGCGCAGGGTCTTGCCCTCGTATTCGGTGCGGAAGATGCCGCGTTTTTGCAGTTCAGGCACGACTAGATTGATGAAATCTTCCAATGAATCAGGCAGGAAAGTGGGTTTCAGGTTGAAGCCATCCGCCGCGCCGTTGACAAACCAGTCTTCAATCTGGTCGGCAATGTCAGCCGGTGTGCCCACGACGATGCGATGGCCTTGGACGATGCTGAAACGCAGGATCAGTTCGCGGATGCTGAGGTTTTCCCGGCGGGCGAGGGCGACGGCCTGCCGCCACCGGCCTATGCCGTTGGACGGCTCTGGCAGGTTTTCCGGCAACGGGCCATCCAGTGGGTGTTCGGACAGGTCGATGCCAAACAGATTGCGCCTGCCGGACAGGTCGTAAGATTCGCGATAAGACTGGTATTTTTCCTCAGCTTCCTGGCGCGAGGAACCGATGTGGTAAAACAGGCCGGGGATGACGCGGACATCGTCCGATTCGCGCCCATATTTGGCAGCGCGATCCTTCACATCCTTGTAATAGGCTTGCGCCTCTTCGATGGTTTGCGCGGCGGCGTAGATCAACTCCGCATGTTGCGCCGCGAATTCGCGGCCGGTGTCGGAGTTGCCGGCTTGGAAAAACACCGGATAGCCCTGAATCGGCCGGGCGATGTCGAGCAGGGTGTCCACACTAAAATGCTTGCCGTGGTGGTGGATCGGGTGGACGCTGCTGGAATCAAGGAATTGGCCGGTTTCTTTGTTGGGGTGGTCGAAGGCACCGTCGTCCCAGGTGTCCCACAACAGCTTGGACACTTCGATGAATTCCGCCGCCCGCTCGTAGCGCCCGGAATGGTCCAAGGGTTTGTCCACCCCGAAGCTTTTTGCCGCGCCTTCGGACAGGGACGAGACGATGTTCCAGCCGATGCGTCCGCCGGTCAAATGGTCCAGCGAGGCAAAGCGGCGGGCGACGTTGTAAGGTTCGTTGAAATTGGTGTTCACTGTCGCCACCAGTCCGATGTGCCGGGTGACGTGCGCCAGTGCCGCCGTCAAGGTCAAGGGTTCAAAGCCGCCGCCGCGTGGATGCCGGCCAATCCGCTCAATGTCATCGCCGCCGTTGCCGACGAAATCGGCAAAGAAGGCGATATCGAACTTGCCCCGTTCCAGCAACTTCACAGTATCCGCCCACTGGTTAAAGTCGGGGTTGCCGCCGGCCTGCGTTTCGGCCCGCCGCCAGGCATTGGCATGGGTGCCGTAGAGTTGCACAAACGTCGATAAAATCAGTTGCCGTGTTTTCTTGCTCATGTTTTCCTCCAACCGGACTCAGGTTTTGGGCATTGCTGCCAACCTCAAACGTTTCGGTCGGGGTTACAAACCCCGACCGGCTTTTAATAACTGATGTTACGCAATCGTGTAGGCTGTAGCCCGGATGTTGTGGAGTGCGGCGACTCGTCGCCGCCTTTTGCGTCCAGCGGCGACGAGTCGCCGCACTCCACAAGTTGCCATCCTCTTGCGATGACTACGTAATATCAGTTGATAACTGCTTACTGATGTTAAGCATGGAATGTCAAAGCTCGCTTTGCCTGTCAAGGCAAGCCTTGACACGCCAAATCAAATCGCCGTAGCTTAAGCCGCTTTGAGGTAGCCTTCCAAACGCCTGCGGGCTTCCTCCAACGGACGGTGGTCAATCCAAGCATCGAAATCGAAATCTCGGTCAAGGATGCCGTAGGTCAGTTGGAAGTTCTTCTGCTGGCGGAAAAGCTCCACGCGTTCGCTGGACAAATCCGGTGCCAGAGTCAGGTGGAAGCCGTCGCGGTAGGCCGCCTGCAAACCTTCGCGGCTGGCACCGATTTCCTTGTGCAACAGGTCATACACGCTGTTCAAATTGGTCTTGGCCCACTCGGCGGCATGTAACGTCTGGTACAGGAAGCGCACCAGCAGGTCGAAGTGGTTTTCAAGGAAATCTTCATGCACGGTGATCGGGCGGGGTGTGCCGTTGTTGACGCGGAAGCGGCGCTCGGGCAGCTTGTCCAAGTCGATGCCGACCACCAAACCGCGCTGACGCGCCCCGTCGGCGGCGGAAGCGCCTTTCACATAAAGGCCATCCACCTCGCCCTTCAGCAAAGGCTCCAGCCCTTCCCAGAATCCACCCAGATTTGCGCCATTGCCGTCGCGGTCGGCTTGGGCGTGGCCGTCGCCGACTTCCACCAAATGCACATCGTCCAAGGTCAGCCCGACCGAGTTCAACGCGCCTTTGTAGCCATGCAAGCTGCCATAACGTGCAATGCTGCGGCCACGGCGGTTCTCGGCTATATCAATGGCTTTGATGGACGGCAAGGCCAAGCGCTTGCCCTTCAAATCCTTAGGGGAGCGGATATCGGAATCCGGGCGCACGATGATGGACTGGCCCTCGTCGATCCAGGTTAGGCCGATCAACCGGGTCTTCGCGCCTTGCGCCTTGGCCGGAATCGCAAACAGGTTGCCGCCTTCGCGGATCAGGTTGGTCAGTTGGTGGTCGTAGTGGTTGTGGCGCTGGTCTTCGTTGCCGGTTTCTTGCAGGGTGCGCAGGGTGATGCCGTCTGGCTTGAACTCATTGTCCAGCCAGCCGAGTTGATAGGCCAAGCCTGTGGCCGTGGGCACGCCGCCCCTGCCATTGCCTGCGCAACGGGTAAACCAAATGGTGTCGATGTCGGTGGTGCTTGCATTGTCAGTTTGAACGGTCATGATGTTTCCTTGATGGTTGATAATTCGTTTGCTCGTTCCCAGCTTTTGCTTGGGAATGGGGGTTTGAAGCTCCAGCTTCCCGAAAAACGGCCAAGTAGGAGCTTGGGAACCAGCCAGACTTCTTTATCCTAAGCTGCCTTTGAGTAGCCTTCCAATCGCCTGCGGGCTTCCTCCAATGGACGATGGTCAATCCAAGCATCGAAATCGAAATCCCGGTCGAGGATGCCGTAGATCAATTGGAAGTTCTTCTGCTGGCGGAAAAGCTCCACGCGCTCACTAGTCAAATCCGGTGCCAGCGTCAGGTGGAAGCCGTCGCGGTAGGCCGCTGCCACGCCTGCACTGCTGGCGCGGGCTTCGCCCTGCAAAATTTCCTGCACACCGGCTAGGTTGGTCTTGGCCCATTCGGCGGCGCGCAGGGTTTGATAGAGAAAACGCACCAGTAAGTCGAAGTGATTTTCGATCAAGTCCTCATGGACGGTAATGGGCCTAGGCGTACCGTTGTTGACGCGGAAGCGGCGCTCGGGCAGTTTGTCGATGTCGATGCCGACCACCGCCCCATGCTGGCGGGCCGCATCCACCGAAGACGCGCCTTTGACATAGATGGCATCCACTTCGCCGTTGATTAAAGGTTCCAAGCCACCCCACAAGCTGCCAAGGTTTTCCCGTGAATTGCCCGCAGTTGGCCGCTCATTGCTGACCTCAATCAGATGCACATCGTCCAAAGTCAAACCGGCCGAGGCCAGCACGCCTTTGTAGCCGGCCAAACTCATGCCCCTGGCAATGCTGCGCCCGCGCCGGTTCTCCGCCAGATCGGCAGCGCGGTAGGCCGGCAGTGCCAAGCGCTTACCCTTTAGCTGCGCTGGGGAACGGATGGTCGAATCCGGGCGCACAAGAATAGCCTGCGCCTCGTCTATCCACGTCAAGCCCACCAGACGGGTCGGAGCACCTTGGGCCTTGGCCGGAATCGCCAACAGGTTGCCGCCCTCGCGGACTAGGGTGGCCAATTGGTGGTCGTAGTGATGGCGGGCCAGATCGCCACCCACTTCTTGCAGTGTCTTGATGTGGATGCCATCAGGCTTGAACTCGGAGTCCAGCCAGCCCAGCTTGTAGGCCAAGCCAGTGGCAGTGGGAACCGGGCAGCGAGTGAACCAAATAGTGTCCACATTTTTAGCGGATGTGCTCATTGTGATGCCTTATGATTGTCAGGCTGCCAAGGCAGCGGGAAATTCGACCAAAGCCGGTTCGCGTGCAACGAGCTTGATTGCCTCGGCCAAAGGCTCGGTGACAATCCAGTCGGAAAATTCGAAATCGGCATGCAAATAGCCCCAGTCGCGCAGGAAGTTTTTCTGCGCTTCCAGTCCTTTGATGTATTCCGGGCTGAGCTTGGGCAAAAAGGAGCGATGCACATCGCGACCATGCGATGCCCACACGTCTTCAAGGCTGAAGCCGCCGTTTTCAGGAACAAGCAACTCGGCGCTTTCTTTAGGATGCTGTTCGGCCCATGCGGCGGTGCGCAACAAAACGGCCAGGTAGCGCACAACCAAATCTGGATGTTTTTCCAAAAATGGTCGATCCACGGTGACGGGGCGGGGTGTGCCGTTGCCAACGCGGAGCAAGGGGTCGGGCAAGGTATTGATATTGATGACTTCGTGGAAACGCGGGTCTTGCGACGTGCGGTAGCCTCGTGCGAAGCGCAGGAAAATCGCATCCACCTTGCCCTCCAGCAACGCATCGACTTCAAAGCTGCGCGTCCAGTCGGCCTGCCCCCGTCTTTCGCCTGGAGGGATTTCCACATCCACGAAAATAGCCTCTTTGGGATCAAACCCGGCCAACCCAAAGGCCGTCACAAAGCCGTGCTGTGCGGCACCGCGCTGGAAGTCAATCAGGTTCTTGTGCAGCGGTAGCCCCAGGCGCTTGCCTTCTAAGTCTTTAACTTGGCGTATGCCGCTGTCGGCCAGGGTCAAAATGCCTTGATACTCGTCCAGCCAGGTTATGCCGATGACAGCAGTGTCTTGGCCTTGTGCTTTGGCCCATATCGGCGGGATATTTCCACCCTCGCGAAATAGACCTGTGAGTTTGTGGTGGTAATGCGAATTGAGAATGTCCTGGTCATTGGATTCCCGCAACGAATGGAGAACCGTTCCACCTTGCGAAAACTCCGCTTGCAACCAGTTTTTCTGGATGGCAAGCGCCGATGCCGTGGCCGCGCCACAGCGGGTATACCAAAGATCAATAAGCTCGTTTTGCGCCGGGCCGATTTTGCTGCTGTGTTGATGTGTCATTAAGGGTTTCCAAATAAGGGTTTATTACTAGTTCTTACATAAGGGAGCATTGTCTGTGCCATGTGCTCCTGTAGTTAAAAATCCTTATGATCCGGCTGTTTTGCTAAGGTATTAGGCTTTGCAAAACTAGCTTTGCCTCATCATCAACAGGTATTCAGCATATTGCGCCTTGGGCAACAACGCGGGCTGTTGAATCTCAAACAGCGAATCAGCAGTCTTGTTGGCGGACACGCATACGAACTCCCGCCCGGCAGAATTGCGGCCAAGATGACCGCGCTCCCAGGAAAAGGCAGAGGAGTGTGAACGCTTACGCAAGGCAGGCATTGCACTCCCGGCAGGGTAAGATTAAAAGTGATGCTGGAGTGCAAGGCCTGCCTTGCGAGGACATCTAAAGGCAAGGCAGGCCTTGCACTCCAGGTGTAAATTTAGCGACCTCCCGATTATTCTGCATCACTTTTAATCACACCCCTCCCGGCATCAATTTTTATCATACCCGTTTTTAAACCCGCGTCGGTCTAGCCGTATCCGTTGGCTTGGTATGTGCTTTGTATTCACTTATGAATTGACTTGCCACTAAAAGCCACCGATGAATGCAATTTCAACCCAAAAAACTTCCCATCCCAGCCGACCTCATCGATGCCGACTCTGCGGCAGAACCCAAGAGGGCCAAAGCCTTGGGCATTGCTGTCAGTCCTAGGCTGAGACACCCCATATGAACAATACCCATCCTTTACTGCGTTGCCTGGCCATCTACCGGGAAATGCCGAAACGCTTTTTCTTGACCGTGTTCCTTTTTACCCTGGTCAATCTGAGCCTGTCCGGCCAGCAATGGCTGATAGGCCGCGCTGTGCATGATGTGGAGCGCGGCGTGGCGGTGGTGAAGCTGGCGGATGGAAGCCTTGATATGACAGTCGCCTGGCATTGGCTGGCAATCCTAGCAGGCGTGGCATTGGCCCGTGGCGTGGTGCAATACGCCGCCGGTCTATTGGCATTGATTATCGGGCAGGAACTGCTCTCCATCCTGCGCGAGCGCATCCTCGCGCAAGTGCAACGCCTGGACCTTGGCTTCCATTGGCAGCATGGGGTGGGCGAGATGGTGACCCGAACGACTAGGGATGCCGACAAAGTCCGCGACGCATTGGTTAGCTTCTGGCGGCAGGTGTTTGACACCGGTTTGGTGATTGTCGCCTCCATCGGTTTGCTGTGCTGGTATAACCTACAACTGGGCCTAGTGCCGCTGGCCTTGATGCTGCTGGGCATTTACATTTTTGTGGCGCAAACGGAACGGCTGGTGACATTGGACCGATCGGTGGGCGCCGCTTACGACAGGGTCAACCAAGACTTGTCTGAAGGCATCAACGGGGTGCGCGTCATCAAGGCTTTTGCCATCGAGCCGGCGCGCATCGACCGGTTCAGCGAACAGGTGGATATTTTTGCCGAACAGGCCCGCTTGGCCTTGGCTTATTCCGCTTCCCGCATTCCTTTTCCCCAACTGGTCGTCTCCCTAGGGCATGTCTGGGTTTTAGTCTATGGGGCGGAATTGGTCGCCGAGGGCAAGATCAACTTGGGCGAATTGGTGGCATCATTATTAGTGGCGACGACTTTGGTTTTCCGCGTCGAGGGCATAGGCCGGGTGATGCAGACTTTCGCCGATGCCCGTTCTTCGGCGGGGCGGATATGGGAGTTGCTTGATGCGCAGCCGGCTTTCGTCACTGGGCAACGGCCCTTGCCCAAGGAACCTTTGGGCTTGAAGCTCACCGATGTCAGCGTGGCGACCCCCGGCGGCGGTAGCCACATCCTGCAGGGCTGCTCTTTAACCATCCAGCCGGGCGAAGTGGTGGCCCTAGTGGGTGTCACGGGTTCAGGTAAAAGCACTCTTGCCAGCCTGTTCGCCCGCTTGCTGGATGTGGATGAAGGGATGCTGGCGATAGGCTCGGACAAGACCGGCTGGCGCGACGTGCGTAGGGTCAACTTAAGCGAATTGCGCAAACGCGTCCATGTCGCCCCGCAGGAGAGCTTTTTGTTCTCGGACAGCTTGGCGGCCAATTTGCGGCTGGCAAAGCCCGATGCCAGCGACGGGGAGCTTCGCGAAGCCTTGCGTCTTGCCGCTGCGGAGGAAGTCTTGGAAGGCTTGCCGCACGGGCTGGACACCCGCTTCGGAGACCGTGGCGTCACCTTGTCTGGTGGCCAGCGGCAACGGGTCAGCCTGGCTCGCGCCTTATTGGGCAAGCCCGACATCCTCATCTTGGACGATGCCACCAGCGCCCTTGATGCGGTGACCGAGCGGAGCATCTTAAACAACATCCGCAGCTTGAAGCGGGCCGACGGGCACGGCACAACGCTCATCATCATCGCCAGTAAACTCTCCACCATTTTACTGGCCGACCATGTGTTGATGCTGGCCAATGGCCGCATCGCCGCCGCAGGCACCCATGAAGCCTTGGCGGCCAAAAACGCAGAATACCGCGATTTATTAGGTTTGGATAATGTTTAAAAATGGCTGAAAATCTACGCACTAAAGTCCTCAGTGACATTGAGATGGAGGAGGTCTTCGCCAAGAAGTCCCTCAACCGCAGCATGTTCTCGCGCCTAGTCCCGCTGCTTAAGCCAGTGCGCCGGCGGGTGGTCGCGGTGATCGGCATTGAACTCTTGCTAGTGGCAGCGATTTTTTTGCGCCCCTTGCTGATCCGCCAATTGATCGACCGTGGCTTGGTTCGCGAGGGGGTTGGCTGGAGCGTGGACTACGGCTATGTGCAGTGGCTGGCGCTGGCGATGGCCTTGACTTGGGCGGTGCGGTTCCTGTTGGCGGGGCTGTCGCAATATTTGGCTGGGTCCGCAGCCATCCGCATCCTCAACGCCTTGCGTGTGCGCGTGTTTACCCATGTGCAAAGCTTAAGCGTGCGTTATTTTGACCGCACCAAGGCGGGCCGCATCATCTCCCGCGCCGACCGCGACGTGGACAGTTTGGAGGCCCTGCTCATTCAAGGCCCGCCGGAATTGTTGTCGGCCCTGTTGCGCAGCGTGGTGTCCGGCATCCTGATGTGGCGGATTTCCCCCCTGCTATTCTTGAGCCTGGCCAGCGTCGTGCCCTTTTTGTTGGCAGGCACCTGGGCTTTTAAACGCATCTCCCAGCGCAATTGGGCCATCGTAGCCGAGAACCGCAGCCGTTTCACTGCGCATCTGGTCGAAACCGTGTCCGGTGTGCGTCTGCTGCAACAAACCGTGCAGGAGGAACCTAACCGGATTCGCTACCGGGGACTGGTAAACGAGTTCAACTGGTCTTTAGTGCGGGGTAATGCACGTTCGGGCTGGTTCACCCCGTTCACCGGCCTGCTCACCACGCTAGGCATGGCCTTGCTGCTGCTGGTTGGCGCCCGCGGCATCGCACTGGGTGAGATTAGCTTCGGCCAGATGACTGAGAGCCTGTTCTACGTATTTTTGTTTTTGGGTCCGTTGCAGGAATTAAACGACTTGTTCGAACGCTACGCCACCGGGGCCGCTTCGGCACAGCGCATTTTCCTGCTGCTCGACACCGAGGCGGAAATTGTCGACAGGGACGATGCCATCCACCTGCCTTCCGTGCGCGGCGAGGTTTCTTTCCAAAAGGTCCGCTTCGCTTACGACCCCAATGCGGCCAAGCCGGTTATCCGCGATTTGGATTTGCATGTGCCTGCCGGCCAAGTGCTGGCCATTGTCGGACCCACCGGCCACGGCAAGAGCACGCTGGTGCAATTGTTGACACGGTTCTATGAGACCCATCATGGCTCGGTCAGCATCGACGGTTTGGATGTGCGCAAGTTTGCCCAGCGCAATCTGCGCCGCCATGTCGGCGTGGTATTGCAGGACAATGTCTTGTTTAGCGGCAGCATCTTGGATAATTTACGCTTGGCCGCAGCGGGGTCCAGTGATGAAGAACTGATAGCCGCAGCGCGTGAATTGGGCGCGGATGAGGTTCTCGAGCGCCTGCCCCACAACTACAAAACGGAAGTCGGCCCGCTAGGTGCGCACCTGAGCCACGGGCAAAGGCAGTTGGTGTGCCTGGTCCGGGCCTATCTCGCCGACCCAGGCATCTTGGTGTTGGACGAGGCCACCTCGGCAGTCGATATCCATACCGAACGCCGCATCCAAAAAGCCTTGCGCCGGCTCTGCCAAGGCCGCACGGCCATCATCATTGCCCACCGCCTAGCCACCATCCGTGACGCAGATCGGATCGCCGTGATTAAGCACGGTGCCTTGGTGGAAATCGGCCACCACCGGACGCTCATCAACGCGGGCGGAGATTATGCCAAACTCTACCGCGCCTATGAAGAAAGCCTGTTCGGCGATTATGCCTTGGCGAAGGCAAGCTAAATTCATTTTCCAAGCTGATGTTACGCAGAGGCCCCGGTGCTGCCATCGGCAAAGGATTGCCGACCTACGGTGATTAGTTTTGGAGTGCCAAGGCTTGCCTTGGCAGGCAAAGCGAGCTTTGCCACTCCATGCGTAACATCAGTTCCAAGGTATGGTCTAGAGTTAGGCGTTTGGGCAGGGAGCATATCTATAGGCTCTTTCTCAGAAATCGCCTTACCCCAGCACCACCCTGACCCGATGCAGTTTCCCGTCGTCCCGCAATGCAATGCTGTTGCCATTCGACTGGCGTTCCCCGTCCAATTCCAGCATGGCAATGCCTCGGGCCACGCCGTTCGGGTTTTCAACCGTGATTTCATAGCGGGCGGTTGCATGCCGGTAGACAATGCTGTAACCGGGCCATGCATTGGGAATGCAGGGATCGAACACCAGTTGGCCGGCCCTGACCCGCAGGCCCAATATCCACTCCAGCCCGGCACGGTAATACCAGCCTGCGGCTCCCGTGTACCAAGTCCATCCGCCACGCCGCACATGGGGCGGCTCGGCATAGATATCCGCCGCCAAGACATATGGCTCGACTTTGTAGGTGTAAACGCCGGTGCGGGTGGCCGTGCGGCTGATCGGATTCGACATGCGCAGCAGTTCCGCTGCCTGGCCGCCTTCGCCGAGCATGGCATAGGCGATGGCGCACCAGACCGCCGCATGGGTATATTGGCCTCCGTTCTCCCTGACACCCGGCGGGTAGCTCTTGATATAACCCGGGTCCCGCCCCGTCTTGTCGAAAGGCGGGGTGAACAGCAACACCAATTCGTCGCCGTGGCGGACTAGGTATTCGCGTACCGAATGCATTGCCCGCCGCGCCCGCACGGCATCGGCGGCGGCGGAAATGACCCCCCAACTCTGGGCAATCGAATCAATGCGGCATTCGGCGTTGGCGGCGGAGCCCAATGGTGTGCCATCGTCGAAATAGGCACGCCGGTACCATGCGCCGTCCCATCCATCAGCCTCCACCGCAGACTTTAGGCTAACGGCGTGCCCGCGCCAGCGGATGGCCCGCTGGTAATCCCCGCGCGCCTCCGCCACGCTGGCGAAATCATCCAGCGTGGCCAGCAGGAACCATGCTAGCCAGACACTCTCGCCCTTGCCCTGGCTGCCGACCCGGTTCATGCCGTCGTTCCAGTCGCCGCTACCCATTAGCGGCAGACCGTGCGGACCCGTTTCCAGGCTCAGGTCGAGCGCACGGGCGCAATGTTCGAACAGGCTTGCCTGCTGCATTGACCGGGTCGGCTCAAAATAAGCATCTTCCTGTTCGGCACCCAGCGTCGGCCCTTCCAGAAACGGCAACTCCTCATCCAGCACACCGCTATCGCCGCTCACCTCAATATAGTGGAATACGACATAGGGCAACCAGACCCGGTCGTCGGAAAAATGCGTGCGCACACCGCGGCCTGTGGGCGGATGCCACCAATGTTGCACATCACCCTCGCCAAACTGGCGCGCAGCGGCGCGCAGCAGGTGGGCGCGGGCCAGATCGGGCCTAGCCACCGCCAACGCCAGGCTGTCCTGCAGTTGGTCGCGAAAACCGAAGGCTCCGCCCGCCTGGTAGAACCCGGCACGCGCCCACAGGCGGCAACCGAGGGTTTGGTACAGCAGCCAGCGGTTCAGCATGAGGTCTAGCTCCCGGTCCGGGGTTTTCACTTGGACCTTGGCAAGCACTTGCTCCCACGACTGCTTCACTTTGGCAAATGTCGCCGCTGTTTCGGCTGCCCGATAGCGCCGGACCAAGTCGCCCGCCTCGGCGCGGTCACGGCCTTGCCCCAACAGGAAGACAATCTCGACGCATTCCCCGGCTGCAAGTTCGACTGCCGTCTGCACTGCCGCGCAAGGGTCCAGCCCCGCGCCGACGCGGTTTTTCAGCGCCTTGGCGGCGAGCAATCCCGCCGGTGCGTCCAGGCTCCCGTTGCGGCCGATGAATTCAGCCCGGCTCCCGGTCCACCCGGTCTGCCGGCCGGCGAGATCGGCGAAGGCGATGCGCTGGCCAAACTCCACGCTCCACGGGTTGTAGGCGAACACCGCCCCCGTTTCCTGGTCCAGTTCGGTGATGATGTGCAGCGCGGTCACGCTGCGCGAGGTGCCCAGCACCCATTCCAGATAGGCCGCGACGGTTAGCCTCCGGCTTCGCCCGGACACATTCCGCAAGGTCAAAGAGGATATCTTGACCGGATCGTCCGGGCTGGCAAATTGCAGAAGCTCGCTATGGATGCCATGGGAGGCATGTTCGAAACGGCTGTATCCCTGCCCGTGGCGAATCACATAGCTGGCATTGTCAACCCGTATCGGCAATACGGTTGGACTCCACAATTCGTTCGTCTCATCGTCACGCAAATAGAAGGCCTCCCCTGGGGGGTCGCTGACCGGATCGTTCGACCAGGGCGTCAACTGGTTTTCCCGGCTGTTGCCGCACCATGTGCAACCGCTGCCGGACTCCGAGGCCATAAAGCCGAAGTCGGCATTGGCGATCACATTGGTCCAGGGGGCAGGCGTCCACTGGCCCTTGTCGAGCACGACCACATATTCGCGCCCGTCTTCGGCAAAGCCGCCAAGGCCATTGAAGAATTCAAGCGGGGGCGGCAGCAACGGCGGCGAATCGGCGGCTGGGGCTGGAAATGCCTTAGCCGCAACGAAAGCCCCGCCCGGCTGGGGGTGGCGCAACAGTTGTTCGGCCAGAGTGCCCCGATTGCTGACCAGCACCGCACGGGCTGCCGCTTGCAGCAGCAGCCGTTCTTCCGCCGATATGCGCTCGCCCCGCATGACAAAAATCGCGCCCTCGTTGGCTAGTCCGTGATGGTTTGAAAGCGCCAGCTTCTCCCGCACCATGCCCTCCAGCAGAATTTGCAAATCCTCGGCATAAGACAACTTCTTTTCGTTCAAGATCACCAAGTCGACGGCAAGGCACTTCATCCGCCAATATTCGTGGGCGCGCAGCAATTGTTCGACGAGGGATTGGTCTTCAGGCTCCGTCACACGCAGCAGCATGATAGGCCGGTCTCCCGAAATGCCATGCCGCCACAGTCCGGTGACGTTCAAAGCATTCATCTGCATCAACTTGGCCGCAGGCCGTAGCGATGGGTCGGCATAGAGCAGGCGGTTGGCCAGATATTGGAACAGTTGGGCCTCATCCGGCTTGATGCGCAGATGGTGCAATTGCACATGGGCATGGGTCCATGCCAGGGAGGACACACGCTCCCATGCGTCCAAGTTGTGGTATTTGTCGGCCAAATCCTCCACCGCCTGGCGCGAAGCGGCAACCAGCGTGGTGAACGTCAGGTGTTCGGTTGCCCCGGCTGCGATGATAACCCGTGTGCGCAGGCTGAAGATAGGATCGAGGACGGAGCCTACCGTGTTGGTCAGCGGACGTCCGTCCATCACTGCAATGGGTTTGCGCAGCGTTTGTCCGCGTCCGACGAAACGGGCGCGGTCGGTTTCGTATTCAAGCCCGTTGGCGGTCTGGCGGTCGGCCAGCACATGGGCCGCCCAGACCGAAGGCTCGCCTGCCACACGCTGGCGCCGTTGCGCGACCAGAGCCCATGCCTGGGGCAGGTATTCGGTCTGGACGAACAGGTTGGAAAAGGCAGGATGCGCGATGTCAGCCGGCAACGGGGCGAGCACGATCTCAGCATAGGAGGTGATTTCGATTTCCCTAGGGCGCGTCCCATTATTGGTCAAACTCAAACGGCGAATTTCCGCATCGTCAACCGGCGAGACCACGATCTCCAAATTACACGACAGGCTGCCGTCCGTGCGGGCGATGCGGGCGCGGTCTTCGACAAAAATCGCCTCGTATTGGTCAGGGACCGCCGCTGTCGGCTGGTACCCGGCTGACCACACCTGGCCGGTTGCCATATCGCGCAGATAGAGATAACTGCCCCAGGCATCCCGCGTCACATCTTCGCGCCAGCGCGTCACCGCGAGGTTTTGCCACAGGCTGTAGCCCGAGCCGGCGGCGGTGACCATCACCGCATAATGGCCGTTGGACAGCAGGTGTGAGGAAGGCACCGACGAGGTGGGCGAGGGCACCCGCCGGATCGGCGGCTGCACGGATTCCTTGACTTCGGCAAGGGCCTGAAGGAACGGCAGGTCGCATGTATCCGCACCGTGCGGGACGCGCTCCTGCAACAACAAATCGGCGGCCTGGATCAACGGCGTGCGGTGGAAGCGATGGCGCATCGCCCCGTCATGCACCACATTGGCGAAGGCCACCAGGGACATGCCTTGGTGATGGGCCATGTAGCAACGGATGACGGCGCTACGCTGGCCTTCCGCAAGCCGGACCGGGGTGAAGTCTAGCGCCTCATAGAAGCCGAAGCGGCCCAATGCGCCCTCCTTTTCCAAGCGCGCGAAGTTTTCCACGGCGGCATGGGGGAGGTACATTGCGGCCAAGGCGGTGGCGTAGGGTGCGATCACCAAGTCTTCGCCTAGCCCCCGCTTCATTCCCAGGCCGGGCACACCGAAGGCAGAATACTGGTAGGTGAAGGCGAGGTCGCGGGCATTGAAGGCCGACTCTGAAATGCCCCACGGCACACCGCACTCCCTGCCATATTCGATCTGCCGCTTCACTGCCAAGCGGCAGGTCTGGTCGAGCAGGCTGTAACGCCGGGTAAAGGTCGCCAAGGATGGCATCAGGTATTCGAACATCGACCCCGACCACGACAGCAGCACGGTGCCATGCGCGGCGCGCGTCACCCTTCGGCCAAGGTGGAACCAGTGCTTGCACGGCACATCGCGTTTGGCAATCGCAACAAAACTGGAAAGGCGCGCCTCGGAGGCGAGCATGTCATAATAGCTGGGATCAAGGCCGCCCTCAGCCACGCGATACCCAAGCGCGAACAGGTGGCGATCCGAGTCGTAGAGAAAGCGGAAATCCATGGCATGGAACAGTCCGTCTATCTGCATGGCCATGTCCTCCAGCCGAGAGGCCAGCACTTTTGCCTGTGCCGCGCCGTGTTGCAACTGCGCCGCCAAGCCGCCGGGTGCCGGGCGACTCACCGCGGATGCCGCGAGATCGTCCAGGGCCAGCGCGTAGCAGTCCGCGAGTTCGCCCAAGGGTGTCTCCAAGGTCAGGCTTTTCCGCAACGGCGCGGGACAGGGGTGCGATGCTAGCTCTTCCGCTCCAGGGTGTCGAGGGAAGTGGACCCAAGGTGCCAAGTTGTCCACATCGCGGGCATGGGAGCGGATGTCTTCGCACAACAGCGTAGACCATGCCAGCACTTCGCTGTCGCCCGCATCGCCGCGTTCGGCGGCATAGGCGTGTGCCAGATCCAGCAGCGTGTCGGCGCACAGCGTCAACTGCTGCCACAGGCTGCCCCAGCCGTCCGCGCCGATGCGATGGCTTCCCAGCAATTCGCCGATGTGGGCTATTTTTTGCTGCAGTTCTTGTCGGGTGACAGTGAGTGTGCGCCGGTCATCGGTGCTATGGGTAATCGCGTCCATGAGCAGTTGGTGCGTATCCGCAAGGCCCGCCAACGCCACGGGAAACGCGAGCGGCCGCTCCAGCATTTCCCGGCACGCTTGCGCCAGCACGAGCAGATGCCCCGCCAAGTTGCCGCTGTCCACGGTGGACACATAGCGGGGTTCCAGCGTGTGCAGGTCGAGGGTGTCGTACCAGTTGTAAAAATGGCCGTGCAGGCGCGGCAATGCCGCGAGTGTCGCCAGCGTGGATTCAAGCCGGTCGACGGTGTCCAGCAAGCCGAGCCAGCCGAAATCCCGTGCGGCCATGACGGACAGCAAATAGAGGCCGAAATTGGTGGGCGAACTGCGATGTGCAATGACGGGCTGCGGGTCTTCCTGAAAATTGTCAGGCGGCAGCCAGTGCTCCTCCTGCGTCACAAAGGTCGTGAAAAAGCGCCAGATGCGCCTTCCGATCAAACGCAGCCGCACACTATCCTGGGGTTGCAGGGTTTCGGCCAAGTCCGGCCTAGGCGGCAGGCTCAACGCACGGGCGACGACCGGTGCCAGCCACCATAACAGCAGGAATGGTGCGGCGGCCTGGATGCCGGCCGGGTTGGACAGCAACACCACGGTACCGGCACCGATGGCGACTGTGGACGAATGGCTCAGTGGCCTGATTAGGTTCTTCAGTGCATGGGTCGCGCCTGTCTTGGCCTGCAGGGCGGTGACCCACTTCAGCAATTTGCGGCGGGTGATGAACAACCGCACCAAGGTGTGGGCGATGGCATCCAGCATCAGCCAGGCGTGTTGTGCGAGCAAGGTCAAAGCCACCAGTCCGTTGCCGATTGCCCATAGCACATTATCCCCCGCCGTGCGCAAATGGGTGCGCAACGAGACGCCCCGGCGCGGCGGCACAAACCCGCCAGTGAACGCCAGGACGGCGGGGATGGCCAGCGAGGCCAGCACAAACCCGACGAGGATGGCCTGCGGCGCGTTCGGGATGGCCCACGCGGCGACTAGGGTAAAGAATGCCGCCGGGGCGGAGAGGGACCGGCGCAAATTGTCGAGCATCTTGCAGCGGCCAATCATTGGCATGTCTTTGCCTTGCCGCCCGCATATCCACGGCAGCAATTGCCAATCGCCCCGCGTCCAGCGGTGCTGCCGCGATGCGGCGACCTCCGTGTGGGAAGGGAATTCCTCAAAAAACTCGATATCGCTCACCAGTGCGCAACGCACGAACACGCTTTCGAACAAATCATGGCTGAGTTGGGTGTTGTCCGGCACACGCCCGGCCAGGGCGGCCTCGAAAGTGTCCACATGGTAAAGCCCTTTGCCGCTATAGGTGCCGAGCGTGAACAGGTCTTGGTAGAGTTCGGACACCGTGCTGGCATAGGCATCGGTGCCGGAAGCACCGGCAAAAATCTGGTGGAACATTGAGCGCTCCTGCCGCAGCGGCAGGGTTGGTGTCACACGCGGCTGGAGTATGCCGTAGCCGTCGACGACTCGTTGCGCTTTCGGGTCGAACATCGGCCGGTTCAGCGGGTGGGCCGCCACGCCCACCAGTTGGGGCACGGCATCCATAGTCAATTTTGTGTCGGCATCAAGGGTGATGACATAACAGACCCCGCCCGGCGCAATGGCCGGCTGGCCGTCTGCCGGCAGAAAGGTCGTGTCGGCCGCGCCACGCAACAGGCGGTTGAACTCATGCAGCTTGCCGCGCTTGCGTTCCCACCCCATCCACTTGCCTTCGCCGGGATTCCACAGCCGCTTGCGGTGGAACACAAAAAACCGTTGTTGACCGCCGTATTTGGCGTTGAGCGCGGCTATCGCAGTGGCGGCCACACCCAGCAGCAGGCCATCGTCCGGCATCGTTTCCTGGTCGGCGTCGGCCCAATCGGACAATAGCGCAAAGTACACCTGCCCTCCTGGATTGGACAGGTAGCGAATCTCCATTTGCCCGATTTGCTCCCTTATCCCGGCCTCGCTGGTAAACAGCGTCGGTACGACGACGAATGTGGCCAGGGTCTGCGGCACGCCATCCTTCAATGCCAGCCGTGGCAGGTGGCGCGGCGGAAGGCCCGCAATGATCAACCGGTTCACCAGTCCGACAGCGATATCCGAGGCCGGAAACACAGCGAACAGCGCCAGCAGGAACAGCGTAAATCCGCCCATCCCGGCGGCGCTGCACGCAGCTAGAGGAAGCCCGAGCAGCAACAGGGTCAACAGGCCAAGGCTGCCCCCATAGGCGAGTCCCGCGTGGGCGGTGTAGACGCGCAGCAAGCGTTGTTTTCGTGTGGGTTTAAAACCGATTTCTTTTTCGAACCCATAGCGGCCCGCACCGATCAAGTAGTAGCCCGGTTCATATTGCCGTGCCTGGTTAAGGGAATCCCCGCCGATGTGGTGGACCTTGGCCACCACTCTGCGGGCAATCTCCACCTCCGAATGCGGCGAGCGCCTGGCAAGGTCCTCAATCGCGTGGCGGTAACGGTCGCGGGTCAGGAAATCCATCGCCGCATAGCCTTCGTGGGTGCGCAGGCACCCGTCCACTAGGCTTACGTCTTCGACGAAGCGGGGCCAATCGTAGGCGGAGATGGCGCGCATGCTGGTGATGATGTTGCGCACCGTCAGATTGTCGGCGATCTGGTCGGCGTGTTCCCGGTGCACGATTTCATCCAGGCTGATGCCTTGCCCGTTCAGCCAGTCATTCAGGTAGTCTAGGGAGAATGCGGACCCCGGATGCGGGTCGTGCAAACGTTGCAGGATTTGCACCGCGTAGGCCTGGCACAATGGGGGGTCGGGCAGTGCCGCAGTCGGCAGTGGCTGGTCGGGTTTGTCGGTTTGGTCGGCGGTCTGTTCGATGCTATCAATAAATTCATCCGCCAGCCTTCGCCCGCTTTGGGAGCGCATGATGCGGGCCGCCAACCGTCGCAGATTCTCGACCAGCAGGAGCCGCAGGGTGATCGGTATTGCCCAGAGTTCGCCTAGCGTTAGGGGTTCGACGTTTTGATATGCATGCACGAAGTGCGCCAGCAAATCCGGCGCAAAGCGGCTGTCGGTATGAGCCACCAAGGCCCAGGCGATGCCGTAGACGCGGGGATAGCCGGCCAGCACACCTTCGGCCAGTTTGGGCAACTCCCGGTAATAGCTTTCGGGCAAGTCGGTGTGGATGTCGCTAATCTGCTCTTCCAACACATGAAAATTATCCAGCAGCCATTCCGCCGCCGGGGTGACCGCGTGTTGCTCGCGCACCGCTTTGGCGACGGCTTTATAGGCCTCAAGCAACACCCGCGCATTCTCGCGCACCCGTGTGATCAGTTTCTGCCCCTCCCTGCTGCCACCGGTGACTTTTTGCGCCTGTGCCAAACTCACCGCATGCTGTTCAAGCCGTTCGGTGCTGAACAATTCGAACCGGATGGGTGTGTCATCGCCCCCCGGATGATCCACCCTGACATGCCGTCTTTGTCCATACCACTTTGCCATGCTGTGATGCTCCGAAACCAAATAAACAATTAAGAAAAAACAACTTCCCGCAGGCTAAAAACCGTGGTACTGGAAACCATACAGCCCTCCCCTGTTGCCGCTATTCCCGTGAAGAGGCAAATCCTTGTTTTTGATATCGCCGCCCCCGTCCCTGTCCAGAAGGGGGCGGGGCAAACGCTCAGGGTTTTGCACGGCCACTAACGCCAGCAAAATGAATATCCCTATCGCAAGCGCCAAAGCGGGTTTGATCGGGATATGCATGGACTCCTCTTTTGGTTATTTGAAATTGGCAGTGGCATTGGCCAGGCCGGTCTTCAGGTCATCCCAGACCGTATGCGCCGTGTCTTTGACCGTTTCCCACACATCGCCGCTGGATTCCTGCAACTCTTTAATCTTTTCGGCGGCGGCATGCTGTCTGCTGCGCAACCCGGCGAGTTCGTCGGCGTAATTGAGCTTCGCTTCTGCCGTTGCGGCTTCCGCTCTGGCGGCCAACAGGTCGATCTGGGCACTCCATTCTTTCAGTTCCGATGTCAGGCTTTGGATATATTCGTCTTTGCTTTTCATAGAGTCACCCTTATGGGTTGGGTTGGCGTTTTCACGTTGGTTATTGGTGTCACTGGAAAGCAGCTTAACCGCAATACCACGCGTAGTCTGTACGGTAACGAACATAAAACCGCTGGCTTGGCTGGCTGGGATTTTGCGCGATGCACGGTCGAGTAGTGTGCGGTAGCGGACAGGGTGCGGCAGAGGACAGACCGCCATGCAATTAGCGGGTATAAGTTAATCAGACACACTCCATAGGCCCTTCACTTTAGCGGACTTAGTGGGGCTGCGGCGGATTGCTTTAAATACGTCGCCAAACTCAACTCCAGGACACATTCCATGAACACCTTACTCGCTAAATTGATCCATGCCTCCAACGGCTATTTCCACGAAACCTCTGGTATGGTCATCGCTTTCTTCGACGATCCAGACAAGGCCCGCCGCTGCGCGAACGAGATCAAAGTTACTTTGGGCAAGACGGTTGAGGTCTGTGGCAATCGCTTGGCGATAACTTAAGCCCTGATGTCACGCCAATATGCTCGGCGTGCGCCGCGAAAACGCCACCAAGGCCGGCGGCAAATTGCAGCAAGCAGGTTTGACCGAATACCCCTTGACCGCCCTCAGCGGGCAAGATGCCCGCGCTACTAGGGGGGGTGAACGCTCACGCCGGTTTTGCATGCTTGCAATGTGCGCTAGCGAACAGAATAATTTTGGGCAATTTCCTATCATTGAATTGTGAGCTGTCTTCACGCCTATGTGTAGGCTACAGCCCGGATGGAGCCGCTTGGCAAGCGCAATCCGGGATAACGCGGCCACGCGGGGCAGCACTCAGCGAATTTTTTGTTCAATTGTTGGAGAAGTATCATGAAGCTTTTTCTGTCCATTATCTTTACCGTTCTTTTCTTTACCCATGCCTACGGCGAAACCGTCGGCATAACACCACAGACCCAGGGGGATGTCACTTTTGTCAGCGGCGGCATCGGTGAGGATGAGCATAAAGCGCTACGGGCCATCCAAAACCAATACAATCTGCATCTGACCTTCGCCGTCAAGGGTTCGGGGGAATACGTGTCCGGGGCCAAGGTCAAGATCGAAGACGCGAAAGGCCATGTTTTCCTGGACACTACAACCAATGGCCCCACCCTTTTGGTGCAGCTTAAGCCCGGACATTACAAGGTTAGCGCAGACCGCGACGGGCATGTGATAGCAGAGGAAGTCGCAGCCCCCACCAAGCATGGGACAGCCGTCGTGTTTCACTTCCCAGTCGAGAAGGGCGACTAGCACTATGAAAATCCGGGTTGGCTACGAATTAATCTACGACTGTCCCCAGCCGACGCCAATGATATTGACGTTGCACATCCATTTTACCCGCGCCTCCGACATCGTCGTCCCCGACTACCTCACCGCCACCCCGACTATCCCCATCACCGCCTACCGCGATGCCTTCGGCAACTGGTGCAGCCGGATCGTTGCGCCTAAGGGTCAGCTTCGGCTTGCTTCCACTGCGGTTGTGAACGACACGGGCGCGGTGGACAGTGCCAACACTTCGGCGTGGCAGTACCCGGTGCAAGACCTGCCCGAGGAGACTCTGGTGTTCCTGTTGGGCAGCCGCTATTGCGATACTGACCGCCTGTCCCAAACGGCCTGGGATTTGTTTGGCAAATCGCCACCAGGTTGGGGGCGCGTCCAAGCCATCTGCGACTTCGTCCACTGCCATGTCAGCTTTGGCTACGAACACGCAAGGTCCACGCGGACAGCAGGGGAGACGCTCCATGAGGGGATAGGCGTCTGCCGCGATTACGCCCACCTCGCCATTGCGTTATGCCGTTGCATGAACATTCCGGCCCGCTACTGCACCGGCTACCTGAGCGACATCGGCCTGCCGCCGCCCTACAGCACGATGGATTTTGCCGCTTGGCTTGAGGTTTACTTGGGAGGACACTGGCACACCTTCGATGCCCGCAATAACACACCGCGCATTGGACGCATATTGATCGCACGGGGCCGCGACGCCGCCGATGTCCCCATTGTCCATACGTTTGGCCCCAATACCCTGGCAAGTTTCAAAGTCTGGACGGACGAGGTGCAGTAGCTCACTGAAATAACTGGTGTTACGCCAAAAATGCCTGTTTTAACCTTACCCTTTTGGAGAAAGAAATGTCGACCGACACAATTGTGGAATCAGAAGAAGCAAGAAAAGACGCAGAAATGGCTGAAATTCGCGCCCGTGAGGCTGAAGCTCACGCTCTTGAAGCCGAAGCTCACGCCCGTGAGGCCGAAGCTCATGCAAGAGAGGAAGCCGCAAGCAGTGGCAGCAAGGGGAACGGGAATTCTTAACTGATGTTACGCAGTCATCGCTAGAGGATGGCAACTTGTGGAGTGCGGCGACTCGTCGCCGCTGGACGCAAAAGGCGGCGACGAGTCGCCGCACTCCACAACATCCGGGCTACAGCCTACACGGTTGCGTAACA
>CAIZPP010000152.1 GCA_903934875.1 uncultured Methylococcaceae bacterium
GATGTTACGCAACCGTGTAGGCTGTAGCCCGGATGTTGTGGAGTGCGGCGACTCGTCGCCGCCTTTTGCGTCCAGCGGCGACGAGTCGCCGCACTCCACAAGTTGCCATCCTCTAGCGATGACTACGTAACATCAGTTATTCAATGACTTTTGGAACCAGATACAAGCCCGCATCAACCAAGGGTGCGTTGGCTTGGAACAGTCCGCGTTGATTTTCTTCGGTCACATGGTCTGGACGCAGGCGCTGGGTTTGGTCCATCGGATGGGCCATAGGCGTGACAGTGCTGGTGTCCAACACGCTCATTTGCTCGACAAAGTCGAGAATCCCGGATAAGTCCCGTGCATAAGCCTCGATTTTGTCATCGTCGATGGCGATGCGTCCAAGCCAGGCAATTTTGTTAACCTCTTTGGTGCTTAGAGACATTTGTCTTCCCCATTGTTCATTACTACTGGAAATATCATAACTCATCTTGCCCTGACACCCATCCACTTGTTAGATTAAAACTGGAAGGTCCTTGAATTTACACTGGGAGTGCAAGGTCTGCCTCGCCTTTAGATGTCCTCGCAAGGCAGTCCTTGCACTCCCACATCATTTTTAATCGCACCCTAGCCATTATGAAACGAAGCCTTGGTTTAACCTCCGTGGTACAATGCATGACATTTTTGCAATCCATAATGAGAAAAATGGCTAATCTAAAGAGGTCTTATCGGATGCGATCCAGTTTGTTTTGCCTGTTTTTTGTACTGCTGGCGTTTGTTGGTCCCGTTGCGGCCATCGATCCGGTTCAGATTCCTGCCCCGCCTGAGGTCGGTGCCAAGGCTTACATCCTCGCGGATCATAATAGCGGGCGTGTACTGGCGGAAAGCAACGCAGACCAGCGCTTGGAACCCGCCAGCTTGACTAAGATCATGACGGCTTATGTGGTGTTCCGCGAATTGGCGAAGGGCAACCTCAAGCTGGATACCATGGTTACCGTCAGCGAAAAAGCCTGGCGCACGGGAGGCTCGCGTATGTTCGCCCAGGTTGGCGCTCAAATTTCGGTGGAAAATCTGTTGAAGGGAATGATTGTGCAGTCCGGCAACGATGCCAGTGTGGCTTTGGCAGAGCATGTGGCCGGGGACGAAGCGGTTTTCGTGCAAGTGATGAATCAAAACGCCGAGCGCTTGGGGATGAAGAACACCCATTTTAAAAATAGCATGGGGCTGCCTGATCCTGAGCACTACACGACGGCGCGTGACCTTTTGACACTTACCAATGCCTTAATCGGCGAATTTCCCGAATATTACAAATGGCACTCGGTCAAGGAATTTTTATTCAATAATATCAAGCAGACCAACCGGAACAGGTTGCTTTGGCAAGATCCCACCGTGGATGGTGTCAAAACTGGCCATACTGAGGGGGCTGGATATTGCCTAGTCACTTCGGCCCTGCGCGATGGAATGAGGCTGGTCTCTGTGGTGCTGGGCACCAAGAGTGATAAAGAACGCGCCCAAGCCAATCAGACCTTGCTCAATTATGGTTTCCGCTTCTATGAAACCCGTGTCCTTTACAAGGCCAATGAGAAACTAAGCGAAGCCCGTGTCTGGAAAGGCGAAATTCCTATGGCGGAGTTGGGTTTGTTGAAGGATTTTTATGTGACGTTCCCCCGCGGGCAGTACCAGAGCCTGAAGGCTTCCAAGGAGGTCAATAACTCCACTGTCGCCCCTGTGCTGCAAAACGATAAGTTGGGCGCAATCAAGGTTGTGCTGAACGACCAAACCATAGGGCAGGTCGATTTGGTGTCGCTCAAACCTATCCCCGAGGGTGGTTTGTTCCGGCGGGCATTGGACTCGCTGCAACTGATGTTTAAAAAATAGGTCCATGCTCAATCAAGAACAGATTGTTTACCTGAACGGCGAATTTTTGCCGTTGAGCCAAGCCAAAGTGTCTGTGCTGGACCGGGGGTTTCTCTTCGGGGATGGCGTGTATGAAGTGATTCCGGTGTATGGCGGTAGCCCTTTGCGCTTGGCCGAACATCTGCAGCGCTTGGAGAACAGCCTCTCAGGTATCCGTATGGTGCCGCCTTTGGACAGGCAGCAATGGGTGCTAATATTTAACCGGCTTATTCATGGCGTAGATGACCAGTCGATTTATTTGCAAGTGACCCGTGGTGTGGGCACAAAGCGGGACCATGCCTTCCCGCTAGGGATAGCACCGACCGTGTTCGCGATGTGCACGCCCATAGCGCCTATCCCCGCATCGGGGGTGAAGGCAATCACGGTGCCGGATATCCGTTGGCAGTGGTGCCATGTCAAAGCGATAACCTTGCTGGCGAATGTCTTGCAACGGCAGCAAGCGGTGGACGAGGGTTGTGCCGAGGCCATCCTGCTTCGGGACGGCTATGCCATGGAGGGTGCGGCGAGCAATTTGTTTGCCGTGGTCGATGGGGTGCTGCTGACACCGCCGAAAGGCAACGACATCCTGCCGGGCATCACTCGTGATCTAGTGGTTGAACTCGCACAGGCCAACACCATGAAGTTTGAGGAGCGGGGGATAACCGTGGACGAATTGCGCCGTGCTGAGGAAGTTTGGCTAACCAGTTCCACGCGCGAGGTACTTCCCGTCGTCGAACTAGATGGGCGAAAGGTCTGTGACGGTGTAGTCGGCCCAGTTTGGGCAAGAATGAATGGCCTTTATCAAGCACTTAAAGAAGAGTTGCGCAAGGGGCACAGCGTTTTCAACATCAGAGAGTTACTTGATAGCTAGTGGGTGGTGCTGGATATACGTTTAAGTGGAAGGAATACTGAATATCCTTTTTTAGTTTTATATTAAAGATGAAAACGCTGTACAAAAAAATTTATCCATGCCTAATGAATAGCCTTTTCATCAATGTATGCCAACCAATCATTTAAGCGTATATCATAGTGTATTTATGGGCTACCCTCAAGGCGGTAAGGAGCAATAGGCGTAAGCCGTAGCTCTGGCAACGTGTTTTTTGTTACTCGACAAAAAACAGCCTATGTGCTATTTTCGTCGCTCGAAGTCCCGATTTTCATTTATGTACAGCGTTTTTCTCTTAACAAAGAGAAATAATAGAGGACACCCAATCAAACCATCCTGTGTGCCAATTGCTTTGCAAAATAATATAACTTAATAAGTAACTATTCGATATTAAAACGCTGTATGAGCGAGAAAAAACCTTCCCTGCTTGAGTTTCCTTGCGATTTCCCAATTAAGGTGTTTGGGTACAGTCAAGAGGGTTTGGCAACACTAGTTTTGAGCTTAGTGCGTAACCATGTGCCGGGCCTCGCCGAGGATGCGGTATCTAGCCGCCTAAGTGGAGGTGGCAAATACATCGCCGTGACGGTTAACGTCATCGCCCAATCGCAAGCCCAATTGGATGCCATCTATCAGGAATTGACGGCATGTCCAGCAATAATTATGACTTTTTAAGCAGGAAAACGCTGTAACGACGATGTTTATTTATTCCAAACGAAAACGGGGGAAACAAAACGGCTGAACCGACCGCATGGTCAACCCTACCCTAATCTTTCCCGCATAGCATCGTTCTATCCTAGGCGCATATCATGGCAGAGTTAAACGCAAACAACACTCCCGCAGAAGATTTGCTGAAACAGCACCTGGAAGAAGTCATCGAATTGCTCAACAAGCAGCGGCTGGAGGAAACTATCCTTCAACACCAGAGCATGCCGCGCCACGACTTGGTCGAAACCCTGTTGCACAAGCAACACCAAGTGGCCCTCAAGCAGAAGCTCGACCAACTCCACTCCGCCGATATCGCCTACATCCTGGAGGCCTTGCCTTTGCGGCAGCGCTTAGTCATATGGAACATGGTCCAGTCGGAGCTGGATGGTCAAATCCTGTTGGACGTTTCCGATGCGGTTCGGCAAACGCTGATCTCGGACATGGACCCCGACGAGTTGCTGACTGCCACTGAGCAACTCGAAACGAATGAAATTGCCGATCTCGCACCCGACCTGCCGGAAGATGTCTTGCAGGAGTTGTTGGAGTCCCTTAACGATCAGAGCCGCGCCCAATTGGAGTCGGTGCTATCGCATGAGGATGACACGGTTGCCTCCTTGATGGATTTCAACATGGTTGCCATTCGTGACGACATTACCCTAGGCGTGGTGTTGCGTTATCTTAGGCGTAGGGGCAATTTGCCCGAGCATACGGATAAGCTATTCGTGGTTGACCACCAAAATGCCCTGAAAGGTGTGCTATCGCTTAAACGTTTGCTGGTCAACAACCCCGACGAGCGGGTGTCCGAGCTAATGTCAAATGAAGTGGTCCATTTTAAGCTTAGTGACGAGGCGGCTGACGCCGCCCGTGCCTTCGAACGCTACGACCTGCTGACCGCGCCCGTGGTGGACGAGCATAACCGCCTGCAAGGCCGCATTTGTGTCGATGCGATCCTTGATTACATCCGCGAAGAATCAGATGACGAGATACTCAACCAAGCGGGCTTGCTGGAGGAGGAGGATTTGTTCTCCGGCATCTGGCAAAGTTTGAAGAACCGCTGGTTCTGGTTGGGGATGAATCTGATCACCGCCTTTGTAAGCACACGCGTCATCGGCTTGTTTGAGAATACCATCGAACAAATTGTCGCTCTTGCCTCGTTGATGCCGATTGTCGCCGGCATAGGAGGTAATACGGGTACCCAGACCAGCACCCTGATTATTCGTTCTCTGGCCTTGGGATTGATCAGTCCGTCCAATGTGCGCAAACTCGTCACCAAGGAGCTTGGGATTGCCGTCCTCAACGGCTTGGTGTGGGGTTCCTTGATTGGTGTGGTTGCTTACGGCCTTTACCGGGATGCTCATTTGGGCATGGTCATGGCGATGGCGATGATGCTGAACCTGCTGGTCGCCGCCGCCATGGGCGTGGCCATTCCTCTAGTTCGCCACCATCTCAAGCTAGACCCTGCCGTCGGCACTAGCGTACTGCTTACCGCCATTACCGATAGCATGGGTTTCTTCATCTTTTTGGGGTTGGCGACGGTGTTTTTGATCTAGCTTACAGCTACAGCGTTTTTAACATCAAATGATTACTTAGTTGTTTATATTATTTTGCAAAGCAGTTCATACAATGGGTGGTTTGATTGAGTGTCCTTTATTATTTTTCTTTGTTAAGATAAAAACGCTGTAACTAAGATAGAATAAAATGCAAATGGCAGTTGTTGGGTTCTTTGGGAATTCGGAACATCTTTCTACAAAACAAATCTTTATAGATTGGACTATGAAAATAATAAAACTAGCGTTGAAAATAATTATAATATTTATGTCAATATTGTTTTTTGTGGCATTTATATCGTTACCAACTGACGGCGGCATTTTTGAAACAAGCAAATGGCTGGATAAGCTGTCAGAGAACCTATTTGAGTTAGTGAAACATATAATAGGGGAGGTTTTAGGCTTTTTGGCTCTAGGTAGTCTGTTTGTCTATTTCTTTAAGAGGGAATTAATAGATGTGATTGAAAAGGGGATGCGTAGTTTAGCAAGTATTTTCTCGGAAAACCTTTGTGCCACTAGAAAAGATGCGTTTGATGCCGCTCACAGTACATTTGCAAACCATATATCGCCAGTTCTAGATGAATTTAAAAGAATGGCTATTCTTACCCAATCAATTGGTGGTCATCTGATCAAGGAGGAAACGCAATCGCCCAAAAACATAATGGATGAATTAAAAATAATCCATGAGAAAATTAACGATGGCGAGTTTGAAGCAGCCGAGGGTATGTTGTTAGCACTCAAATCAGAACATACCGGCGACTTATCCATTATTAATGAAATTCACTCATTTTATTCTGGAAACTTATGCCAAAGCAGAATCGTTGATTGCAAGCGAAAGCTCTTAACAATTCTCAAGGACTCGGAGCGGTTTTTTGACAAAGAGCCTTCGTTTTACAAATTACTTGGATTTACATATATAGAGTCTAGAGACATATTACCTATCGAGGAATCAAAAATATATTCTTTTGAAGCTTTACAGAGGGGCAAGTTGCTTGATAGAAATAACCCTAGATGGGACATAAGCATAGGGTTTTATCATTATATATTCGATAACATTGACGATGCCTTAAGATCAACAGAAGATGCGCTTCGTTCGGCATTGCAAACGAAGGAGTCAGGTGGGCAAGAAATAATAGCTTGTATCGAGTTGGCAAAAAACAATATAGCGTTTTATTTGGCATGTAAAAAAGAGAAAAAAGATATTGCTTTTGAATATGCAAATAGTGCTTACAAACATTTTTCACAAAGCACAAATGAAGAGATTGCAATGGTGAAAGACACTCTTGGCTTTGTATATTTACAGTTCTCAAATAACAAGGAGGATATAGATAAAGCTATTGAGTTATTGAGCAATGCGCTTAGGCTAGACCCTTCCCAAGATAGTTATGCACACAGATTGCAATTAGCGTATCAAAAAACAAAGGCACTATACCATCCTTAAAAAAAGCCGCAGATAATATATCTGCGGCTTTTTACCGTAAGCAAGCTTATGTAAAGAACAGTTTTAAATTCCTGGGCCTATCATGATGAGTACTCCGCTATATAATTGGATCAACAAAATGCTAACACCCTGATTGCTTTTCAACGGGTTACAACTTCAAAAAATCAGAAAGTCTCATTGATGCCATCATTCGTAAGCATCTAATTTCAACCATTGCGGTGAAAAAGTCAACTGTTTTTTTATGAATTTATGTCTTAAGCAACTAGGCCAACGAGATTATCTGGATATTTGGGCTGCGATGCGCGAATGCACCGAAGCGCGGAGTCCTGAAAGCGTAGATGAGCTTTGGCTGGTGGAGCACCCGCCCGTTTTTACCTTGGGCCGAAATGGCGATCCGGTGCATATCCTTAACCCAAGCAATATTCCGTTAGTCGAATCCGACCGCGGCGGCCAAGTCACTTACCACGGACCCGGCCAGCTTGTTGCCTACACTTTGTTCGACCTCAACCGGCTCGGCATCGGCATCCGCAGCTTGGTATCCGGTTTGGAAAACGCCGTCATCAACACACTCGCCCAATACGGCATCAAGGCCGAAGCCCGCCGCGATGCGCCGGGAGTCTATGTGGACGGCAAAAAAATCGCATCGCTGGGGCTGCGCATCCGCAAGGGGTGCAGCTACCACGGCTTGAGCCTGAACGTGGACATGGATTTAAGCCCGTTTTCCAGTATCAACCCGTGCGGATATCCGGGGCTGGAAGTCACCCAACTACTGGACTTGGGTGTTCCGGTCAGGACGTTTGAGGTAGCTGTGCCTTTGGTTGGGGCAGTGATGCGGGAGTTTGGGTATGCTACAGCATTTTCAACATCAAAGAGTTACTTGATAGCTGGAATGAAAGAGCAAGATATTCAGTTAACTTTAAACGTTAGCTGAATATCCTTTATTAGGGATATTTTAAAGATGAAAATGCTCTAACGAAGCGAGGCTCTACCCATGTTCACCCGAAATGTCCTGCCCTAGCCGGTCGTCTCGCTCCCTAAGCAGCCAATAGACTAGGCCCAGGCAAAGTAGCGAAACAGACAGCGCCTCAATTTTGGCCGGTTCGGTATTGGCTTCAATGAGCACTAGTTTGCGGGAAAGGGCTATCATGGCAATCAGCAGCACGGTTTTTACCTGAATAATGCTGTCGCTACGGAGAGCGACGCGAATGATTGAGTGCTTGAACTCCATGGCGATCATCAGCGTCATGATCATGCCGAAAATAGTCTGGAAAACTGATTGGTCCAGCGGGTTGTTAGCATCCAACACCAACATGACAAAGGCCGCATGCGTCAATTGAACCAAGGAAATGATAATGACCAAGGCGATGATCAAGCCTAGGATAAAGGCTATAGTCTGTTCAAATTTCTCATAAAAGCCAAGCAAGTTCCATTGTTTCAGGTAAAAAGAAAAAGGCTGCTGTTGATTTTGTTTGACCGACATAGGCTATCTCCCCATGAGTCGATAGAAAGATAAATATATTGCCAAGATAAATTCCGGGTATGTGCCACACAAAGAGCGCCCCCGCCTAGTGCCGGCAGGGGCGCTTAGAAGGCCCGAATTCCCCGTCAATGGGCGAGGCTCATTATTCAGTGCAAACCTCGATTTTGCGCGGCTTGGCTTCCGGCCGCTTGTGCAGCCGGAGGTTGAGCACCCCGTCCTTCAAGCTGGCTTCCACGTTGTCCGGGTCGAGTCCGCCACCGACGGCAAAGCTGCGGCGATACCGGGTAGAACGCACATCCGCATAGATGGGCTTCATCCCTTCCGGCATCTCGATTTTTGCCGTGCCTTCGATGACCAGGGTGTCTTTATCCAATTGGATGTCCAGCCTGTCGCCGGAAACCCCCGGCATATCTGCCGTCAGGGTGATTCCATCGGCATCTTCACTGATGTCCACTGGCGGTTGCAAAACGAATTCGCCTGCCCGTGTTTGTGCAACCGGCTTGTCTTGGGTTTCTGCAATTTCTTTGGATACGGTCATGACACACCTCCCGATTTATTGCTTGATCTCGATTTGTCTGGGCTTGGACGCTTCGCGGCGCTGCACTTCGATTTGCAAAACACCGTCAGCATACTTCGCTTCCACACGATCCGGGTCGATATCGTTCGGCAATGTGACGACCCGTCTGAATTCACCGTTGAAGCGCTCTCTTCGGTAGAATTTGGTGTTTTCCGCATTTGCCGCTTTGCGCTCACCGCTGATGGAGAGCATGTTTTGCTGGATCGAAACATCCAATTTTTGTGTGTCAATGCCGGGGCAGAAAAGATAAACATCCACCTTGTCGGGGGTGGCCCCGACATTGACCGGCGGAAAGGTGCCCGGCGCGACAGAGCGTATGCCTGGAAGCACTCCCCCGCCCCCAAACAGTTCGTCCATCTGTTGTTCTATTCGCCTGAACTGGTCGAACAGGCTGCCTTCAAAGTTAACAGGAATGCCAAACATAGTTTTGTCTCCAAGATAGAAGTTGATGGTGTAGGGCCTGTTTAGCCTCGCTGCGGATTTGGGGGGGCATGGTTAAAATTTCAAGACCCCGCTGCTGACGTTTTGGCATCGTTCCCACGGTCTCCGTCACTGCCATTAAGTTAAGCCGTTCGTGGTGAGCCTGTCGAACCATGAACGGCTTAACGATCAATGATACGGGGATTTTCCGTCCACCCTTCGACAAGCTCAGGGCGAACGGAAAATCCTTAACTTAATGGCAGTGACGCTCTCCGTGGGAATGCCTACGGTGACGATCAAATTTGTTTCCGGCCTACTCCACTTACAAACCCATAGCCTGCTTGATGGCTTCAGCCGCAATAGTTGTGCCGATTTTAGTTGCTACATCGAACGCCCACCCCCCGGCTGATTTCAGATGTTCCAACAATCCCACTCCATCGCCTTTGCGGGCTGATTTCTCGGCGGCAGCAATTTCACCCAGAGCTTCGTCATGTTCCGGTTCGCTGGCTTCCGTCCTCAAAACCTTGCGCAAGTTTGCTAGTTCATCCGCCAGCGTGGAGTAATCTGTACCAGTTGGGAATACGATTTGCTGAAAAGTATTGTTGTCAGCTTTCGCGTTCGAACCGACTGCGCCTATTTGGCTGCTAATGAAGTGGTTATTGTCGCCCATAGTGGTAGTTCCAGCGTAAAATTTATCAATTCGTATTAAGCCAGTGGCTTTTACCAACTCAGCTTTCAAGCCCTTCCGGTCTTGCTCAGACATAATACAGAGAACCTTGCTCATGTCATAGTCAATGCCCCCTTCGGAATAAACCGTTTGCCCCCTTAGAGAAGCGTGTAACACGTTGACCCATCGCGCCCATGACTCAGCTTCATCCTGCATTAAACCAAACCCTGCTCCATCATCCAACCGCGCCGCCGTCGGCAGTCGGATAAGTTCCTCATAAGACAATTCTGGCATAGTTGCCAGTATATCCTTGACACTCTGGTATAGCACCGCGAAATAACGATCTAATCCTAAGCCTATAATCCACAAGGTAAGGGTTCTGTCATAAGCGTCACCGCGCAGCAAAGCCCTTGCTCCGCCGTTGTGCTGGGTTCTCAGCATGGCCCCGTGCCGCCAGGCATTGTGTCGGCCAACGCGTTTATCAATATCCGTGTGGCGGGCTACGATCAATTGAGGTAATAATTGGGGAGGCAGTAGCCCCTCGAAGCGAAACTGGAATGCTCGCGCAACATCTTCCGGGAAATCGAGTTTTGGCTCATCAGTAGGTAACAGGCTTGGAATTTCAAAGCGTGGGTCGCCTTGCGACGAGTTGAGGCGATAGGCCACCTTGAATTGCTCCATAGCATCAAGGATAAAACTACAACGACTACGCGGATAGGCTAACGGATTGCCTAGGTTATCGGTGATTTCGGAGCGGGACAGGCAATCGAAAACTTCGGCTTCGCTGACACGGGGCTTATTTCTGTTTATGATCTGGTACACTCCATAAGTCAACCAGCGCGGGTTGAGCAAGAATTCGTCCAACCGAGGGATATTGGGAAAATGGATGACCACGCCTAGTATGTCCAACAAATCCAATAGTACTGCTGCAGGATTGTACGAATCGGTGGACACTAGACCTTGTTCTTCACATAACCGTTCGTAGTCCTCTTTAGGCAAAAAAGTCTCACAAGGTGACCATTGGCGCAGCTTCTCCAAAACGGCGAATTCCCCCGGCAAAAACTTCTTCTGCATTATACCTACCAGTTCCAAGGCTTTTTGTAAGTCTTCCTTAAAACGAGCGAAGTCGTGGCGATGGCGGTTGTTCGGTTCGGCCAGTTGGGTACAGGCTAATTGATAAAAACCATTGGGCCAGATGTTGGAGTATTTTTTACGTAGTCGGTTTTGGTCCCAATCCATGTGACCGAGGTCGGCCTTGTTGCCAACTATGAGTACTGGTGCGCCGGGTGCAAAGGCTCGGACATGCTCTAGCCAGTAATCAGCCTCACTGCCCCCAGCGGCAGCGCGTCGAACATCTAGCACCAGTACATATACGCATTGGGAGCGTAAGAAGAATTGATGTGTGGCATGGTACATCACCTGCCCGCCGAAATCCCAGAAATGCACTATTGGACCTTCGGAACTCTCGCCTACAATCCGGTAGTGATTTTTTTGGTTATCAAAATAGGATTCGATGATTTCGATACCCATCGTCATATCCTCATTTCCTTCAAGGACCAGTTCACCGTGCAAAGCATGTAGCAGCGAAGTTTTGCCGGCAAAACCAGGACCAATGAAAATGCAGCGTATTCGGTTTAAAGGACTCCCCTCCTTTCCTATCGTTGAGACTACATCGGATACTGTAACAGTCACCTGATCCAATTGAGCCAATGCTAGCAAATCAGCCATAATAGCCGTGGGCGATTGATTCCGAGATTCTTTTTTCAAAATAACTTGATCCCGGATCGCCTCCCAGATCAGCGGTTTGCCTCCCAAACGGGCTTCATACCATCTTATCCAGTATTTAAAACTGGGGTCAAGATAAAGCATCTGGGTTTGCAAAGTGCGCCAACTTGCCTCGAATGACTTGGGCATACCTCCTGCCGACAACCAAAGCGGCAAGGTCGACAGATCGTTTTGGCGATGGAGTATTTCCAGGTCGAAGGCTAAGGAGGGTACGAAATTCTCAATATCACCACTTTCTAATGCAGCTTCATAAGCGTAGTCAGCAGTATCATACGCATAATTAACGGCTATGCTGGCAACATCTTCAACCGTGGCAGCACAGGCGGCTGCAGCTGCTGCTGTGGCTCTGCCCGTCAAAGTGACGGCAATGTTGGTGTCAGTGATGGGTGCGTAAGCTGCGTCAACTATGGTGACTAAGTCAGCAGCAGCATAGGCTACGTCATTTGTATCAGGATTAATGATAGAAGCGCATTGACAGGCACGGAACGTGTAGAAAACCAAGTGTATCAAACCCTCTCTTGAACACCAATTGGCCTCATTGTTTAATGTGAGGGCAGGCAATCCGTCTGCCAGTGGGCCAATTTGCGCTAAAATGGGCAAAACCCTCATTGCTGCACGCACGGCTACCACCGTTGCATCTTTTGGGGACAATTTCTGAATTCGATCAAGAATCTCGTCTAATGTTTGCTCTTCAGCCATGTTGCCTTAACCTACTTCCTCCATTTACCCAAAACCAACAAATGCCAAAGGCCTCTCACGGTACAGTCGATTAAGGCGTTAAGCTTCATTTTATCTAATTTGCTCTCAATAAGTCAGGTCTTACGCCTTGAAAAAGAATTCGTTAGTACAGCGTTTTCATGTTTGAATAGTAATAAAAATTACGGACATTCAATCACGAGGGTGCGATTAAAAGTGATGCTGGAGTGCAAGGCCTGCCTTGCGAGGGCATCTAAAGGCAAGGCAGGCCTTGCACTCCAGGTATAAATTCAAAGATTGCCCGGTTCGCCTGCATCACTTTTAATCGCACCCCAATCACGCCTTTGACTTGACAAGATGTCTTGCACAATGATGCGCTTTAAGGTAATTATTTGATGTTGAAAACGCTGTGCTAATTTTTCACCAACCACCGATTGACTAGTTCCACGTCTTCCAGCGCCAAGACCCCAGTGGCTTGCTTGAGTGTAAGGCTGTTGGTGATGTAATCGTAACGGGCTTTGGCATAATCTCGTTTGACTTGGTAGAGGTTTCTTTGTTGAATCAACACATCCAGCATGGTCCGGGTGCCCACCTCAAATCCACCCAGGGTGGCATCCAGCGCACTTTGCGCGGAGACCACGGCGGATTTCAGCGCCCCCACTTGGTTGATGCTGGTGACTATGCCGCGGTAAGCGGTCTTCACTTGGTTGACCGTATTGCGGCGCTGCACATCAAGATTGTCTTGGGCCGCCGTGAATTGCTCGCGGGCTTGGCGTACTTTTGAGTTGACCAGTCCGCCTTGGAACAGGGGCACGTTGAGTTGCACGGCGACGGTTCCATATTCTGAGCGGATGCCGAATGACCGGTTGGTGTCATTGAAGCCGACCTGGCCAACCAAGTCCAGGGTAGGCAAGTGGCCTGCGAATTGTATATCAATCGTCTTTTTCGCCTGCTCGGCTTGGTTTTGCGCGGCGATGATAGACAAATTATTTTCTTGCGCACGTTGGTTCCAATCGTCCATGTTGGCCGGTTGCGGGGCGTTCAAGGGTATATCCGCCGCCAATCCGGTCACATTGCCGTCGAATTGGCCGACAATGACGCGCATCGCTTCGCGGGCGTTTTCCAAATCGTTGTCGGCTTTGATTTCGCTGGCCCTGGCTTGGTCGAATCCGGCCCTAGCCGCATCGACATCGGTGATGGCTATCAAGCCTACATCGAAGCGGGCCTTGGCCTGCTCCCATTGTTGTTCGATGGACTGCCTCTCCATGCGTGCAAACTCCAGCGAGTCTTGGGCGTAGAGAATATTGTAATAGGCAGTGGCGGTGCGTGAGATCAGGCTTTGGTGCGCGGCTTCGTATTCGGCCTCGGCTTGGGCGACTTGGTTGTCAGCCCGGCTTAATTGCACCCAAAGCTCATGGTGGTAAAGTGGCTGGCTCAGGTTCAGGTTGACAAAGTTGTCCCAGAAATTCAGCAGTATCCCGCTTTGACCGGCGATGTAGGTGGTTTTTGAATCAAGGTAGCTTTTGCGCAGCATCCCATTGAGGCCGATGGTGGGCAGCAGTTGGGCAATGCTTTGCGGTTTATTCTCCAGTGCGGCGTTGCGGTTGGCTTCTGCCTGATGGAATAGGGGGTCTCTTTGCAGAGCCTGTTCATACGTGGTTAATAGGTCTTGTCCCTGGGTTTGGCGCATCACTAGGGCCAGGATGATGGATAAGGCGTAGCGTTTCATTAAGCTTTGCTGTCAAGATGCGGATGATTGATACTGGATGCGCACCCGTTCGGGGCCAATGTGTTTGCGCAGCCGGTTGAGGAGTTCCTCTCCAGGATGGACCCGCCAATTTTCGCCTAGTTGCAACAAGGATTTCGCACCCCTTCCCCTATAGTCGATGATGATGGGGCAGCTTCCCCCTTGGAAGGGCTTTAGCAGTTCCGCCAGTTCGTTTGCCAAGTTGGCATGAGTGGGACTATTGCCCGGAGCGGGATGCGGCCATTCGACCAGCAGATGTTTGGCGAAATGGGCGCGGGCTTGTTCAAGGGTATAGAGTTTCTCGGCGCTAAGCCGCATCTGCCCGGAAAAGTCGTCCATGCCCAGACCGCCCTCGACCACGAGTAGGGCATCTTTGGCAATGCAATCGCGAAAGTTATCATACACTTCGGAAAACACCGCCACTTCCAGTCTTCCCGTACGGTCGTCCAGCGTCACAAAACCCATGCGCTTGCCGTTTTTGTTCTGTTTGCTGCGCATTTCCACCACCAGTCCGGCAACAATGGCATGGGTTTCACTGTTGCGTCGGTAACCGCCACCGCCAGAGTTGTCGCTGTCCACGCTGAGGTTGCCCAAACGTGCGGTGATGAAATTCACTAATTCATGTTCATACTGGGCGATTGGGTGTCCGGTGAGATAAAGTCCCAAGGTGCTTTTTTCATGGGATAGCCTTAGGCTTTCCGGCCAGGCTTCGGCGGCTTCGCGGAATGCGGATGTTTCGGCCCTGGCCATGGGTTCCTCCGGCAGGCCAAACAAATCGTCTTGGCCTGCCACGGTCATGGCGTTATGCTGCTCCGCCGCCTTCAGCGCATCGGCCAAATCCTCCATATGCTGGGCGCGGTTACTGTTGAAGCAATCCAGTGCGCCAGAGCGTATCAGCGCCTCCAAGACTCTGCGGTTGGCTTTGCGCAGGTCTATGCGTTTGCACAGGTCGAACAGGTCTTTAAACGCCCCGCTTTTGTTCCGCTCCGCGATAAGTTCGTCGATGGCGTTTTCGCCCACGCCCTTGATGGCGCCCAAGCCATACACAATCTGTCCGCCCATGCGCACAGTGAAGCGGAACTCGGATTGGTTGATGCTGGGCGGGGCTATGGCCAGCTTCATGTCGCGGCATTCCTCAATCAGCACAACCACCTTGTCGGTGTTGTCCATATCCGCAGAGAGCACCGCCGCCATGAATTCCGCGGGGAAATGTGCCTTTAGCCAAGCGGTTTGGTAAGAAACCAAGGCGTAGGCGGCCGAGTGGGATTTGTTGAATCCGTACTCGGCGAATTTTTCCATTAGATCGAAGATGTGCGTGGCTGTGGCTTCTGCCACACCCAGCCCGGTTGAGCCGCCCACGAAAATTTCGCGTTGCTTGGCCATTTCTGATGGCTTTTTCTTGCCCATCGCCCGGCGCAGCAGGTCCGCTCCCCCCAAGGTATAGCCTGCCAAAACCTGGGCGATTTGCATCACCTGTTCTTGGTAGACGATCACCCCGTAGGTGGGTTTTAAGATGCCTTCCAGGCTGGGATGGGGATAGTCTACCTTGGCCTTGCCGTGCTTGCGGTTGACAAAATCGTCCACCATGCCCGATTGCAAAGGGCCGGGGCGGAACAAGGCGACCAGCGCGATGATGTCCTCAAAACAATCGGGCAACAAGCGTCCAATCAATTCCTTCATGCCACGCGATTCAAGCTGAAACACCGCCGTGGTGGCTTTGCGCTTCAGCAGGGTATAGGTGGGCGGATCGTTGCGCGGGATCATCGCGATGTCCACCGGCGGCTCGCCGTTGGTTTGGCGTGTCCGGTTGATGGTGGCTAGCGCCCAGTCGATGATGGTCAGGGTCCGCAAGCCCAGAAAGTCAAACTTGACCAAGCCCACGGCCTCGACATCGTCCTTGTCGAATTGGGTGACCACGTTGGCACCGCCTTGTTCGCAATACAGTGGGGCAAAGTCGATCAGTTTGGAGGGGGCGATGACCACGCCGCCGGCATGTTTGCCGGCATTGCGGGTAATGCCCTCCAGCATACGCCCCAAGTCGATGAGTGCCTTGACCTCTTCGTCATTCTGGTACAAGGAGTGCAAATCTTCGCTGTCTTTCAGCGCTTTCTCCAGGGTGATGCCCAACTCAAAAGGAATGAGCTTGGCGATGCGGTCCACAAAACCATAAGGGTGGCCCAACACACGGCCCACGTCGCGCACCACCGCCTTGGCTGCCATGCTGCCGTAGGTGATGATCTGCGACACATGGTCGCGGCCATAGCGTTCGGCCACATAATCAATCACTTCGTCGCGCCTTTCCATGCAAAAGTCGATGTCGAAGTCAGGCATGGAAACGCGTTCGGGATTGAGGAAACGCTCGAACAGCAATTCAAATTCAATCGGGTCAAGGTCGGTGATCTTCAGCGCGTAGGCCACCAGCGACCCGGCACCGGAGCCACGGCCCGGACCAACCGGGATGCCGTTGTTCTTCGCCCATTGGATAAAATCGGCCACAATCAAGAAATAGCCGGGGAAGCGCATTTGATTGATGACACCGATTTCCACTTCCAGCCGTTCGAAATAAGGCTGCTGCCTTGCCGCCGGGGCACCAGGCATCAGCACGGCCAGACGTTGGGCCAAACCAGTACGCGACTCTGCGGCAAAATATTCCTCGACCGTCATCTGCTCCGGCACCGGGAAATTGGGCAGGAAGTTTTGCCCCAAGGTCAGTTCCAGCGAACAGCGCTTGGCGATTTCGACGGTATTTTCCAAGGCTTCGGGCAGGTCGGCAAACAATTCGGCCATCTCTTCCGGGCTGCGCAGGTATTGCCTGTCGCTGTAGTCGCGGGGACGGCGGGGGTCGTCCAAAACCCTGCCTTGGTTGATGCAAACGCGTGCCTCATGGGCATAGAAGTCATCGGGGAAAATGAACCTGACATCATTGCTGGCAACCGGCGGGGCGTTGAACTCGGCGGCCAGGTCCAGTGTTGCGTGGATGTATTCCTCTTCACGGGGGCGGTCGGTCCTTTGCAGTTCCAAGTAAAAGCGCTGCTCGAAAATTTTCAGCCAGCGTTCCAATCCGCTGCGGGCCTCCTCCGTGTTGCCTGCCAGCAAGGCACGTCCTATGCTTCCTTCGCGCCCGCCCGACAAGGCGATGAGCCCTTTATTGGAGGTCTCCAGCCAGTCCGCCATCAGCATGGGGACACCTTGGCGCTGGTTTTCCAGATATCCGCGTGAAATCAATTCGGTCAGGACTCGATAACCCTCCGGGTTTTGCACCAACAGGGTCAGCCGGTGCGGGCTGGCCGGTTCCGCGTCATTGAACAGCCACACGTCGGAACCAATGATAGGCTTGATACCCTCGGCCATCGCCGCCTTGTAGAATTTGACCAAGGCAAACAGGTTGGACTGGTCAGTGACGGCCACGGCAGGCATGCCCAGCTTGGCGACTTGTTTGACCAATGGCTTGATGCGGACCAAGCCGTCCACCAAAGAATATTCGGTGTGCAGGCGGAGGTGGACAAATTGCGATGTCATCGTAGGCTTTTGTGGATTGCGTGTAACTGCGGGTTTAGGACAATAACGTGAGGATTGAAGCGAATAGGCTGCCTAGTTTACCACCCCTTATTTTTCCAAAGTATTCTTGTCTTCAAAATATTGATAGAGAGCAGGCAGCATGCTCAATGTGAAAAATGTTGCCGTCATCAGCCCCCCTATGATCACAACGGCGAATGGTTTTGCGGTTTCGGAGCCAACCCCGGAGGATAATGCCGCTGGAATCAGTCCCAACATTGCCATGGACGCAGTCATCACCACTGGACGCAACCGGCTGGCCGATCCCAGTACTATGGCATCACGCATAGATTTGCCTTCTTGCCGCCAATGTTTCACTTGTGAAACGAGTATGACGGCATTCTGCACGGCAATGCCGAAGAGCGCGACGAAGCCAACCGCCGCCGAGATGCTTAAATGAATTTGGGTTAACAGCAAAGCGATCAAACCGCCCATTAGCGCGAATGGTACGTTAAGGACAATGAGCAACGCATTTTTCACTGACTTGAAAGCCCAGAATAGCAGCGAAAAGATCAGGAACAGGCTTATTGGGACAATAACGTATAGCCGCTTCATTGCCCGCTGCTGATTCTCAAACTGGCCGCTCCAAACTATCCGGTATCCTGGCGGCAATACTACCTGTTGTTTGGTTTTTTTCATCGCTTCGGCGACAAAACTTCCTTGGTCTCGATCGATTAAATTACATTTAATGGAGATTCGCCGTCTATTGTCTTCCCGGCCAATGCGGGATGCGCCTTGGTCGATTTTGGTGTCGACTAATTCCGCCAAAGGAATTCTAGCGCCATCAGGGGTAGGAACGGTAATATTTTCCAGTGCGGCCACTGAGTCACGTTTGTCTTCCCGCATACGCACGACAACATCAAAGCGTCGCTCATTTTCCAAAAATTGGCTTGCCGCCTTGCCGCCGATGCCTATTTCGATGACATCTTCGACATCGTTGATATCGATGCCATAACGGGCAATTTTGTCCCGGTCTATTTCAAGTACTAATTGTGCCAATTGTGCTTGTTGTTCGGCACCGACATCCGTCGCTCCCCGTGTGGATTTCAAAATATGGGTAATTTGGTCGGCTTTTTCCTGTAATACCGCCAAGTCCGGGCCGAAGACTTTGATGGCAATTTCACCTTTGACACCGGAGATCGCTTCTTCTACGTTGTCTTGAATGACCTGGGAAAAATTTAATAACAAACCAGGAAAAACCGAAAGCTTCTCATTCATGGCTTTGACGATCTCGACCTTGTTTGGATAATGCCAGCTTTCTTTTGGATTTAGATCAATCAGTATCTCCAAATTATTAAAGCCTTTAGGATCAGTGCCGTCTTCAGGTCTACCTAATTGGGTGACAACCATTCTAACATCGGGAAATTTTTCTATTGCGGTGCGAATGTCCCGTTCGATTTCCTTTGATTTATCCAGAGATACAGGCGTAGGCAAGGTAATGGTAAGCCAAATATTGCCTTCATCTAATTTTGGCATGAATTCGGTGCCGATAAAATGAATTGAGCCAAGGCTAAATAGCAAACCCAATACAGCAATGGCAAACAGTTTTTTGAAATTGAATAAAACCCAATCCAAGAACCGTGTGTAGATATCTTCCATCCAATGGACGAGAGGGTTATGTGCTTCAACCAGTTGTGGGCCGAGTATATAACTTAATAAAACCGGTATCAACGTTAAACTAACTATCAATGATCCCAGCATAGAAAAACTAATAGTGAAGGCCATCGGCGTAAATATTTTACCCTCAACACGCTGGAAAGTGAAAATTGGCAAAAAGGCAGTAATGATTATCAGTTGCGAAAATACAATGGGGCTACCTAGTTCAGACGCGGTGGTCAACAAGGATTGGCGCATATGTGTCAAACTGGCATTATTTTTCATTTCGTCGGTAATGCGGACGATGACTCCTTCAACTAGTACGACGGCTGCATCGACAATGACACCAAAGTCAATCGCGCCTAATGAAACAAGATTGGCGGATATTCCATTGACGTCTATTAAAATAAACGCAAATAGAAGTGATAATGGTATGGTTAATCCAATAATGAAGGCAGCGGCGATCCTTCGCAAGAAGATCATCAGAATGATGACAATGAGCACAATGCCCTCGACCATATTATGCTCGACCGTGTGGATGGTATGGCTAACCAACTCTGTGCGGTCGTATATGGGCTTTATCTTGACACCAGGAGGTAGCCAGTGGCCATTCAAGCTGGCTATTTTTTCCTTTACCCCGTCAAGGACTTCAACCGGGTCTTTGCCCTTAAGCAATAACACAATACCCTCGACCACATTGTCGTTTTGATTGTATCCGACGATTCCCGTGAGGGGTTGGGGGCCGATTTTAACGTCAGCAATATCCCTGACTCTGACGGGGGTTCCTTGGGTAGTCGTTATTTTGATTTTTCCAATTTCTTCTGCGGTTCTCAGCAGTCCAACTCCACGCACTACGAGAGCCTCGTCTCCATGCTTGATGTATCCACCACCGGTGTTGGCGTTATTATCTGCTATTGCCTGATAGACTTGTGTCAGGGACAATTTGTAGTTTTTTAAAGCTTCGGGATTAACTTGGACCTGATACTCTTTAATGCCTCCACCAAAGGCGACCACATCCGCAACGCCTTGCACCGTTCTCAGATGTGGCTCTATGACCCAATCTTCAAGGGCGCGTTGCTCAATTAGCGGAGTTGTCTTAGATTCTATGACATAACGGTAGATTTCCCCTATGCCAGTAGAAAGGGGACCGAGGACTGGGCTAACATTGTTCGGCAGTGTAATGTTTCTAAGGCGCTCATTAACCTGTTGCCTAGAAAAGTAGTCTTCCGCGTCATCATCGAAGGTAAGGGTAATAACCGATAGCCCGAAGATTGAGACAGAACGTTGGTTAATTAAATGGGGCAGGCCATTCATCCCCCTTTCAATGGGTAGAGTGATTAGTTTTTCAATCTCTTCAGGAGCCTGTCCTGAATATTGCGTAACGACTTGTACGAAGACATTCTGCACATCTGGAAAAGCTTGCACGGGTAGGCGTTCAAAGGCATAAGTTCCGAAAATGATCAGGATGACCGATACAGAAAGAACAAATACCCGTTGCTGTAGGCAAAAGGTAAGAATGCGATGGACCATGATGGTGCTTAATATGAGTGCATAGGTTTATAAAGCGCTTGAAAATGGATGGTTTTATTGCTATCAACGCAAGTTGAATAATACTTGAATAGCTATTCCAGGAGAGCTAACAAACATTTGTTAAAACTTGATATCGCACTGCCGGAATTGGTTGCTTGGATCAAGTCATAAAACAATGTATCAAGCGAAACTAATAATTGTCGAAGATGGTGCTTTGTGCCTGCATCGAATCCATTTTTAGATAGTGCATCGCGGTAATTTCCCGTAAAGTATTTAATTATCGCCAATTTTAATTCCAATTGTCCACCAGTGAGACCGTGAAAACTAAGTGCCAATTGATCCTTGATAGCTAGTTTAACGCGAATCTCTTCGAAGTGTGATGGCATGTCATGCCATGCGGCGATAAGTTCATCCTTAATATTTTGGTTAAATATCGTGGCTTGTTTATTTTGATTGATGAGGTAACCAAAAAACTCCTGTAAGTTATTGATGGCATCGGTTAGTTGGTTTTTCTCATTTTCATTAATACCATAAGCATAGTTTTTCATGGGATAATCAACAAAATTTTAAACTTCATGAACAGTGTGACTGTTTTAAGGCAGTTATGGTGTTGACCAATCGACAAAGTGAAAATAAGCAGTGCCTAGCACGGCAACGCCAAACACTATGCGATAATAGGCAAACAGGGTGAAATCGTGCTTGACAATGTAACGCAGCAACCCGCGCACAGCGACAAAGGCACTGACAAAGGCGGCCAAGAAACCGATCGAAATCATGCCGTAGTCGGTTGCCGAGAGCAGGTCGCGGTGCTTGTACAAATCGTAGGCGGTAGCGGCAAACAAGGTGGGGATGGCGAGGAAAAAAGAAAATTCCGTCGCCGCTTTGCGCGACAGGCCAAAAAACAGGCCACCGATGATGGTGGCCCCCGAACGAGATGTGCCGGGGATGAGGGCGAAGGCTTGGGCGAACCCCAATTTTAGCGCGTCTAACCCTGTCAATTCGTCCACATCAACGATACGAATAGTATGTTTGCGCCGCTCTGCCCACAGGATGACGAAGGCACCGATGATGAAGGCCGATGCCACCGAAACGGGATTAAACAAATGAGCCTTCAGCACCTTGCCAAACAGTAGCCCTAGAACTGCTAAAGGCATGAAGGCAATCAACAGGTTAACGGCAAAACGCTGCGCCTTCTTTTCACTTGGCAACCCCCGCAATACGGCAATGATTTTTGCGCGGTACTCCCAGCAGACGGCCAAGATGGCCCCCGATTGAATGACAACCTCAAAGAGTTTGCCTTTTTCGCTGTTGAAGCCAAGTAAGTCACCGACCAATATCAAGTGGCCTGTGCTGGACACGGGAAGGAATTCGGTCAGTCCCTCGACGATACCGAGGATGAGCGCGTGGAACAAAGCAATGTAATCCATGAAATTTCCCAAAAAAGAAGTTGAAGCAAAAAAACTGGCCCATTTTAGCAGAGGCTTGGAAATGGTGGATTACACCCGAGCCTATGGTTGATATCAACCTCAAACTTGGGTAGTTACAGGTTGTACACCGCATAAACGGGCTAACTCGGCTAATTCCAATCATATTTCATGCCATTTCAAAGCTTTCAGTCAGTAAGTTTTGTTTTTATTAACATGGCATGGTTGTTGTATTATAAAGAATCAATCAGTGGCTGTGTAGTGAGAAGGTGGGATGGTGACCTGACCGGTCTCTCTGCGGGTTTGTGAGCATGCTCTAGCGTTCATCGGAATGTAACTAAATAGTAATAAAATTCATTGCGTTATCGGTGTAGCTAAGTAAAGTCTTCGTTTTAGGAAATGTATGCGTTGTTTTGTAATGTTTTTTCTTCTCTGTGCTTGGATTGCCAGTTTAAGTGTGAGGGCCGAAGTAGCAGAGCCTGCACCGCGTGCGGATGATCAATTCGACGTGATGAATTGGCTCACGCACCAGGGTCTGCATAATATCAAAGAGGAATCATGGAATGCGTATGGACAGTTTACTTATATCGTTAGTGCGAAGAGTGCTTTTTCCGCCGCCTATACTAACTTGAATGGCAGTACTAATTCGCTATTGCCATCGGCGGAACGCAGTTATACGGGTACGGCCACCTTATACCTAGGCGCTAGACTTTGGCCAGGTTCTGAGGCTTATGTGGTGCCAGAACTGATTGCGGAAGAGGCCCTGTCTGACCTAAAAGGCTTGGGCAGTGTGATTCAAAATTTTGAGTTGCAGAAATCAGGCGCCAAAGACCCCCGCGTCTATTTGTCGCGGGCTTATGTTCGGCAAACCTTTGGTTTCGGCGGCAATCGTGTACAATTGGAATCTGACCCGATGCAATTGGGCGGTGCGGTGGACAGTCGGCGCTTAGTCGTTACGGCGGGGAATTTCAGTATTCTTGATTTTTTTGACAAAAACACATTTTCGGGTGATTTGCGCAAGCAATTCAACAATATGGCGTTTTTGACCTATGCTGCGTATGATTTTGCCGCCGATGCGCGAGGCTACACCATCGGGCTGGTGGCTGAATATTATTACGATGATTGGGCTGTGCGGGCAGGCCACATACTTCCTCCTGCCGATCCGAACCAACTGCCGCTCTCGTTCAAGCCATTCACATTTTATGGCGACCAAGTTGAACTGGAGCATAAACATAGCTTATTTGGAGAGCCTGGTGCGGTGCGGGTGCTGGGGTATAGAAACCGTGAGAACATTGGCAGCTTTAATGATGCCATCAATGCCTATAACTCCAATAATAATCTGAATGCAACGACCTGCCTCGGCTTTAATTATGGCTCGAACAATTCTACTGCCCCTGACCTCTGCTGGGTGCGCAAGCCGAATATTAAAATGGGCATAGGCCTCAATTTTGAACAGCAAGTCTCTGATGATATTGGTTTGTTCTTCAGGGGCATGTATTCGGATGGCAGAACGGAGGTTGACTCGTACACATCGACTGACCGGTCTATTTCCCTAGGGGCTTTGATGAAGGGAACCCGCTGGGGGCGGGGCAGAGACACGATAGGAATTGGCTATGCGCAGGGGTGGCTATCCAATGCGCATATTGCTTATCTCAGTGTCGGCGGCATTGATGGCTTCATCGGAGATGGAAAAATAAATTACTTTCCTGAAATTGCGATAGACCTGTTTTATAGTTTCAATGTATTCACTTCTCTTTGGTTTACCGCCGATTACCAGCATATAGAAAATCCAGGCTATAATGCTGACCGCGGCCCCGTTGATATCTATGCGGTCAGAGGTCATTTTGAGTTTTGAAAGTCTCCGTAAATGCATAAGTTTTATCCAGTAACCGTTTGATATTAAAAACGCTGTAGCAAAAGTTGGCTGGAAGCTTGATTAAAACAATCTGAATAAAGAATGACGATCATCAGAGTTATAAGCTTATGCTTGGCAATACTATGCCTTGCCGCAAATGCAATGGTTCCTAATATTAAGGATGCAACCATCACCGAGGAACAGGCCATTGCCTTGTTCTATCAACGAAACCTTGGCCTGATCGCTGCGAGGTTCAATGTGGACCAATCGCGTGCGGAGGAAATCATTGCCTCGGCTATCCCCAATCCTGTGTTCAGCTTCTATGTGTCCGAACTCAGCAACCAGATGAGTAAGAATGCCGAATCCAAGTTCCTTCCCGCGATCACGCCGATGATCCAGCAATTGATCGAAACAGCCGGCAAACGCGGCTTGCGTAGGGAAGGTGCCGAACTAGGCACAGAGGCTGCGGAGTTCGACTTGCAGGATGTCACGCGGATATTGACTAACGCCGTGCGCCACGCCTTTTATGGTTTGTTGTTGGCGCAAAAGAACCTTGCTGTGGCCCAAGACAATCTGGACCGTTATCGTCAAATCATGGATGCCAACGCCATGCGGCTTAAGGTGGGCGATATATCGGAAACTGATTTCACTCGCATTGAGGTGGAAAGTTTTAAAGCACAAGCCGATCTGGACCGGGCGCAAACGGCGTTGCAGCAAGCGCGTACGGACTTGTTGCTGTTACTCGGTTGGCCCGAAAATAGTTTCAGCCTCACTGCTGCGGATGTCTGGCCCGAAGCCAAACTGATGGGTGGAGTCCCGGAAGAAGATCAACTGACCCGGAAGGCTTTGGAAAAACGTCCCGACTTGCTAGCCGCCAGGGTTCGCATCAACCAAGCAGGCAAAAATTTGGAACTGGCCCGCCGTCTCGTCTATCCTGATGTCACGGTCAGCGGTGCCTACGCCCGCGATCCGGGGAACCAATTCACCAACACCGGACAGCTTGGCATTAGTGTGCCCCTGCCGCTATTTTACCGCCAAGAGGGTGAAATCGCCAAGGCCGGTGTGGCAATGAACAATGCCGAGCTGAATCTGCGGCAGACCGACCAAGCGGTGCGTGCCGATGTCATCAAAGCCCTTTCAGCTTGGAAAAGCGCCGATTCCATCGTCACACGCTTTCAACAATCCGTGTTGGAGCGCATTGAAAAATTGCGCAGCGCACAGGAGTTCGCTTACCAAAAAGGAGCCGCAGGTCTTCTCGACTTGATCGACGCCGAGCGCAATTATAAGGCAATGATGCTTGATTATTACACGGCTTTGGCCAACCGCAGCAATGCTTGGGCGGATTTGGTGACGGCCCTAGGAGAAGAAGTCAAATGATGTCCCCCCCCCGGCAATTCATGCCGCTCACTGTATGGCTGGCCTGTCTTTTCCTGTTAGCCTGCCAGCCCAAATCGGAAGAAAAGAAAACACCTGTCATGGCGATCCCAAATGGCGAGGTAGTGCTTAGCCCCAACTCGCCCAAGCGCGGATATATCAAAGAAGCACTGGTCGGATTGAGCGCCCTGCCACTCATGGACCCGGTAACAGCAACCGTCGCTTATGATGAAACCCGAACGGTCAGGGTTTCCTCGCCTATCAGTGGCCGCGTCACAGGCGACATTGCCCGCTTGGGTGCGAAGCTTAAAATAGGCGAGACCTTAGCGACGCTGGATAGCCCAGACTTGGGCCAGGCGCAATCCGACTTCATCCGCGCCCAGGCGGACAAGAACTTGTCTGAACGCACTTTCAACCGCCAGAAGGAGCTTTTCGATCATGGCGTGGCCCCCCGCAAGGATTTCGACCAAGCCCAAGACGATTTGCAACGCGCCCGTGGTGAAGCCGAGCGGGCGCGCCTAAAGTTGGTCAACCTAGGGGTGAAGGGAAACAATGCGAACAATCGGTTTGCACTGCTGGCACCCATCGCGGGCGAAGTGACTGAAAGGAATATCAACCCCGGCATGGAGGTGCGCCCCGACCTATCCGATCCCTTGTTCGTGCTGTCCGACCTCAGCCATTTGTGGGTGTTGGTGGATGTGTTCGAAAAAGACATCGGTCTGATTCGTATGGGTCAGCAAGTTTTGGTCAGGGTGCAGGCTTATCCGGATCGGACGTTCCCTGCTACCGTTGAATACATCAGCCGGGTGGTGGATGAAAATACGCGCACAGTGAAAGTGCGATGCCTATTGCCCAACCCGGAAAAAAAACTATTGCCTTCCATGTATGCCTCGGTGGAGTTGCAGAGCGGCCCGAATGACCAAGGCATTGTCATTCCGTTAGGCTCGCTGTTCACCGAGGGCGAGTCTGACTGGGTATTCGTCGCCATTGACAAAGACCATTACCTGAAACGCCCGGTCAAGGTCGGTCTGCGGCTGAAAGACAAGGCGGTCATTGCCAGTGGATTGACGCGCGGCGAACGCCTAGTGGTGGATGGGGCTTTGTTGTTGCGCACCGAAGAGGATACCGAGCAGGATGGCAGTGGAGAGACAAAGCCTTGATTCATCGAATCATCGCGTTTTGTCTACAGCAGCGGCTGATGATTATCGGCGCGGCGGTTTTTCTCGCCGCAGCCGGGGTCGTATCTTTCGAACGCCTGCCAGTCCAAGCTTTCCCCGATGTGCAAAATGTCTTCGTGCAGGTGGTCACCCAATTTCCGGGCCAAGCCCCGGAAGAGGTGGAAAAACTAGTCACCCTGCCGATTGAAAAGGAGATGAATGGCTTGCCACACCTCATCAACATGAGGTCGGTGTCAATTTTTGGTCTTTCTGTGGTCACGTTGACTTTCGACGACGACGCCGAGGACTATTTCTCCCGCCAACAGGTGCTGGAACGTTTGCGCGCTGTTAGCCTTCCGCCAGACACGGACCCTGTGCTGGGTCCGTTGTCCACCGGTGTGGGGGAAATTTACCGCTACCGAATCGTAGCGCCACGCATGCCGCTGGTGGAACAGCGGGCTTTGCAGGATTGGGTGGTCGAGCGTCGCTTGCGTTCCGTGCAGGGTGTGGCCGATGTCGTGGCCTTCGGCGGCGGGGTCAAGCAGTACCAAGTGAAAATCGACCCAAACCGGTTGAAAAATTTCAAGCTGAGTTTGCAAGACGTTTACCAGGCGATTGCCGACAATAACGCTAACATCGGTGGCGGTTACATCGAACATGGCTATGAGGCGCTGGTGGTACGGGGGGCGGGCTTGTTGAAGTCCGCCGAAGAAATCGGTGACATCGTGGTGTCCAGCCGCGACGGAACCCCTGTATTTGTTAAGAACATCGCCGAAATCGGGGTAGGCCCGCAACCACGCAATGGTATCGTCGGCTATAACCAGTTGGATGATGTGGTGGAAGGCGTGGTGTTGCTGGTGAAGGGGAGGGACGCCATTGAGGTTTTGGGCGGAGTCAAAGAAAAAATCAAGGATTTGAATTCGCATGGCTTGCCACCGGGTGTCAAGATCGTACCCATCTATGACCGTACCGAGCTTGTGCATCATACGGTTAGGACGGTCGAACATAATATGATCGAGGGGGCGGGGCTGATCTTGCTGATCCTGGTGGTTTTCCTGCGCCGTGCCTTAGCCTCCCTAGTGGTGATTCTCGTCATCCCGCTTTCGTTGCTGTTCGCCTTCATCCTCATTGATGTTGAGCATATCTCTGCCAATCTGATTTCCCTAGGCGCCATAGACTTTGGCATCATAGTCGATAGCGCTGTGGTACTGGTCGAAGCGATCATGGTGAAGGTGACTCTGGATATGGCCCAGCAGGCAAGTGTCCCGCATATGCGCCAGTCCATGCTGATTACGGCATCAGAGATGGGCCGTCCCATCTTGTTTTCCAAGGCGATCATCATTACCGCGTTTTTGCCCATCTTCACCTTTCAACGGGTGGAAGCCAAGATATTCTCGCCAATGGCCTTTACGTTGAGCTTCGCCTTGTTGGGTTCGCTCATTCTCAGTCTGACCTTGGTGCCGGTGTTGCTCAGTTACATGCTAGGTCCCCGGCTTGCGGAAGCGCATAATCCACTGGTCCACTGGATGGAGAAAGCCTATAAGGGGGTGCTGGAAGCGGTCTTGAGAAATCCTAAGAAGATGTTTGCCGGTGCGCTCACCGCGTTGGGGCTTTCTCTTGGGGCATCCCATTTCATTGGCACCGAGTTTATGCCCAAGCTGGATGAAGGCAATATTTGGCTGACCATTACCTTGCCTACGCCAGTCTCTCTCACCAAGGCGAAGGAACTGGAACGGGATATCCGCGCCAAGCTGGTCGAGTTCAGCGAAGCCAAGTCAGTTTTGACGCAACTGGGGCGGCCTGAGGACGGCACCGATCCGAAAGGTTTCAATAACCTTGAAGTGCTGATTGATCTCAAAGACAAAGAAACTTGGCACTACTCGAATAAGGACAAACTGGTGGAGGCGATGCAGGAAAAGCTGTCGGTGTTTCCCGGTTTACAGTTCAATTTTTCCCAAGTGATCCAAGACAACGTGGAGGAAGCCATATCGGGTGTGAAAGGCGAGATCGCCATCAAGATATTTGGCGACGATTTGAAAGTGCTGCAGGAAAAAGCTAACCAGATCACACATATTTTACGTTCCACACGCGGTGCCACTGACGTGGCTGCTGAGCAACAATCCGGTCTGGCCCAAGTGGTAATCGACATTGACCGCGCCCGGATTGCCCGGCATGGCATCAATGTGAAAGATGTGGAAGGTGTCATCGAAATGGCGATTGGCGGCAAGCCGGCTTCGCACATGCTGGAAGGCGAAAGGCGGTTCGACATCAACCTGCGTTTGAAAGAAGATGCCCGCGATTCCCTGGGGGTGATAGAAGATCTGTTGGTGCCCGCCCCTGACGGTAGCCGCATTCCTTTAGCCCAACTGGCGGAAATCAAGGTGGACCAAGGGGCTTCGCGAATCAGCCGCGAAGACAACATGCGGCGAATCGCCATTAAGTGCAACTTGATTGACCGGGACCAAGGCAGTTTTGTCGCCGAAGCGCAGGAAAAAGTGGCCAACCAAGTGGTTTTGCAACCGGGTTACCGTGTTTTCTGGAGCGGCCAGTTCGAAAACCAGCAGCGTGCTATGAAACGGCTTTATGTTATCGTTCCTATCAGCTTGGCATTGATTTTCGTGCTGCTATTCTGGGCCTTTCATTCCGTGAAGAATGCCGCGCTGATTGTCATGAACGTCCCCTTCGCACTGATTGGCGGATTGGTCGCACTATTGGCAACCGGGATTAATCTTAGCGTCTCTGCCGCCGTGGGTTTTATTGCACTATTTGGCATAGCTGTGCAGAATGGCGTTATATTGATTTCGCAAATCAACCAGTACCGCCGCGAAGGCCAGTCCGTGCATGATGCCATCGTCCAAGGATCAGTCAGCCGTTTGCGTCCTGTGGTGATGACTGCCCTGATGGCGATGCTGGGTTTGATTCCGGCGGCGGTGTCTACCAGTGTCGGTTCAGAAACCGCCAAGCCCTTTGCCGTAGTTATCATTGGAGGGCTGATTAGCGCGACTCTGTTAACCTTGACCATGTTGCCTGCCCTGTACAGGAACTTTGAAGAGAATCCAGAAATTTAAGGTATGTTTTATGAAAGAAATCCGCGCCTACATCCAGCCCTTCATGTTGCCAAAATTGACCCAAGCATTACTTGAAATTCCGCGCTTTCCGGGTATGAGCGTGTCGAATTGCGAAGGCTTTGGTCGGGAAAAGGTGGCGGGAAACCAAGATTACACCCCGTTTCTGGCTAAGACGCGCATTGAGATATTTACTTCGGATGATATGGTCGAGGAAATTTTCGCCACCATCATGAAGCACGCCAGTACCCACCAGCACGGAGCAGGTAAGGTTTATATCATTGATGTACTTGAAGGGGGGCGTATCAATACCGGCGAACGTGGGCCGCAGGTGGCTTGAACCGCACCTTCCCTCCCGCAAAGTTCAGCTATTAGGAGCGCCTATGTCTACCGTACAAGAAGAAGTCTGGGAAATCCTGCGCAAACTTGCACTGAATGCAGAGGAAACCGGACGGAGAATGCAAGATACTGACCGGAGAATGCAGGAAACCGACAGGAGAATGCAAGAAACCGACCGAATGCTGCAGGAAACAGACATGCTACAGAAGGAAACGTCGCGGCAAATGCAAGAAACCGACCGTAAATTGAAAGAAGTGACTAAAGCCATCGGTCGATTGGGCAACCGCCTCGGCGAGTTTGTCGAGGAAATGGTGCGCCCTGCCGTCGTGCGGCTGTTCCAGCAGCGGGGCATTGCGGTCCATCAGGTGTTTCGCGGCGCGTATGCAGAGCGCAATGGCGACGCGATGGAAATCGACTTGCTGGTGGTCAACAGCATTGATGTGGTGTTGGTCGAGGTCAAAAGCGAATTGAAGACGGATGATGTCAAAGAGCATGTTTCGCGGCTGGAACGCTTTAAAAAGTTGTTCCCACAATATGCCGACTTTCGGCTGATGGGCGCAGTGGCGGGGATGGTCGTGCCGGAAGACACCGCACGCTTCGCCTACCGGCAGGGTTTGTTTGTGCTAGCGCAAAGCGGCGATACGGTGACTATCCGCAATGATGAAAATTTTCAGCCGGGTGTCTGGTGAGGAATAACATCGCCGGGGCGATGTTATTCCTCACACTGGGTGCGTTGCGCACCCCAGACATGCTGCCGAAATGCGCAAGTTGATTGACCTAAAAATGGCAGTTGGAACGCGAAAGAATCCGTTAGCCCTGATGCATAGAAAGTTTTTAGGTATTTAAAAATGAAGGTGAAGAACAGAACTGATGCATACCTATTGGCAGAGATATCTCAAGCATGGCAACACTATCGGCATATGGAGGAAACAAGAACAAAGTATCTGTCATTTTTTGCTACAGTAATTTTAACTTCAACCGGATTTTTTATTGCCATTTTAAAAGACATCAAAAGCTTTGATCCAACACAGTTTATTGTCTTAGCATCAATTTTTTGCTTTTTGCTATTCATATTTTCTTATTTCATATGGGCTAACATTACACGCATCGGATTTGTATTGGGTGCATATGAAATTATTATGTCAGAGACTAGGAAGCACATGCTAGGAGCTAATAGCACTGGCTTCCGTCTCTGGAATATTAGAACAAGAATTCCTCCAACAGTTAGCTCTGGAATCTTTCGCATACAATCAGCAGCCAGCGCAATTGTTCTAGGTGTTTGCATGTTATTGCTATATGCAGAAATATATATGAGCTATCTTGTTTTAGGCGAGATAGTTTTATCCCCAAAGTGGCTAGGATATATCATTAGCTTACTGGCTGTTTTAATACTAATTCTTGTAATATACGGCTTTATATGTTTTAAGCAAGCTCAAAAATATAATGTTCCAATCTCTGAGTTTTCACAGCTTGTGTTGTATGAAATTGACCCTGAAATTTAGTAGGGGCCGGATTTGTCGGGTTACGGCGCACTTGGACGGAGTCATGGCCGGGCAGGCTGTTCAGATGTGCGCCTCCCGACCTTGTATGATCTACACTATTATCTAACCGACGTTACGCATTGGAGTGGCAAAGCTCGCTTTGCCTGTCAAGGCAAGCCTTGACACTCCAATACGAATCGTCGTAGATGGGCAATCCTTTGCCGATAACAGCACAGTGGTCTGTGCGTAACGTCAGTTATCGAATATTCAAGTGAAACGGGAGTAGGGTTCTCAGGTATTGAAAACGCTGCATTTGCCATAAGATTGCATTTCGGCTAAAGTCCTAGTTCTTTATCTTAACAAGTCCTAAGACGACATGAGCAAGCCAGCATTTGAACTAGAAACCCTCAAGGCCGAACTCGCAGGCCAAGCCCCCCGCGCCATCCTCAAAGCCGCATTCGCGCAGTTTGACAATCTGGCCATTTCCTTCAGCGGTGCGGAGGATGTGGTGCTAGTTGATATGGCGGCCAAGCTGAAGCCCGGCATCAAGGTCTTTTGCCTGGACACCGGCAGGCTGCACCCGGAAACCTACCGTTTTATTGAGCAGGTCCGGGAGCGTTATGAAATCAGTTTGGAGCTGCTGACACCCCCCCACCAAGAACTGGAACACCTGGTTAAAGAAAAGGGGCTGTTTAGCTTCTACCGCGATGGTCATACTGAGTGCTGTGGCATCCGCAAAGTCGCGCCATTGCGTAGGCGGCTTGCCAGCCTTGACGCTTGGATCACCGGCCAACGCCGTGACCAGAACCCGACCCGGTTGGCATTGGATGAAGTGGAATTGGATGCAAACTTTTCCACGCCCGGCAAACCACTGTATAAATTCAATCCGCTGGCGAACTGGACTTCCGCGCAAGTCTGGGACTACATTGAAGTTTTCGACCTGCCCTATAATGAATTGCATAGCAAAGGCTATATCAGCATTGGATGCGAACCCTGCACCCGGCCAGTATTGCCCAACCAACATGAGCGTGCCGGGCGTTGGTGGTGGGAGGATGCGACCAAAAAGGAATGCGGACTCCATGCGGGGAATTTGCAGGCGGACGAATAGTAACGGTTCACTGGGCGGGAGTCTCATCCGCTGGAATAGCGGCCAAGAGTCCGTATTTTCGTGGTTTCCATACTCTAGGGTCACTGCCATTAAGTTAGGGTTTTCCGTTCGCCCTGAGTCCTGAGCTTGTCGAAGGGTCGAAGGGTGAACGGAAAATCCCAACTTGTTTGAAGCTAAACCGTTCATGGTTCGACAGGCTCACCACGAACGGCTTAACTTAATGGCAGTGATACTCTAGCGTGGGAACTGGTTTTACCACGCTCCAGCGGCTATCCGGCGCAGGAGTGCCGGACATTTGCATTCCCACGCTGTGGAGCGTGGGAACGAGGGCTACATTCATCCTATGACTCAGGTTAACCTTCCAATTGATCGCTGCAGATTTTTCGCCGACCCGGCACTATTCCTGGTCATCGCCGCACCCTGCGCCTACTTGGTATTTTGTGCGTTTGCCGGGGCCATGCTGGCGTACCCTCTGCATTTTCTTTTTGCCGAGTCGCTTGATTTTCAAGCGCTGGTTTACAAGTCTGCCGAGCTATTGATGGCTCTGAGCCTAATTCCCATTGGCCGGCGGATCGGCATGGGACGGTGGGATATTGCCCTAGTCGGCCCTTGGAGGCAATTGCTTCGGCAAATAGTTCGTGGTTTTGGCTGGGGGGCGCTGATGATGGGGCTGCATGTTTTAGTGCTGGTTTTGCTGGATGTGCGTGTCCTCAACCCTGAAAAACTGCAGCTTGCCAGAATCATCAGCCTATCTTGCAAAGGGGTATTGATTGGTATCGCAATTGCCTCTCTGGAAGAGCCAGTTTTCAGAGGATTCTTGTTTGGCTTACTGCTGCGTAAAACGAGCCGTGCCCATGCTGTCCTGGTCGCTTCGTTTTACTTTGCGGCCCTGCATTTTCTCAGTACCGACATGCGGCCGGAGTTTGCCGAGGTGCGCTGGAACACCGGTTTCATCATTGTGCTGGATGCATTTGCCAATCTGTTGCGGATACATATTGATTCTTTCCTGGCCTTGTTTGCAGCAGGTGCGTTTCTCAGTTGTGTAAGGCTTTGTTTTCCAAATTCAGGTTTAAGTTACTGCATTGGCATTCACGCCGGTTGGGTATTCATTATCAAGGCTACCAATCCATTGACCATACGCAGCATAGTATCCCCTTTGCAAAATATGGTCAGCGGATTTGACGGTAACATCGGCTACCTGTCAGCCTGTTGGACCAGTGTGCTGATTATATTGCTTCTCATAAAAATGAACAGAACTGGAATTTAGCGTGGATACCCATTCCTTAAACAAGAGTCTTGGCCAGCAAGCTTTGCCGACCCTAGCCATTGGCAGTGTGCTGGCGCTTACCGTTATCCGGCTATGGCTGGCAGGCAAAACTGAATTAGTGCCCGAGGAAGCGTATTATTGGACATATAGCCAGCATCCCGCGCTAAGTTATTTCGACCACCCTCCCATGGTGGCTTGGATGATTGCGCTCGGCACGTCCCTGTTCGGGAGCACTGAATTGGGTGTGCGCATGGCGACTATCATGCTATGGCCGGTGTCTGCCCTGCTATTATTTGCCACTGGCAGGCTGTGGTTCGGGGTGAAAGTCGCCGGGCTTGCCGTGTTGTTATTTTGTCTCTGCCCGGTATTCGTGGGGATTGGCTTTATTGTGACCCCCGATTCCCCCTTGCTGTTTTTTTGGCTGCTGACCTTGTATGCGGTCAGCAAGGCGCTGTTGAGTGGTCGCAGCGCGTTTTGGGTTTTGGCGGGTATTGGCTTGGGTTGCGCCATGCTGTCAAAATACACAGCGGTGATGTTGGCGGCTTCGTTGTTTTTGTTTTTGCTGGTGGCGCAGCATTACCGATTCTGGTTGCTACGATTTCCGCCTTGGTTGGCGCTGGGGATTGGAATACTGGCGTTTGCTCCGGTTATAATCTGGAATTACCAGCACCAATGGGCTTCGTTTCTGTTCCAATCGACCCGCACCGAAGTAGGCAATAACGACCCTCTCCATGTCGAATCGGGCACTTTCTGGCTGTATCAGCTTTGGGCGCTGACACCGTTTCCATTCGGTTTGTTTGCCTACACCCTCGCACCGGCTATCCGGCGCGGTTGGATGCAGCGGGAGGACAGGTGGAATTTTTCCATGTCTTTTGCGCTGCCCCTGTTTCTGGTTTTTGTGCTGGCCAGTTTTAAAACCAAAGGCCATATAAACTGGACCGCCCCGGCGTTCTTGTCCTGGTCTCTGGCCGCAGCCGCCGTTTTTCAGCAAGTCGGGGATGTATGGCGGGTTGCTCGGCCATCCGCCTGGGGTTGGACCGTGGGGGCCGCTGTTTTGTTATGCTTCAGCGCGAACACCTTGGTCCACACTAGTCTGGCTTGGGGTGTTCCGCAGGGTTTCGCCTTAAAGAGTGCGGGCGGTTGGCGGGGGCTGGCTGGAGAGGTTCGCAACGCACGTCTCGAACTTGCCCAGAGTACCGGACAGCAAGCTTTTATCCTCGGTGCGGATAAATATAATATTGCCGCAGAGTTGGGGTTCTATCTGCAGGAGCCTATTGATATTGTCAACGATTATTCGCTAGGGACAGGCGGACTGGCTTATCGTTTTTGGGCCGATTTAAAGAAACTCGAAGGCCGGCCTGCCATCGCCATTTTGGAGCAGGACAAAATAGGCCCGTACTCAGTTATCTGGCTCAAACAACACTTCGCCAGCGTTGGCGAACTGGTGCCGCTCGAAATTAAAGGCAATGGTTTGCAAATGCGCAAGGTTTATTTGGTGGCATGTTATGGTTACAGCGTTCTCAACATCAAATAGTTACTGGATAGCGGGTATGCTAGCGCAGGTTATCCGGTTAACTTCTAATGCGCTAATGGACTTCCCTCAACGCGGTAAGGTGCAACAGGCGTGTTCCATCGTTGTGGCAACGTCTTTTGTTGACCGTCAAAACTCCTATGCAAAATGATATAACTCAACAAGTAACCCTTCGATATTAAAAACGCTGTAACTGAATATCCATTATTTGGTTATGTTTTTAAAGATGAAAACGCTGTATGTAAATGAAAATGATTTCCGCATCTCTATCTAAACCGGGCGGGCTAGGAGTCAACCATGATGCCATCGGCAGTTTGCCGACAGAGACAGGGCTGGTTTGTTGGGTGGTAGCCGACGGTCTTAGTGAAATCGCTGCGCAGCAGGCAGTCCAAGCAATTTTGGGCAACTTTGCGGCGAATCCGGCAATTTCCCAGCTTGCGCTGTTGGGTGCCTTGGAATGGGCGCATAAGAATGTTCGTGATCTGCAATCTCTGCGCATATCCAATGTTTCGTTAACCTCCGCAGTCGCCATGTTTTGCTCTGGAGGGTTGTCTGCGCTTTGGGGGCATCTAGGCAATGTAAGAGTTTATGTATTCCGTGACGGTGAAATCATTTCCCAAACTAAGGATCACAGTATGGCGCAATCACTTGTCGATGCGGGTAAGCTCAGCAAGGCGGAATTTCGCACACACAAAACGCGCCACAGTTTGTTCCGGTCACTCGGCAGTATGGTATGGACCAGTCCGACCATTTCCGAAAACCGCTTTAAATTACTGCCGGGCGATTTATTCCTAATTTGCACTGATGGTTTCTGGGAGCATGTGACCGAGTTGGAAATGCAGGCCGACTGGTGTAAGAGTCTTAATTTGAAGGATTGGTTGCAGCGGATGGAGTTGCGCATTCTGCTCGCAGCCCCCCCAGACCATGATAGCTACAGTGCAATAGCCTTGCTGGCGGAGCCTTGACGGTGGCCTTGGGTATCCTGTCGGGCAGTGCCCAGACAATTGGGAAACGCGATGAACAACAGGATGCTAGCGCTTTTACGGATGGAAACGATAGTGAGTTTGTTGAGCATGGTGGCGTATTGTCTGTTGTCGCCGACGGCATAGGCGGGCATGCCCATGGTGGGCAGGCCAGTCGCAAGGCAGTCGAAGCATTTGTTCGGGATTACGCCTCCAAGCCCCGCATGAGTAATATACCGGATGCGCTGTACCATGCGTTAAAACAGGCCAATCGCGCAGTATTGGAGTTTGCAGAAAGCCAAGGGGAGGCAGAAAATTGCGGCACAACCTTGGTCGCCGCTGTCATACACCCTGATACGAGTACCCTGCATTGGACCAGTGTTGGGGATAGCCGTTTGTATTTTTTTCGGGAAGAGCAGTTTGTCCAATTCACATTGGATGCCAACTACGGCTGCCAACTCATCAGGAGAGTCGCACGCGGTACTCTGGCACGGGTGGAATTAAACTCGGAAGAAAATCCTCATAAGTTGACCAGTTTTTTAGGCATCAAGAAACTCGTCAAGATTGACCGCAGCATCCGGCCTTTTCCATTGCACGAAGGCGACAGGGTGTTGCTTTGCACCGATGGGTTTTACCAAGCTCTTGGTAAGGAGGAATTAATTGAATGTTATTTCCAGGAGCCACAGGCGGCATGTGATAGGGCCGTTCAGAGAATACTGAGAAAAGACTTGGAAAATCAGGATAACGCCACTGCGGCAATCCTTGCTTTCGGATTACTTGAATCGCAAAAGAAAGTTTTGCCTAGTATTGATGAGACTAACCAAGGGGATGAAGAGGATAAGCAAAGCGAGCCTTTAATAACACATACAACAGTAAGTACCACTAGGTGGCTACTATTGGGTGTCATGGCGGTTGGCTTGTTGCTATTGCTTGGGGGGGTCTGGCTCGGTGTGAAACAGGATGAGGCCTCTGAGGATAAAAAAACGAATGAAGTGAAGTTGCCGGCATTGAGCAAGCCAGCCGCACCACATAATCCAAGCCCTAACAACGTTTTCAAAAGGAAATAGCCATACAGCGTTCTCAACATCAAAGAGTTACTTGATATCTGGAATGAAATGGCAAGTTATTCGGTTAAATTGAAACTTATCTGAATATCCTTTAATAGGTATATTTTAAAGATGAAAATGCTTCACATACCCTTTTCAGAAATGTATGCCAACCATTCTTTTTCATTGAGGATAGTCAAGCCCAGTTCGCGGGCTTTTTTTTCCTTTGAACCCGCGTCTGCGCCAACTACCACGTAATCTGTTTTCTTAGACACTGAACCGGCGACATTGGCCCCCAGGGATTCCGCTCGGGCCTTGGCTTCGTTTCGGCTAAGAGTTTCCAGGCTTCCGGTGAACACCACGGTCTTGCCGGCTATCGGTGAAGCCGCAACGGGAGGGGCAAAATCAATGATGGTCAGAAGCGGGGCTAGGCCATTTTGGGGAAGCGTAAGCTGGTCTAAAATTTCAAGGTTCCGTGGTTCGTGAAAAAAGTTCAGGATGTCTTCCGCCATATTTTGACCAATGCCGTTGATAGCAAGCAATTGCGCGTGGGCTTCCGTTTCTGTGTCGAATGCCTGTTCCATGCATTCGCGCCAATGTCCTAATTGCAGGTAATGGCGGGCCAGTAGGCGGGCTGTGCTTTGCCCCACCTGGGGTATGCCCAGCGCATAAATGAAGCGGTCTAGCGGGATGGTGCGTACCCGTTGGATGGCATCATACAGCTTGCGCTCCGATACCTCGCCCCAGCCTTCCCACTCGCGCAAAGGTGGGGTCGCCTCTTCTGCCGCCCTTGCGCCGGGGGCTGCCGGGCTGCCGTTCCTCAACTCAAGAGTGAAGATGTCCACGGGACTGCGGATTAACCCCTTGGCATAGAAGGATTCAATGTTCTTCACCCCTAAGCCCTCAATGTCGAAGGCGTCGCGGGAGGCGAAATGGATCAGCCGCTCGACGGCTTGGGCCGGACAGTTCAAACCGTTGACGCAGAAGGTGTCGGCTTCACCGGGCTTGCGCACCAGCGGTTCCAAGCAATCCGGACATGTCGTCGGAAACCGGTAGGGTTCGGTTCCCGGCGGGCGCTGGTCTAACACTACGCTGACGACTTGCGGGATTACGTCGCCGGCGCGTTGGATGATCACAGTGTCGCCCGCACGGATATCTTTGCGCTGTATTTCGTCCTGGTTGTGCAAGCTGGCCCGGGAAACCAATACGCCGCCTACATTGACCGGGCTTAGGTTCGCTACGGGAGTGATTTTGCCGGTGCGCCCGACTTGCACGGAAATGGTTTTTATTGAAGTCTGCGCCTGTTCCGGCGGGAATTTCCAGGCGATGGCCCAGCGCGGCGAACGGCTGACGAAGCCCAGTCGGGCTTGCCAGTCCAGCCGGTTGACCTTAACCACCACGCCGTCAATGGAAAACCCCAGGGAGGCGCGTTGGGTTTGGATGTCGTCATAAAGGGAAAAGATCGTGTCAAAATCTTCCCCGGCGACTTTGACCAGCCGGGCCGGTTCATTCAAGCGGAAGCCCAACTCCTGTAGCCTTTGCCGCGCCTTCCACTGGGTTTCCGCCAAAGGCTCGGATATCTCGCCCCAGGCATAGGCGAAAAAGCGCAAGGGCCGTTGGGCTGTAATCGCTGCGTCCAATTGGCGCAGGCTTCCTGCGGCGGCGTTGCGGGGGTTGGCGAATAGGGTTTCGTGCGCCTCCGCCTGTCGGGCGTTGAGGCTGAGGAAATCTTCGTCGCTCATATACACCTCGCCCCGCACTTCCAGCGTCTCGGGCCAACCCCGGCCGGCCAGTGTCTTCGGGATTTCGGCAATGGTCGCGACATTGGCGGTCACATCCTCGCCTTCGCTGCCGTTCCCCCGGGTGGCGGCGGAAACCAGCCGCCCCTGCTCATAGCGGATACTCAAAGACAGTCCGTCGATTTTGGGTTCTCCTACTAGTTCTATGGGGATGGCCGGGTCGCTGAGTTCGCGCATAAAGTTGCGCAGGCTTTCGACAAAATCCCGCATATCCTGCCGGGTGAATGCGTTACCCAAAGAGAGCATCGCCACACTGTGCCTTATCTTGCGAAAACCTGCCGCTGGGGCGGCACCGACCCGGCGGGAGGGGCTGTCTTTGCGGACAAGTTCGGGGAAGCGGGCCTCAATGGCGTTGTTACGGTTCCTTAGCGCGTCATATTCGGCATCGGAAATTTCAGGCTGGTCTTGTCCGTGGTACAACTCGTCGTGCCAACGGAGTAGCTCAGCCAATTCGGCCAGTTCCGCTTCGGCTTGGAAAGGTGCCAAGGATTCGACCGGGGTTTCAAGCTGGGTGGTGCGGTTTCTTGTCATCTTTTGCGTGTATAAATTACTCATCAAGAAGTTTGGGTTCTTCGCCGTCCAATCCAAAAGTAGAGCTAGACTGGATATCCCTGCCACCGCCTAGTTTGATCATCAGACGGACTTCGTTTTTCGAGTCGGCGAAATGCAGAGCATCCTCGTAAGTGATCTTTCCCGCGGAATACAGGTCGAATAAGGCTTGGTCGAAGGTCTGCATGCCTAGCTCGCGGGAGTTTTTCATCAGCTCTTTCAGCTTGTGAATCTCGCCTTTGCGAATCAGATCGGCGACCAGCGGCGTGGTCATGAGGATTTCCACGGCGGGGTAACGGCCCCTGCCGTCCGACCGTTGGACGAGTTGCTGGGCAATGATGCCACGCAGATTCAATGAAAGGTCCATGAGCAACTGCGTATGCATTTCTTCCGGGAAGAAATGCAAGATGCGCTCTAATGCCTGGTTGGCGTTGTTGGCGTGCAATGTACTCAAGCAGAGGTGGCCGGTTTCGGCGAAAGTGATGGCGTGTTGCATGGTTTCACGAGCCCGGATTTCGCCGATGAGAATGACATCCGGTGCCTGCCTTAATGTATTTTTCAATGCGACTTCGTAGGATTCGGTGTCAATGCCGACCTCGCGCTGGCTGACGATGCAGCCGGCGTGGGGATGTAGGAATTCCAGCGGGTCCTCGATAGTGATGATATGGCCCTTGGAGTTCTCATTGCGGTGCTTGATCATCGCGGCTAATGAGGTTGATTTGCCGGTTCCTGTGGCACCCACAAACAAGATCAAGCCCCGTTTGAACATCGCAAAATCGGTAATGATGGACGGCAAGTTCAATTCCGCCACGGTCGGTATCTTATAGCTGATATGGCGCAGCACCATGCTGGCCGTGTCACGCTGTATATAGGCGCTGACGCGGAACCGCCCCAAGTCCTGCTCGTGGATAGCGAAGTTACATTCTTTGGTTTCGTTGAAGGTGCGCAATTGAGCGGGCGACATGGTGCTGGTGACCAATGCCATGGTTTGCTCCGGGGACAGCGCTACTTTGGAAAGGCTTTCAATATTTCCATCCACTTTTAGGCAAGGCTCTTTGCCGGCAATGATAAACAAGTCGGATGCCTTTTTTTCCACCATCAGCATAAGCAAGGAACTGATTTCCATCGGATGTTTCCTTTGGCAAATAATTTCTGTTAAAACGCTGCTTTGTTGACCGCTTTAACGCGGGCGATTTGGCGGGAGATGATGCCCTTGGTGACCAGTTCATCCAAGTGTTGATCAAGGGTTTGCATGCCTTCCTTGCGCCCGGTTTGAATGGCCGAATACATTTGCGCGACTTTTGCCTCACGGATCAAGTTGCGGATGGCCGGCGTCCCTACCATGATTTCCCAGGCGGCCGTCCGCCCGCCACTGGTTTTCTTCAATAGGGCTTGGGAAATTACCGCTTGCAGCGATTCGGACAGCATGGAGCGGATCATGTCTTTTTCTGCGGCGGGGAATACGTCAATGATGCGGTCGATGGTCTTGGCAGCCGAACTGGTGTGCAAGGTTCCGAATACCAGGTGGCCGGTCTCCGCCGCAGTCAGTGCGAGGCGAATGGTTTCCAAATCGCGCATTTCGCCCACTAGGATAATGTCCGGGTCTTCGCGTAGCGCCGAACGCAGAGCCTCATTGAATCCCAAGGTGTCGCGGTGGACCTCGCGCTGGTTGATCAGCGATTTTTTGCTTTGGTGGACGAACTCAATGGGGTCTTCGACGGTCAGGATATGGGAGTAATCATTATTATTGATAAAGTCGATCATCGCCGCCAAAGTGGTGGATTTGCCCGAGCCGGTAGGTCCGGTGACCAGAATCAGGCCGCGCGGTTTTTTCGTGATTTCTTGGAAAAATAGCGGGCATCCCAATTCATCCAAAGTCAGCACCTTGGACGGAATGGTCCGCATCACGGATGCGGCACCACGGTCCTGGACGAAGACATTGACCCGGAAGCGGGCCACGCCAGGCAGTTCAAACGAAAAGTCAGTTTCAAAAAACTCCTCGTAGTCGCGGCGCTGTTTGTCATTCATGATGTCATAGATCAGGGCGTGAACCTCTTTATGCTCCAACGGGGGCACGTTGATTCGGCGGATGTCGCCATCGACCCGTATCATGGGCGGCAACCCGGCAGAAAGATGAAGGTCTGACGCCTTGTTCTTGACTGAGAATTTGAGCAGTTCGGTTATGTCCATGAGTTCACTTCTCTATAGGATTGATCTAACTTACAGTAGTATAAACAAAGGCGGGTGTATTGATGAATGTTATCACACAAAATTTGGCCCAAGTGCGGCAAAGGTTGCGCGAGGCAGAGCGGCTTGCCGGCAGGCCAGAGGGTTCGGTGGGGCTAGTCGCGGTCGGCAAGACATGGCCAGCGACGGTTTTGGCGGAGGCCTACCGGCTTGGGCTGCGTGATTTCGGCGAGAACTACTTGCAGGAGGCGCTCGCCAAACAGGACGAATTAAAGGAATTGGCCATTGTCTGGCATTTTATCGGCCCTATACAGTCCAATAAAACACGTCTTTTGGCTGAACGATTCCACTGGGTTCATGGCGTTGACCGCCTGAAGATCGCCCAGCGTTTGAGCGAGCAACGCCCTGTGGATTTGCCTCCGCTTAACGTATGCATACAAGTCAATGTCAGCAATGAACCCAGCAAGGCCGGTGTCGGGCTTGTTAGCTTGGGGGAGCTGGCCGAATCCATCGCCGGTCTGCCTAGGATTAAACTTCGCGGTTTGATGGCCATCCCCGCGCCTTCTGATAATTATGACCAGCAGCGAGACACTTTCCGTACACTGCGCGAGGCACTTGAAGGCTTGGGTCTTGCTGGCTTGGACACTTTATCCATGGGCATGTCGGACGATCTTGAAGCCGCTGTGCTGGAAGGGGCCACGCTAGTGCGCGTCGGCACGGCTATTTTTGGGGAGCGGCTGTGAAATAGTGGCTAACCACTAGCCATTGGCCACTTGGCTTCCTTCCCCATCGCATAATAAAGCGTATGTTCTGAGATATTGCAAGACCGGTCACCGATACGCTCCAGTTTTCTCGCCGCCCACATGAGGTTCAACGCGATGGGTATGCTGCGCGGGTCGTTTGACATGTCATTGATTTGCTCCTGCATGATGTTGCCATATTGCAGGTCTAGCAAGCGGTCACGCTGTTTGATTTCCAAGGCGGCATCGACATCAATGCGGGCGAAGGCATCCAGTGTGTCGTGCAGAAGCTTGATCACGCTTTCGCCGAATTTGGAAAACGGGAGAAGCTTAGGCTTTTGCGGGGGGGTTGCCGCCATGCCCAAGGTGATGCGGGCGATACGCTTGGCATCATTTCCAATACGTTCCAAGTCATTAATCACTTTGATCACCGCCATGACCAGCCTTAAATCGCAGGCGGTAGGTTGGCGGCGTGCCAAGATTTGCAAGCATTGGTCGTTCACTAAGGCTTCGAGTTCGTTAAGTTTGCTGTCATCGCCAATGACGCGCTCGGCCAAACTGACATCGTTGGCTTCCAGTGCTTTGATCGCTAGGACGGTCTGGTTTTCAGCTAAGCCACCTAAGCGCAGTGTGTTGCAGCGGATATTGACCAGCTCTTGGTCAAATTTCCGTGAAATATGCTGATTAGCTGAAGTATTCGCCATAAGACCATGCCTGTTCTGGTTATGCAGTATAATTTCCATCATGGGGTTGAAGAGATGATTGTTTCAACCGTGTCCTATTCTCAACTGAAAAAGTTACCGTTTGATGAAAGCGGCAGCTTACCAACCAACATGAGGAGTCTACCCTATGTCTGCACAGCACGATCTCTGTAATGAGGTCGAACCCACGGATGTCGAAGGTCTCAAGCAAGCATTAGTCAACCGTTTGATTTATTCCATTGGCAAGGACCCCTTACAAACGACTAACCGAGACTGGTTTCTAGCCCTCGCCCAGGTTGTGCGCGATCATATGACGCTGCGTTGGATGGAGACTATGCGCGGCTATTATCTGGGGAATGTGAAACGCGTTTATTACCTGTCCATGGAGTTTCTGATTGGCAGGACTTTGCGCAATAGCTTGCTTAACATGGGGTTCTATGAGCAATTTAACCAAGCTATCGAAGAGATGGGAATGGAGCTGGATAGCCTGCGCTATATGGAGGAAGAAGCCGGACTGGGAAATGGGGGCTTGGGGCGGCTGGCTGCGTGTTTTCTTGATTCCCTGGCAACCATGCACTTGCCGGGTTTTGGCTACGGCATCCGTTACGAATACGGCATGTTTTCCCAAGCTATAGAGAACGGCTACCAGATTGAACGCCCCGATACATGGCTTCGTTACGGTAATCCTTGGGAGTTTGCCCGCACCGAAGTGCTTTACCGGGTCCAGTTCCGCGGCCATGTGTCGGCCCAATACGATGGACAAGGGCGCTTGCGGCATCAGTGGCTGGATACGGAGGATGTGATGGCGATGGCCTTCGATACCCCGATCCCTGGACACGGCGGGCAAACCGTGAACAATTTGCGCTTGTGGTCGGCCAAAGCCACCCGTGATTTCGATTTGAGATATTTCAACGAGGGCAATTACATCAAGGCCGTTGATGACAAAAACCGCTCCGAGAACCTGTCCAAAGTATTGTATCCAGATGATACGACTGAAATGGGCCGTGAATTGAGGCTACGCCAAGAGTATTTCTTCGTCAGTGCCTCATTGCAGGATATTTTGAAGGGTTTTGATCCGGACGGGGGGCATTCGGTCGAGAGTCTGCCGAATGAGGTGGCCATACAACTCAATGACACCCACCCCAGCATCGCTATCCCTGAATTGATGCGGATTCTGCTCGACCAGCATGGTTTGGAGTGGGAAAAAGCTTGGGATATCACGCGCAGAACCTTTTCCTATACCAACCATACGCTACAGCCCGAAGCCTTGGAAACCTGGCCGGTAAAACTGATGGAGGTGCTGTTGCCCAGGGTGTTGCAAATTATTTACGATATTAACCAGCATTTTCTGCGGGATGTCAGTAGTCGTTTTCCGGGTGATGCGGACTTGATTCGCCGTGTCTCTCTGATTGACGAGGAGGGAGGGAGAAGAGTGCGGATGGCCTATTTGGCGATTGTCGGCAGCCATAAGGTCAATGGCGTGGCAAAACTGCATTCCGATTTGATGAAAACCACTATTTTCCGCGATTTCGCCAAGTTGTACCCGGATCGTTTCATCAACATCACCAATGGCGTGACGCCTAGGCGTTGGCTCACCCACAGCAATTCGGCCCTGTCCAATCTGATTACCCGTGCCATAGGCACGGAATGGATCACCGACCTTTCCCAGCTTAAACATTTGACTCCATTGGCGGATGATTCGAGTTTCCTGCGCGAATTCATCGCTGTCAAGCAGACCAACAAAGGACTGCTGGCCGGGTTGGTGAAAAAACGCCACGGGATCGAGCTTGACCCCTCTGCGATGTTCGATACGCAGATTAAGCGGATTCACGAGTACAAGCGGCAGTTGCTTAACGTCCTCCATATCATTACCCGCTATAACCGCCTGCGCGCCAATCCAAACCTAGATTATCCGGCGCGTTGCATCATTTTAGGGGGGAAGGCGGCTCCCGGCTACCGTATTGCCAAGTTGATCATCAAGCTGATTAACGACGTGGCCGACACGATCAACCACGACCCCGCCGTCTCCTCGAAATTGCAAGTATGGTTCGCGCCCAACTATAACGTCTCGCGTGCAATGGAGCTGATTCCGGCGATTGATTTATCCGAGCAAATTTCGACGGCCGGCACGGAAGCCTCCGGCACCGGCAACATGAAAATGACCCTTAACGGCGCATTGACCATCGGCACCTTGGACGGTGCGAACATTGAGATACGTGAAGAAGTTGGCAAGGAAAATATCTTTATCTTTGGCAAAACGGCTGCGGAAATCCATGAACTTTTTCAGCGCGGCTATAGCCCCTGGGACTATTACTATGGCAACGCCGAACTGCGGCAAGCCTTGGACATGATCGGCAACGGGTTTTTCTCCCACGAAGAGCCGCTACGCTTCCGTCCCCTGTTTGACGAATTGCTGCACAATGGCGATAGATACGCGCTGCTGGCCGACTACGAGTCTTACATCACGGCCCAAGGCAAGGTCGATGAACTTTATCGCAATCCCGAAGCATGGGCGCGGAAGGCGGTGTTGAATGTGGCCAGGTCCGGCTATTTTTCCAGTGACCGGACGATTAACGAATATGCGAGCCGTATCTGGAATGTGGTTCCTGTCCTGCCAAACGGATGACGCGGAAGCGCTACAGGTTACACCCAAAAAAAGCCATCGTAGGGTGCGCATTGCGCACCGATTGCGATGCCGGTCAATTCGACGGGGCCATCGTAGGGTGCGCATTGCGCACCGATTGCGATGCCGGTTAATTCGACGGAGCCATCGTAGGGTGCGCATTGCGCACCGATTGCGATGCCGGTTAATTCGACGGGGCCATCGTAGGGTGCGCATTGCGCACCGATTGCGATGCCGGTCAATTCGACGGAGCCATCGTAGGGTGCGCATTGCGCACCCTACTGACACCATGCGTAACATCAGTTATGAGGAGAGAAATGAAACAAATGCGAATCTTTTTGCTAGGCATCGGTTTGCTGGTTTTAGGCGGTTGCAGCGGCTCCGAAGAGGACTACAAGGCGGTTTACCAAGTCGTCCCCGATGCCCATATTCTGTATTTGGGCAACCATTACTTCATCGCCAAGGACAATGACGGCGGGTATTTTCTCGTCCGGGCGGATGGCTTTGGGGAAGCCACATATGTCCAGCGTTTGAATTAAGTTTGCGATGCCGGTCAATTCGACGGAGCCATCGTAGGGTGCGCATTGCGCACCGTTTGCGATACCGGTCAATTCGGCGGAGCCATCGTAGGGTGCGCATTGCGCACCCTACAAGGCTGTTTACCCATACCCCCCCAAAAAAAATCGCCGGCTTCGCCGGAAAAGGGTAAAAGAAAAAAAGATAAAGGAAAAAGAGCAAAGAATAAAGGCAATTAGTCCTGGGCAAGGCGGAAGCCGAGGTTGCCGTAGCGGTTCGCTGGATTGTCCCTATCGCGGTAGGCGGAACGCACGCTGTGCGGCCTGCCGTTCCACGCCCCGCCGCGAACCGTCCGCCGGCTATTGGCATCATTCGTGCATGAAAATTCGCTGCCGTCGTACGGGCTATTGTCCTTATCGGGGTATTTTGAACAAGTCCATTCCCAAACATTCCCTAGCATATCGTAGAGCTTAAATGCATTGGGTTTGAAACGGCCTACCGGGGCGGTGTAAGCATAACCGTCGGTACAGTGGTGGATATCCAACCGCCAGCCGGGGATTTGCTGTTTGACGGTCTCATCGCCGACATTGGCAAACAAGCAAGCCTCATCGGGGTTGTCACCCCAATAGCGGGCTGTGTCCGTCCCTGCCCTTGCCGCATATTCCCATTCCGCCTCGGTCGGCAGGCGGTAAGTAAGCCCGGTCTTGTCGTTCAGCCATGCAATATAAGCCAGCGCATCATCCAGATTGACACAAATGGCCGGGTGCTGGTCATCTTGGGCAAACCCTGGCTTGCGCCAATCCGCACCGGTTTGCTCTTTCCATTCGCCCGTTGTAAAACTCCAGCACGAATCCCCGGAGGGGTGCCGGGTATCTTTGACGAAGGCGGCATATTGGGCTTTGGTCACTTCATACCGGCCGATGCTGAACGGCTTCACCGTCACTTTGTGGCGAGGCTTTTCGTCTGTGGAAGCCTCCTTGTCGCTATCAGCGGAACCCATCATAAACGACCCGCCGGGTAGTTTGACCATCTCCGGGCAGTACTCGCAGACGCGGGTCGGCTCGGGTATGGTTCCCTGCCCCGCCGGAGAGGGTTAGGGTGGGGGCGACCTACATCAGTGGCAGGGCTGCTTGCGGCGGTCAAGCGGTCCCGCTTATTCTTTGCCAATTCGGCATGGCGACCGGCCGGGAATTGCTTCAGATAGGCCGAGAAGTCCGCCGGGTCGGTGCTGTTTTTGATGTCGTCCCAAAACGATTGCTCCGGGTCGGGCGACACCGCGGCAGTTTCCTGCGGCGGCAGGAAATAAAACTGACCCTTGATCGGGGAGTTGGATATCCACGGGACTTGGGCTTTGCCAGTGGCTTCAGCAACCTGCAAGGCGACGGTGTTGAAGGTGTCCCACAAGCCTAGGCCACGTTGCTTGATCGCCTGATCCAGCGCGGATGCATAGGGGCTGTTGCCGCCCGTCGGGCCGTCCCGTGCCGTTTTGCCTTCCTCGGCGGCATAGGCAATCAACGTGCCTTCCGGGGCTTCCATGGATTTCAAACCGGCACTGGCGGCTTTCAACCCGCGGCCCTTGAACGGGTTGTTGCGGCAGGCATCCAAAATCACGATGTTGAGCCGGGTGCCAGCATCCTGCATCTGCCGCAACACGGTTTGGGCTTTCAGGGCTTGGAAGTCGAAGTCGGCGGTTTTATTCGGGTTGGCATCAATCGGAATCAGATAATTGTCTTCCATTTCCACGCCGTGGCCGGAGTAGTAAAACAAGGCCACGGTATCGGGCCGCAAGTGGTTGCCAAAGGCTTGTATGGCGCGGTCCATCCCGGCCTTGTCCAAATCCAGCAGCGCCTTCCCGCCGACCAGTTCAAAGCCCAAGGTGTTACGCAACGTGTCGGCAATCAGTTCGGCATCGTGGCTGGGGTTGTCCAGCGGGGTGACATGCCGATAGCCGCTATTGCCTATCACCAAAGCCACCCGCTTTTCCAAACCGGCAGCCCGGCCCAAGCCGCGACCGCCGTCGGCAGCGAGGGCGGGCATGGCCCAGGCCAGTAAAAGAATGGCTAACAGCCTGCCTAGCCTGGCCATTATGGGAGCGGTTGTTAACTGCTTTGCAAAATAGCTTAACCCAATAAGTAACTTTTTGATGTTGAAAACGCTGTAAAGCATACTAAACTGTTCCTGACCATGTCCCGCCAGCGGCGAGTAGCATAACCACAACCCAAGGGGGAGATTTCCAAACGGTTAACAGCATGAATCCTGTGAGCGCGAGAGCGAAATCTCTAGCTGTCATAACCGCACTCGTCCAGACCGGACTATACAGGGCCGCCCCAAGAATGCCGACCACCGACGCGTTTGCACCCCGCATGGCGGCTTGTGCGAGCGGGTATGAGCGTAGGATATCCCAAAACGGCAGCATTCCATAGACCAGCAACAAGCCGGGTAGAAATAGTGCAAACAGCGCAAGGCCGGCCCCTGTGATGTTGTTTGGTGCAGGCCATATCAGCGCACCTAGATAAGCGGCGAACGTAAACAACGGCCCCGGCACTGCTTGCGCCACGCCATAGCCTGCCAGAAACTGCCCAGTGCCCACCCAGCCGGGGGTGACGACTTCCGCCTGAAGCAATGGCAGCACCACGTGACCGCCACCGAAGACCAGCGCGCCGGAACGATAAAAAGCGGCACAGAAACGCAAACTACTATTACCGCCTAAAGCGTCCGTGAGCAATGGCGGGATAAGCAAAAGCACGGCAAAAAGGATAAGCGCCGCGGCACTACCGCGCCGGGAGACGGGGAAACGCAGAGTCCCTGTTGCTTGGGCATTTTCGCCCCGGCAGAGTAGCAGCCCTGCGAGCGCACCGAGTGCAATTGCGGCAATCTGCCCGAGTGTCCCGCCGCAAATAACGAGGATGGCGATGGCGGCCCAGGCAATCCCGGCGCGCACACGGTCCGGCGTCAGGGTCCGGGTCATGCCCCAAACAGCCTGTGCCACCACGGCAACGGCGACCAGCTTCAGCCCGTGCAGGAATCCTTCGGCGATAGGCCCGCTGAACACGTCTGCCCCAAGCGCAAAGGCCAGCATGATCAGGGCCGAGGGCAGGGTGAAGCCTAACCATGCCGCCAGACCTCCTAGTAAACCCCCGCCCCGGAGCACACCCAGCGCAAACCCGACCTGGCTAGAGGCAGGACCCGGCAGAAATTGACACAAGGCAATGAGGTCGCCGTAGCCCGCTTCGTCGATCCATTGCCTGCGCGTGACCAATTCGCTGCGGAAATAGCCGAGATGGGCGATGGGACCGCCAAACGAGGTGACGCCAAGCTTGAGGAAGACGCAAAACACCTCAAGCAGCGAACCGCGTCCGGTCACTTTTTTTGAATCATTGCCGCATTGCCCAGGCATATTGCGTTTTCAATATGAAAGCTTTGTGTTTAGATTAATTCTAGCCGTTTTTCCACTCGCTCCAATCGTTCGTTAATTCGGTCTATCGTAGCTTGTTGTCGGTAAACATCTTCTTGGGTTGATAGATTGTCCGACCTTGAACGGGTGGTCACTGTTTCTAGGCTGGTTATCCTTGCCGATAGTTTATGCTCTATCCTTTCCTGCCCCGCCCTTAATGCCCTTAAGTGTTCTAAAACTATATTTTCAACATTGTCGGTCATTTCGTTTTCCCTTGCTGCTTACAGCGTTTTTAATATCGAATAGTTACTTTTTTGGCTGGTTCCCAAGCTCCTGCTTGGGAACCCTAGCCTTGCAAGCTCCAGCTTGTTCATGACCGTTCCTTGGAAAGCTGGAGCTGCAAAAACCACCTTCCCAAGCCGGAGCTTGGGAACGGGCAAAAATATCCTGCGCTATCATACCCACTATCAACTAATATTTTGATGTTGAAAACACTGTAATGATTTCCCTAACAGTATCTTGATCTAATCCAGATATCTTGCAGATGATTTCAATATCTAAACCCGCATGGTAGGCATTAATGGCTATTGCCTTTTTTGTCTCTTCCCTACCTTCCTCTCTTCCTTTTACGATGCCTTTTTCCATGCCCTTTTCCATGCCCTTTTCCTCCGCCGAGGCTATCTTGCTTTCCACATCGGCTAAGGATTGCATTCGTACTTCATAGACAAGGCGCTCTTCTTCGTTAAATAGGCGATCCACTGCTTCTATCGCCTTGACAATGTCCTTGTCGGATGCCAGTTCTTTAGGTACATGCTCTTTGTCCAATTGGTGGGCTTTGGTTAAAAAAGTGCTCCAGCGGTCTAAGGCATTTTCAATTTGGTGATAGTGTTTTGTAAACTTTTTTAGTTCTATATAATGCAATTCAAAAATATCGTGCAGTTTATCGTCTTTACCTGTGCCTGTATTAATAATTTTGTAACAGCTATGAACTTCCTTTGTTTCTGGTATAAAGTTGAAATCTAGTATATTGATGCTGATGGTTTTTTTCAGTTCTTTAAACATCATGCCTTCACTGAGTTGTTCAGTGACCAGCTTTGCCCAGTAATAAATGGCCCGCTTATCAAAGTTGTAGTCTTCGCCAATTTGCATTTCAATATTAAACCAGCGATTATTTTCACTACGCGCCTTGATGTCGAGTATGGACATTTTGCCCGCCCGATAATCAGCTAAGTTGTAAGGATTTTTCAATGTGACTTCTATCACTTGTTCTTGTTCAGATACAATGGCATTTATTAGGGAAATAAGTAAATCTTTGTTTTCTTCGCTGCCAAATAATTTCTTAAACGCGAAATCAACGCGGGGGTTTATTTTGCACATTTTTCAATCTCATTTACAGCTTTTTTAATATCGAAGAGTTACTTATTGGGTTATATCATTTTGCAAAGCAGTTCACACACAGGATGGTTTGATTGAGTGTCCTTTATTATTTTTCTTTGTTAAGAAAAAACGCTGTACACAAATGCAAATCGGGACTCCTAGCGGTGAAAAAAATGGCACATAGGCCGTTTTGACGGTCAACAAAAGACGTTGCCAAAACAACGGAACATGCCTGTTGCGCCTTAACGCGTTGAGGGAAGCCCATTAGTGCATTATTATACGCGTTTAAATGATTGGTTGGCATACATTTCTTAAAATGGTATGTGAAGCATGGGGATATCTTTATGTACAGA
>CAIZPP010000153.1 GCA_903934875.1 uncultured Methylococcaceae bacterium
ATCTGGTTGCAGTAGCTAGAAGCCATGGACGGTCGTTATATACAGCGTTTTTATCTTAACAAAGAAAAAATAATAAAGGACACTCAATCAAACCATCATATGTGCGAATTGCTTTGCAATATGATATGAACCAACAAGTAACTCTTCGATATTAAAAACGCTGTAAAGTAATCCTCATCGACAAATCAACCGCCTTGACATGCTTGGTCAGTGCGCCGACGGAGACGTAGTCCACGCCGGTGGAGGCGATGGCTTTGAGATTGTCCAGGCTGACATTGCCGGACACTTCCAGCTTTGCCCGACCGGCATTCAGTGCCACTGCATCGCGCAGCATGCCTAGCTCAAAATTATCCAATAGGATGCGCGTGGCCCCGGCCTCCAGCGCCTGTGCCAATTCATCCAGGCTCTCCACTTCCACCTCCAGCGGAACTTTGGCATCCAGTTCTTGTGCCTTGCGCACGGCTAGAGCAATGGAGCCGGCGGCGGCGATGTGGTTTTCCTTGATGAGTATGCCGTCGTACAAGCCGTAGCGCTGATTGAAGCAACCGCCGCAGCGCACCGCGTATTTTTGCGCGTTGCGCAATCCGGGGATGGTTTTGCGGGTGTCCAGCACCACCAGCCCCGTCCCTTCTGTCTCGCGGGCATACTTGCGGGCAAGGGTTGCGGTCGCCGACAGGGTTTGCAATAGATTCAAGGCCGTTCGCTCGCCGGTGAGCAAGGCGCGGGCCGGGCCTTCCAATGTGCATAACCGCCCCGTCGCCGCAACATAGTCCCCTTCATCAGCCAGCCAGCGTATTTGGACTGAGGAATCGAGGTAGGCGAACACAGCGTCAAACCAGTGGCGGCCGCAAAGCACCATGTCTTCGCGGGTGATGACGCTGGCTTCTGCACCGGTCGACACCGGGATAATCAGCGCGGTCAGGTCTTGCTCCCCCAAATCCTCATGGACAAATCGTGCGATATCATCCGCATCGGGATGCATGTCGAAAGTGCTAATATTCATTTCTGTTTCTTCGTTAAACTCTCCCTCCATGCTTGGGACAAGGCGGGAATTTGCAGTGCGCGACGGATGATTTCTTGCTGGCGGGGATTTTTGTTAAGTGCGAGCATGGCGTCGCGGATCGATAATTGCCCGACATCGCTATGCAGCCGTTCGATGGCATCTCCCGGGCTTAGCTTGCCTTCCTTGAGTATCCTCAGGTAAAACCCGACCCGGCCCGAAAAATGGAAACGACCGACGAAAGATTCGTCTTCCATCCTCAAGCCAAGCTTGAAGCAGGGCACTCGGGGTTGGGTAACCTGGACTTCCACCTGACCCATGCGGAAAACGTCACCGATGTGGACTAGATCGTCAGTCATGCCGCTAACGGCAAGATTCTCGCCTAGCTGGCCGTAAGGTAGTGTTTTCCCGAACTCCCGTTCCCAAAAGCGGTAATTCTCAACTGCATAGGCGTAAACCGCCTTGTCAACACCGCCGTGGTTTTCCCTGTCGGCTTGGAAATCACCCGCTATGCCTGCAGTGGTCACAATGACGGGACCTGCAACGCTTTCTTTGCAGATGCCGGTCAACGCACTGCGGCCCTGGTATTCGATCCGCTTCACACAGGAAAGACTAATAGCCAGAATTTGCATGGTTCTACAGCGTTTTCCTATTCTAATAGTTACTAACTGATGTTACGCGTGGAGCAGCAAAGCCCGCTTTGCCTGTCAAGGCAAGCCTTGACACTCCAATTTGTTTTAGCCTTCAACGCACAAGGTGCGCACTGGCGCAAAACTTCGGCGGTGCATCGGCGATACCCCCAATGCCTTAAGCCTCGCTTGGTGTGCTCGCGTGGGATAGCCTTTGTGTTGGGCAAATTGATAGCCTGGATAAAGCACGTCGAGAATGTCCATTTCCGCATCGCGCCAAACCTTGGCTAAAATGGAAGCCGCCGATATTTCGGCAACAGTGGCATCCCCGCCGATGATGGCCTCCCCGTTGCAGGGCAGTGGCGGGAAGCGGTTGCCATCCACCTTCACCCAGCCGGGCCGGACACCTAAGGCATCGTAAGCCCTACGCATGGCCAGCAATGTCGCTTGTAAAATGTTGATGCGATCAATTTCGCCGGGTTCTGCACGCCCGACGGCCCATGCCACAGAATTTTCTTTGATCTGGCCGCACAGAATTTCACGTCGCTTATGGGTCAGTTGCTTTGAGTCGGCAAGCCCTGCAATGACCACACCCGGCTGCAGAATCACGATTGCGGCAACGACGGGACCAGCAATGCAACCACGTCCCACCTCATCCACGCCAGCGCTAAGAGGAATGTCAATTTGCATTGACCTGGTGCCCAGATGACCTTACCGCAGGATGCTGCGTTGAGTCTGTTTGAGAAAATTGACCAAGTTCCCGATTTCGGGAGTGTCTGCAATCATTTCCTCCAAGGTCGCAATGGCATCTTCAAGTTTCAGACCGGATTTATAGACAATTTTGTAGGCTTTTTTAATTTGGCGTATCGCGTCCTGGCTAAACCCCTGCCTTTCCAGTCCGACAGCATTGATGCCGTGCGGCTTGGTCGGCTGGCCTCCAACCAGCACATAAGGCGGTATGTCCCTGGAGATAAGACTTCCCATTGCGGAAAAACTGTACTGGCCTATTTTGCAAAACTGATGGACCAAAGTGAAGCCACCGAGTATGGCAAAGTCTTCAACCAACACATGGCCTGCAATCGAAGCGGCATTGGCCATGATGACATGGTTGCCGACTATGCAGTCGTGGGCGACATGGGTGTAGGCCATTAACAAGTTGTCATTGCCAATTTTGGTAAGTGACTTGTCCTGTACCGTGCCACGGTGAATTGTGCAATATTCCCGGATGATGTTACTGTCCCCTATTTCCAAGCGCGTGGGTTCACCGCGGTATTTCATGTCTTGGGTGTCTTCACCCACCGATGAGAACTGGAAAATCCGATTATTCTTACCAATGCTTGTCGGCCCTTTGACAACCACATGGGAGCCCAAGATCGAACCTGCATTGATTTGAACCTTTGGACCCACCACACTGAACGGTCCAACGCTCACATCATCCGCCAATTCTGCCGATGGATCAATGATGGCTGTCGAATGGATCAAGAATTCTGCTCCGCTGCGGCGCACATAATTTCCGCGCTGGCTACCAGTTCCCCGTCCACCTCTGCGCGGCATTCGAACTGCCAAATATTTCTCTTGTGGCGAAGATAACTGACCTCCAACTTGAGTTGGTCACCCGGCACAACGGGACGTTTGAAGCGGACTTTGTCTAAACCCACCAAGTAATAGGTTTTTCCCTTGCCCAACACGTCGGGTGCTGAATTGCCCGCCAGCAGCCCTGTGGTTTGCGCCAAGGCCTCAATGATGAGAACTCCAGGCATGATCGGAAGTCCGGGGAAATGCCCTTGGAAGAATGGCTCATTGAACGTTACATTCTTAATTGCCAGCAGGCGTTTCCCCGGTTCGCATTCAATAACCCGATCAACTAAAAGAAACGGATAGCGGTGTGGCAGGAATTCCTTTATTTGTTGTATATCCAATTGTTTTTTTCCTTAAAGGTTAGGAATTTCGTAAATTCCGTTGTGGTATGGCTTATTTCTTCGGAGCTTTGGGACTACCCTCACCACTTTCAAGCTTGCTTGCCACCTTGGCAGTCACGTTGATCGAATCTTTAGCGAAAGGCGCACCGTCCCGATCCAGAATCAGATCGTAGCTTTCATCCCTAGCCACTGCTTGGACGGCTTCGAGAACAATTTTAAATAATTTCTGCTGTTCTTCGTTACGAGTCTGGTTAAGGTCCTGATTGAACTCGGTTTCAGCATTTTTGAAATCCAAAATCCGTTTTTGGCCGTCCTTGGTCAATTTTATTTTTTCTTCTTCACTCAAAGCCCCTTCTTCCTTGGCGAAGCGTTCTTTGATCTTGTTAATTTCCTCCAAATCGGCCTTGAGCTTTTTTTGACGCGCCGAGAATTCCCGTTCCAATTTTTTTTCGGTTTGTTCTCTTTGGGCAACCTTTTCCATCAGCGACCGGTACTCTACCACCCCTATCTTCAAGCCTGAAGTTTGACCTCGACTGCCGCTCCCGCTAGTTCCCACGTCAAAATCCGGCACCTGTTCGGCAGTGGCGGTTGGCGTATTCAAGATCATCAAAAATCCTAGGAGCACACCCCACAGGCTTTTATTAAACATATTCAAATCTCACTCCAAATCAAAAGGTTGAACATTCAGACAGAATAGGCGCATACATGCGATGCGATTAAAAAATCAAAGGCCTAGGCATGAACGCCTCGTTCTGGTTAACCAGTCCGGTCATTATACAAGAACCTAGCCCGGCGAACGACAAAAAACCCTAGCGCTTGGCAAGGTTAACACCAAAAAGGGTGCGATTAAAAGTGATGAGGGAGTGCAAGGCCTGCCTTGCGAGGGCATCTAAAGGCAAGGCAGGCCTTGCACTCAAGATTTAAATTCAAAGACCGGCACGAGTTCGTCTGCATCACTTTTAATCGAACCCCATCAAAACCCCTGC
>CAIZPP010000154.1 GCA_903934875.1 uncultured Methylococcaceae bacterium
ACATCTTGCAACGACAATACCTTCGCCAAGCTGGTGCTTGGCGCTCCCAATGGGAACGCCAAGCACCAGCTTGGCTCTTAGATCGGCGGTTCTGTGCCAAAATTGGAGGTCTCCACGTTATTGGCGAAGGTATTGAACAACCCTACGCTTATCAAGTAACCATTTGATATTGAAAACACTGTAGATGACAGCATGGTTTCGGTGGTGTAATATTCTTGTCATCAAACATTAACCCACTGGCAACAACGCTATGAGTCTTATCAAACGCCTGCACCATGCTTCCTTGATCGCATCCGACCTTGCCGCTTCCCGTGCCTTTTATGAAGATGTGCTGGAATTGCCGATCAACCCCACTCGACCAACTTTGGCTTACGATGGGGTTTGGTACGACATCGGCGAGCAGATGATACACCTGCTGGCTGTGCCCAACCCCGATGCCGGTGCCGTCCGCCCGGAACACGGCGGTGTAGACCGCCATGTCGCATTGGTCGTCAGTGACTTTGACGAATTGATTCAGCGCCTGGAAAAGGCAGGCATCCCCTATAGCATGAGCAAATCAGGGCGCAGGGCTTTGTTTTGCCGCGATCCGGAGGGGAATGCGTTGGAGTTTTGGGGTAGTGTATTTTAGCCGCCTGCGGGGGTTCGCAACATGTCCAATAATGTAGAGCGGCAACTTCGCGTGGACTTGGCGGCCGCCTTCCACTTGGCTGTGGCCTACAATCTCCATGAAAGCATCGCCAACCATTTTTCCGCCGTACTTCCCGATGGCAAGCACTTTCTTGTCAATCCCTTTGGCCTGCATTTTTCGGAAATCACGGCATCTAAGCTGATTGTTTGCGACTTCGACGGCAACGTAGTGCAAGGCGACGGCGAACCTTCGGCATCGGCGCATCACATCCACGCACCCATACACCGGCTCGTACCCCGCGCAAAGGTACTGCTGCATACCCACCAACCCTACGCGACGGCGCTGGCGATGCTGGCAGGGGGCAGGCTGGAATGGGCACTGCACACGACCTGCCGCTTTTACGGACGGGTCGCTTACGACAGCGACTACGACGGGGTGGCTCTGTCGGACTCGGTGGGTGAACGGATGGCGGGAATTCTGGGCGCTGCGGAGGTGCTGTTTTTAGGCAATCACGGGATCATCACGGCAGCCCCTAGCGTGGCGCAGGCTTGGGACGACTTATACTTCGTCGAACGGGCCGCCCAAACCCAACTCATCGCGATGGGCTCAGGCAAGCCACTGGCTTTGCTGGAACCCGAGCTGATCAAACAAGTCGCCGAGCAGACCCGCCATGAGCGCTTCGACCTGGGCTATATTGATCGGCACTTCGCCGCACAGAAGCGGTTGCTGGACGCTAAAGGGTCAATTTATTGCGATTAATTTGCCGTAAACAACTCGCCAACATCGACCGATAATCCAGCAAGGCTTGCTGATTCCGCACGACTGCCGATGCCGAATACACCCTGTATGTCGTATTCCTTGGCCTGCTCGGGCAGAGTGAACACGGTCACGGCTTTTTCCAGCGGATCGACCAGCCAAACATCAGTTATTGACTAGCCTTGCGGCACAACTCCACGTCCGCAGGATTGATTGGCGGGCAATGCCTGGCTTATGTATTTCGGATAGGCGAGCTTCAGATTGCCCATTGTCGCAATGAACTCCTCGCGTGATTTGCCACCGCCTAAGCGTGGGTTTTTCGCCATCTCCTGCTTGATGGTAGAAACGGTATTGCCGTTGTAGTCATGGCCGGGAAAAACCAGCGTATCGGCTGGCAAGGAGAACAGCTTTTGATGAATGCTGTCGTATAGTAGCCCGGCATCGCCCTGCTGGAAATCGGTCCTGCCGCAGCCCCCGATCAGCAGGGAATCACCGGTAAAAACCCGGTCGCCCACCAAATAACTGACGCAACCTAGGGTATGCCCAGGGGTCCAGCGGATTTCAATTTCCACATCTCCAACCTGCAACAGCACGCCGTCAGTGACCAGAAGGTCAGCGCATAGCACTCCTCCGTCACGGTGCACCACACTCTTGCTGCCCAGCTTTTCGCGCAGCAGGCCGGAACCGGTAATGTGGTCAGCATGGACGTGGGTCTCCAGGGTATACACCAGCTTCAGGCCCGACTCACTGAGAATGCCTATATACGCATCCACCTCGGAGGCGACAGGATCGATTAGGACTGCGCGTTTTGTGCGCCCACAGCCCAGCAAATAGGTGTAGGTGAAAGTATCCGGTTCGAAAAGTTGCCTGAATATCATGGTTTTAGCCCTTACTCCCGTTTTATTATTTTACCGCTGTTACGCGAAACCTGCTCAGAATCAGGGCGATCAAGCCAATCCACGCTAACGTAGGTGCGAATTTATTCGCAAGCGGCTATGATTATGCGAATAAATTCGCACCTACGAAAACGTGGTTCCATTGCGCTTGCGTAACATCAGTTAAGAATAAAAGCACTGTATATTAAATCACGTCTATGAGCCACTCCTCCCCTTTGTTCAAGCGCTGGCTAAGCCAAGTCGGAGCCGACCTCGCCATAGAGGTTCTGTCCGATTTGTTGGATACCGGCGCAGTCTTCGCCATTGACGCGGAGGCAAGAATCGTATTTTGGAGCCGGGGCGCGGAACGCCTGCTCGGGCTGCGCAGCGAGCAAGTGCTAGGCAAACACTGCACGGAAGCCATCCATTGCGAACACAGCAATGACCCCTGCGGACTTGCCGAGCAAGGCATCATCAAAGACCAGTACGTCAAGGTGCTAAAGGCCGGGGGCAGGGGCATTTCCTTGTTAAGGACCGCGCGGGCTTTTTTTGACGCCGATGGCAAATTTGCCGGTGCCTTGGAAATTCTTCGGCCAGAATCACCAGCCCAGCCCGCTCCACTGCCGGAGGAAGACGTGGAGAACTTCCACGGTATCTTTTCGCGTGACCCCGCCATGAAGCAAGCCCTGAAGGTCATCCGCAATGTGGCAGAAACGGAGACAACCGTGTTGATCCGTGGCGAATCGGGCACCGGCAAGGAATTGGTCGCCCATGCCTTGCATGTGGAAAGCCATCGCCACAGCAAGCTGTTCCTTGCCGTCAACTGCGCGGCACTGACTCCCAGTTTGTTGGAAAGCGAATTATTCGGGCATGTCAGGGGGGCTTTCACGGGTGCGGTCAGGGATCACGCAGGTTTGTTTCAACGGGCAGATGGCGGCACCCTGTTTTTGGATGAGGTCGCGGAACTGCCGCTGGAACTCCAAGCGAAGCTGCTGCGGGTTTTGCAAGAACGCACGTTTATCCCAGTGGGCAGCGACCGTAGCCTGACGGTGGATGTGAGGATCATCGCGGCCACGCACCGTTCCCTGCGCGAGGAAGTCAAAGCGGGCAAATTCCGCGAGGATTTGATGTATCGGTTGCGGGTGGTGCCGGTTTTTCTGCCGCCGCTGCGGCAACGCCGGCTGGATATCAGCTTTTTATTGTGGCATTTCATCGAACGCCACAATCCCCACGGGCCAAGGCGGATTGTGGGCATCGAGCCGGGGGCGATGAAGTTGCTGTTGAACTACCCCTGGCCCGGCAATGTGCGGGAATTGCAAAACGTGGTGGAATATGCGTTTGCCGTCGGCCGTGGCCCCGAATTGACACTTGCCGATCTGCCTCCCGAATTTCAGGAAAATCCACCCGCCAGCTTTTTATCGGCAAACACCCCCGCCACCCCCAAAAAAAACCGCAGTGAAGCTAGCCTAATACTTGAAGCACTGGAATTGTCAAACGGCAAAGTTGAAGCAGCCGCAGAGATGCTAGGCATGACGCGGGTCACGTTTTGGCGTAAGCGCAAGAAATATCAGATTTGAAATATAGCTATCTATTTCGGTAAATAAAGCGCATTATGGGGATGAATTACACTCCCATCAATCTGAGGAGCACACTGATGAACGCTCAAATGAAAGGCAATAGCCCCCGCAAAGAAAGCAAGGGTAAGACCAAACGCAAACCAGCGAAATGAAGTGCTGATGTATGTCCCGGCGCATGCCCGCCAACCGTTGGTTGATGAGTGGCTGCGCCAAACCTTGAGTGATAGATATGGCAAAAATATTGGATGCACCCCCTTGGTGGGGTTACAGCAAAGAGCATGGCTGGGTAGTTCTAGACCGTACGCTTCCTAGCAATAAATCAGGCTTAGTTGCTGATTTCTTTTTCTGCCGATGCAGCGACGGCACCACCTTCATCGACAAGCGCAGCAAATGGGTTGCGCCGCATTATGTTTACGCTTCAATCTACATCAGTTCTTTGCAGTCCTCCGAGAGCGAGTCGGCGGCGGCTGATTACCAAAGTTTAAAAGCCCGCTGGCCTGAGTTTCAAGCCGCCATTATCCAGCAATACAGGGAATGGGAAGGCGAACGGCTGCAACAGGAGCATGACCGCGTGGCGGTGGAAGGCAACCGGAAGGTCGTCAAAGCCAGAAGGTAACGCACTTATAAACTGGATGCGTTACCGTCCATGGCCTGGATTTCGGCATCCATGCCGAAATGACGGCTTTTCTCGGCTTGACTGGACTTGTGTATAACGATGAGAGTTGGAACTTGGGAACCAGCCAACGGCGACGAGTCGCCGCACTCCACAGTCCCCCAAAAAAAAATCGCGACCGGCTGCGCCGGTAACGTTAAAGAGCAAGAGCGCAAAGGGAAAAAGCACAAAGAGCAAAGGGCTATAAAGCCCTAGCAAGCCGAAAGCCGAGGTAGTTGAAGGCTTCATTGCTCCCGTCACGGTAACCCGAACGCAGGCCCTGCGGGACGTAGTCCCAAGAGCCGCCCCGAACCGCCCGGCGATCGGCATTGCCGCCGACTACCCATGCGCTGCCGTCTTCTGGTGCGCTCTTGTAATCATCATGCCATCGGTCCTCACACCATTCCCAGACATTGCCATGCATCTGGTAGAGGCCAAAGGCATTGGGCGGGAATTCCTCCACCGGCACGGTCTGTTTTCGATACTCGCCCTTGGAACCACCATTATAAGTGTATCCACCATCATAATTGGCTAGGCTGGGCGTAATTGATGTGCCGAAGTAAAACGGCGTGTCCGTCCCGGCACGGCAGGCGTATTCCCATTCGGCTTCGGAGGGCAGTCGGTAACTCTGGCCGGTTTGTGCGGACAGCCAAGTACAATATGCCACCGCATCGTCCCAACTGACATTAATCACTGGTCTCCGCCCTCGCCCCCAGCCTGCATCGCCGACCTTGGGTTTCCCCGCTGCCTTGCAATAATAATCATAGTCGTCGAAGGTGACGGCATACACGCCGACAGCGAAGGGACGGGCGAATGTTACGCTATGCTGCGGCCCTTCATCATTACTCCTGCCTGGCTCATCAGCAGGCGATCCCATCACAAAAGCACCGGCGGGGACCACCGCCATTAACGGCCCTTCGCCGCCGGCTTGCAAAGTATCGCGGAACCTCACGGCCCGGCCCAAGGACTGTGCGGTCTCGCGCTGCAAGGCTTGCACTTGCGCGGCTGGCCAGCCGTGGATATTCGGGATGGGTTGTTGCGGGCGGGAGGCTACCGTCCGTGGCGACTGGATTCCGGCAATCCCTGCCGGAATGACGGCGTTTTTTGCATCATGTTCGCCTGCTTCTTGCGTGGGAACGCCGTCTTGGCCACTGCTGCGGTCCTTGTCTGGCCGGTCTTGTGCCGTCGGGGCGGATGACGCTGGAGCGTCTATGTCTGCATTCCCACGCTGGAGCGCGGGAACGATCAGACTATCCTCATCCAGTTCCTTAGGCTTTTCCCCAGTAATCCCCCACAGCAAGCGTAGAAAGCCCTCCGCCTCCTTGCCATCGCGCAAATCCACCCATGTAAGCTGCCTCAGAAAAAACGGCAGTTTGGGTGCTGCCGGACAATCGGGCAACAACACGGGGATGACAGGCCGGTCATTTTCTGCAAACTCGCTGAGGCATCCGCGCATCTCGCGGTTTTGCCACGGCCCCAAGCCATCTTTGCCTACCGCGACCACCGCCGCTTGGGTGGTTTCGATGATGTGCTCCAAGGCTTCCTGCCACGGCTGGCCGGGGCGCAGTTCCCACACATCCAGCCAAACCTTCAGCCCTTGCGCCTTGAGCTGTTTAGCCAATGCGATGACCGCCGCTTTGTCGTGGCTGTTGTGGGATAAAAACACATCAAAATGTTCGCTCATACAGCATTTTCAACATCAAAGAGTTACTTGGTAGTGGGTATGGTAGCGCAGGTTATTCGGTTAACCTAAAGGGTTAACGGAATGTCATTTTAGGTATATTTTTAAGATGAAAATGCTGTACATAAAGATAACCCATGCTTCACATACCCTTTTAAGAAACATACACCAACCAATCATTTGAAGGCGTATAATAATACACTAATG
>CAIZPP010000155.1 GCA_903934875.1 uncultured Methylococcaceae bacterium
ACGATGGTCAGGCGACATTCGCAATTGGAATAGACCCGAAACTGTCTCCCTCAACCCAGACAAATCCGACCATCAAAAAAAGCAGGAACTCACACAAACTCAAAGCTGAAAATGCGACATCTTACTTGACAACGACCGGTCGCGCACCAACGCCAGAAGGCACGGAACATTTCAAACCCCTGCCTTGCATTGTTGGCGCGGGTTTCAGCTTCTGCGGCCTGCCATATGGTCAAGGTGTCGGCGTTTATGTCCACCATGCGCAATTGCAGCAAGGGATAAAGCACACCTTGGACGGTTAGCCCCTTACCCCGCTTCTTGGATTCTCCCCCTGCTTGTGACAGGTTCAAATGGTCTGTCATGTGCCTTGCCCCCCATCGCCTAGCATGGTGCGCAAGGTAGGCATCCCATGCCGATTGAACAAGCAATGCGTTTCGGCTTTCTGCCAGCTTGGCGGCTTGTTTTTCGGCCTTGGCTTTTACTTTGGTTGCTTCCACTTTGGCGGCTTGCTCGGCCTTCAACTGGCGCGGGTCAATGCCTTGGTCTATCAGGGTTTGAAGCTCACGGGCTTCCTCTCTCGCCTTGTCAATGCTCCAAGACTTCACGTCGCCAATGGTAAGCCGGATGGTTGCCCCTGATTGTAGGCGGCTTTCCAGCACATACCGCTTGGCCCCGCCCGGTGAAGCCTTAAGCCCCAAGCCTTTGGACTCGGTGTCCCACATGAAAGCCTGTGCTTTGCCTTGTGGACATTGAAAAGCCGCTACCCTTCCAGCCGTGAATTTAGTTCTCATATCGCCCCCTTTGCCTACTGTCCGGCCTATGCCTTTGTCTAGTTTTTTCGCGTTCCCGTGGGTCTGCACATAAGAAGCCAGTAGGCAAATAGCAGGCATATTATATCAACATTGGGGAATATTTAGGAACTATTTTTAATAAACCTACTCTTTGTATTTATTTTAAGCTACTGATAAACAATGATTAAATAGTAGGCAATCAACGCAAGGGAACGCATAAACTTTCGGGCTCATAACCCGAAGGTCATAGGTTCAAATCCTATCCCCGCTACCACAGATAAAAACAAAGGCTTGCAGAAATGTAAGCCTTTTTTATTGGCCAGAATTTTATAAGCAATGCTCGGTCTTGGCGCTTTCCCATGAAACAGTGCTTTCCCTGCCCTCGGCTAGGGCGGTTAAGACTGATTCGGCATCTTGCATATCATCCTCATTTTCCAAAAACTCAAGAACCAAGTCTGTTATGAATTGGTCGGCATCCTTCCCGCCAGTGTCGCCAGTTGGCTTATGGCTTGTTCGGTGTGTGCGTCGAATTGTAAGGTGTGCATGGTGTCTTTCCTCTAGCCTTGAACCTGTAACCGCTCAATAGCCGGTCGCGGTTTTTGCCGCTCGCGCCATAGGTCATAGTTGGCTTGCATGTGTAGCCAGCTTTCGGCGCTACCGCCTAAGGCATCCGCCAAGCGTAAAGCCATGTCCGGGCTGATTGCGGCCTTGCCGTTCAACACGCGGGACAATGCCACGCGGGTTACTCCGATTCGCTTGGCAAAGCCGACAATGGAAACATCTCTTCCAGTAAATACCCCGTCTTTTAAGACCTCGCCGGGGTGCGGCGGGTTGTGCATCTGCGTCATGTTAGGCCCTCAGTGGTAATCTTGATAGTCAATTAGTTCGGCATCACTCCCTTTAAACGTAAAGGTCATACGCCAATTGCGGTCTACCCATACGGCCCAATGGTCTTTCAAACTTCCCTTAAGCGGGTGTAGCCGCCAATTGGGCAAGTCCATGTCTTCCGGGTTTTGGGCTGCGTCTAGCTTTGCCAGTTGCAAGCGCAAGCGGGCTTCATGTTGCGCCTGTATGCCGGACTTGTCGCCCGTTTTGAAAATGGAATCTTTCAAAAATAGCTTTTTTGACCAAAAAATCAGATTTTTTCCTATATACAAAAACCACGGCGTAAAGCTAAGGTATCTCCAATAGGACTTACGCAATGCCCCGTTCGTGCTGAGCCTGCCGAAGCATGAAGGGGCGTTGCAAGTGCCGTTCACCCTTCGACAGGCTCAGGGCGAACGGTGTTGTAGACGTTTTTGCGTAAGCCCTATCCAAGTAACAACACTTCCAAGTGCGCATAATGTAAAGAGCACTGACTAGGCGGCAGAGGAAATGGAGCATATGGGCCAATACGGAATCAATTTAAGTTTTCCAATCCTAGGCAATCGCACCACTCCAATATCTATCTTAATTGGGGACAAACACACCATATTCCGGCAAGGACTGAAGGCTCTTCTGCGGATGCAAGAAGGGTTCGTCCTTTCGGCCGAGGCCATTAACGGCCAAGAAGCATGGAGCTTCATTGAGAGATTGCAGCCTGATGTGGCCATCCTGGAAATCCACCTGCCGGAAATGACGGGCATCGAAATCGCCCGCAAGGCAAGCCAGGCCGGATTGGCAACCCAAGTCATTTTACTGACTGCCCAGGAAGACCTACAGTCCGCCGTTGCTGCGCAAGAGGCTGGTGTCGCGGGTTTCATCTTAAAAAATAATCCCTTCGAAGAACTGGTGACGGCCGTGCAAACCGTCAGCACCGGTGGCACTTTTGTGACTCCAGTCATACGCGCCAAGCTTCGTGAGTGGCAAAGGCAAGGCAAGTCGTATACAACGCTTTCGCCTAGGGAGTTGGATGTGATTCGGCTGATTGCCTGGGGGAAGACCAGTAAGGAGATAGCCCGCGACATGGGCATTAGCCCGAGAACGGTGGACACCTATCGTGAGCGCTTTATGGAAAAGCTTGGTTTGCACACCGTGGCTGACGTGGTGCGCTACGCGGTTAGGTCGGGGATGGTGGAGTGAGGTTCGGTGTGAGCTGCGCTCATGGATAAAAATATAACCCATGACGGCGGCCACGCCCAGAAGTTGCACGACGAACTCGTCGCCTTATCCTCGCTGACAAGAGAGTTGAAAACCGATGAAAACTAGTTCAAACTAGGCACCTGCCCCTGATTGAAAACTGTGCACAACCTCAGTTTATCAGGCTTAAAAGGCGCATACTGATCGCCTATCCAGCCGAAGCACTGCCATTCAGTTAAGGATTTTCCGTTCGCCCTGAGTCCTGAGCTTGCCGAAGGGCCGAAGGGTGAACGGAAAATCCCAACATGTTGGATGTTCAGCCGTTCATGGTTCGACAGGCTCACCACGAACGGCTTAACTTAATGGCAGTGACCCGCCGAAGGGGGACAGTGTCAGGCTATGAATCGCATCCAAAAACAAGGCATGGTAAGGCCGAGCACACAAAGTTGGACATTTTCTATCCATGCCATACACTGACCTGACCACGCATGATCGCAACACTCTGAAGCGATGGCTGCAGAGATGCCGCTACCGCGATGCGCTTGCCGCTTTTGTGAACGCGGAACACAACGGTATCCGCGTTATTGATTTCGGCGCAGGCGATGGCGAGCTTGTGTGTCAAATCGCACAACTGGGGTGCATCGACGCTTGGGCCTACGAACCAACCCCCGCCCTCGCCTCTGAAGCCAAGCAAAAACTGGCGGGATATGAGCGCGTGGTAGTGACCGATAGCCTAGAAAATATTGAATCAGGAACATTTGACTACGTGTTCTGCCTGGAGGTATTTGAGCACCTGCCCGAAAACGCAAGCTCATCCGCATTGACAGAGATTCATCGCCTGCTAAAACCCGAAGGCAAAGCCATCATTGGCGTCCCCCATGAGATATTTCTTCCCGCCTTGGCCAAAGGTGTTTTCCGCATGTGCCGTCGCTACGGCAGCTTTGATGCAAGTCCCGCTAACGTCTTGCGCGCGTTTATAGGATGCCCGCCGCTTGACCGACCCGTGGCCGAGATTGCCCCAGGCTTTGCTTTTCACTTTCACCACTTAGGCTTCGACTACCGTGCCTTCGAGCGCCAACTTCAGGAAAACTTCCAGGTATGCAAGAAGTGGTTCAGCCCTATCCCCCCATTAGGCGCCCTGCTCAATTCCGAAGTATACTTCCTGCTGACCAAGTCCTAACACGGTCGTTGCAGGGGACGTTTCGCCGATATCCGTTTGCTCAAAGACGCTGTATTGCGGAACTAAGCATTAGTTGCAGCAGTCCGACTACTAAGCACTATTTTCATTCCATCACATGAAAATTGATGATTTTTCTCAAGATTGCTATAGTGTAAGCAAGTCCGGTGCGAACGGTGCCTTTTTGGCCCAATCTTAAGGTATCATTGTATAGGCGCATAGTGCAGCCTGCCGAACCCGAAGCGCTGACTGGCAACGGATCGCTTCGCGAATAATGCCAAAACAGAATAAAACTTTAAGGCGGATGATGCCCATCCGCCAACCAAAAAACGCCCTTAAAAGCAATAAGAACAGGGTTTAATCGCTCGACCCACGATGAGCGAAACCGGCGTTTTGCCTGGAACGACAGCCGAACCTAAACTAACAGGGAGCCGGCCGCGATAATGCCCGCACTGCGGAGGACTTACGCTAGACCTTAACAAGACCGCGTCATGTTATGTGTATGCCATGGACATCGCAACTGACCGCTTTGGTTTGACTTAAAGGCCAAGCCCCCGTGCGAATCATATTCGCTCGCTTACCCGTCAAGACGCTAAAGGAACAGCCGAATGAAAAGAATGTTAATCAATGCCACCCAACCCGAGGAACTGCGGGTTGCCTTGGTAGACGGTCAGAAACTGTACGACTTTGACATAGAAATCCCCTCAAAGGAACAAAAGAAATCGAATATTTACAAGGGTTCCATCACCCGGATCGAACCCAGCCTGGAAGCGGCCTTTGTAAGCTACGGGTCAGACCGTCACGGTTTTCTGCCGTTCAAAGAAATTTCCCCGGCCTATTTGGGCCTACAGCATGACGAGGAATTCTCCCGCCGCAACATCAAAGACCTGCTGCGGGAAGGCCAGGAACTCGTCATCCAAATTGAAAAGGAAGAGCGCGGCAACAAAGGCGCGGCGCTGACCACTTATATCAGTCTGGCAGGCAGCTATTTGGTGCTGATGCCGAACAATCCCCGCGCCGGCGGCATTTCCCGCCGCATTGAGGGCGAGGTGCGCTCGGACATGCGCGATGTGATGAGCGCCCTGCAAATCCCCGAAGGCATGGGCTTGATCATCCGCACGGCGGGCGGGGGCAAGACGGTCGAGGAATTGCAATGGGACCTTAACTATTTGCTGCAATTGTGGGAGGCCATTGAGACTTCGGGCAGGGAAAAGTCCGCCCCGTTTCTGATCTACCAAGAAAGCAATGTCATCATCCGCGCCCTGCGCGACCATCTGCGCGGCGATATCGACGAGATTCTGATCGACAACCGTGACACCCATAAGCTGGTCATCAACTTTTTGCAGCAGGTGATGCCGCAGTTTATACACAAGGCCAAGCTTTACCAAGACCCGGTGCCCTTGTTCAGCCGCTACCAGATCGAGAGCCAAATTGAAACCGCCTATAGCCGGGAAGTGCCGCTGCCCTCAGGCGGGGCCATTGTCATTGACCACACCGAGGCACTGACCAGCATCGACATCAACTCGGCCCGCGCCACCAAGGGTGTCGATATCGAAGAAACCGCTCTTAACACCAATCTGGAAGCAGCCGATGAAATCGCCCGCCAATTGCGGCTGCGCGACCTAGGCGGCCTGTTCGTGATCGACTTCATCGACATGATGGCGGCCCGCAACCAGCGCTCCGTGGAAAACCGCCTTCGCGACGCGCTCAAGCTAGACCGCGCACGCATCCAACTCGGACGGATTTCCCGCTTCGGCTTATTGGAAATGTCCCGCCAGCGCCTGCGCCCCTCCTTGGGCGAAGCCAGCTTGATCACCTGCCCGCGCTGCAAGGGACAGGGCAGCATCCGCAATATCGAGTCCTTGGCCCTATCGGTGCTCCGCATCCTTGAAGAGGAGTCGATGAAAAAGAACACCGATAAAATCATCGCCCAACTACCCATCGAATCGGCTACCTATCTGCTCAACGAAAAGCGCTCGGGCATAGAACAAATCGAGAAGCGGCAGGGTGTTGACATCATTATCGTGCCCAACAAGCACATGGAGACACCGGATTTCGACATCCAGCGCATCCGCACCAATGTCGGCGATGAAGAGCAACCGAAGACATCCAGCTACCAACTGATCCGCACGGAAACCCACTCGCTGCCGGAGTTCGTGCGTGATGTACCTACAATGGCGGAAAAAGCTGCCGTTAGGGAATTCCTGCCCCCCTCCCCTTCCCCATTGGCCCCGTCCCCAGCGGAACTGCGGCCACCACAAGCTACGGTGCCTGCCGTTGGCGGGGGGCTCATTAAGCGCTTCCTCAACATCCTCACCGGCAAACATGAAGATGAGGCGGAGACACTGCCGGTCAAATCCCACCAACCCCCACCGCCTAGGCCCATACCTGTCATCCAAGACCGGCCCAACCAACAGCCGCCACAGGATAGGAGCAGCCCGCAGCAACAGGACAGGCAAGACCGCCGCGGCCAAGCTTCACGCCCCCAACGCCAGCAAGCGCGGCGCGACAAACCGCCTGCGGAACGAACACCAGCCGAACGCCCCGTCCGCACGGAAATGCAGGCCAAGCAAGAAACCCAGGAACAGCCGTCCGTTCGCCGCCAAATCATGCCCAGGCACGGTACCATTTCTTCGGGTGCCGTTCCCAGCTTTGCTATGCAAACACCCACTCATGGGACGGCAAGTTTAGAAAGCCCCGCCCCCACGGAAGATGACGGCATTCCCACGATTGACAACGGAACCAAGCGTGAAGGCACCCGGCGCGGTTCCAGGCGGCGGCGCGGGCGTAGGGGAGAGGGTGGCAACCGAAACCAAGGGGGGGGACGCATTGTTTCTGGCGAGGACGGAACCCAAGAACTGGAGCCGGGCGAGGCCAATGTTTCCGAAACCCCAGTAAGCGCAGCAGTCGAAAACGGCTTGGCCCAAGATGGCCTCCCGTCTTTTTCTGCCGTGGCGGAGGCTGGCTTTGTTTCTAGTGAGAGTGAACCGGCTTCCACCGCTGCCCTTGCCGAACCAGAGAAGCAGGAAACGACCGGACACCGGCATCCACCCAGGGCAGAAGCGGTCCCCCGCAGACATCAGCAAAGGCCCCCCCGCCCGCGTCCGGCCACCACTTATATTGACTGGGTTGAACCGTCCCTAGACGCTACGCCTGAGCAGGACGCGAAGCCAGAGGATAGCGCTGCCGCAGACGATGCGCAGATACCGGATCAATCCGAAGCAGAGGTCAAATCCCCCGCAACGGTCCAAACGGAAGCGCAAGAAAACATACGGCTGCACCAACCGCCCTTGGAGGCCGAGCCACCCGCAAGCCCATTGGTCGAAGCGACCCCACCTTTGCAAAATCCGCCACTACAGCATGGGAACCCGCATGAATCAGCGGCACGGGAAGTAGCCACGACGGAGCACATGCCCCCCGGCAGAATTGATCAGGTAGAGGATGAGGCCATAGAGGACGAGGGACCGCAACCGGGAAATGAAAATACCGATTACACGCCTAATGATGAGGCCAGCGCCACCGAGCCACGCCGCACACCCACGCGCCGCCGCAGTCGTAGCCGAAGACGTCCGGCCAAACCTGACACCGCAGCGGGTAATGACAACGGCCAAGCAGGGGATGAGACTGATACCGCTGATACGAATGGGAATGAAGCCGCCGGGGAAGCCGAAACGTTTGCTGGCGGGGAGAAATCGCCTAAGGAAGATGCATAGGCTACAGCGTTTTGGGTAAAACGCCGTCATTCCAGCAGGGATGCAGGAATCCAGTCACAGGGACGTGAAGCCTCAAGCTTACGATAGGCTTGCCGTAGCCCGTAGCTTGCCATCCCCTTCGACAAGCTCAGGGCATGCTTGGACGCTGGATGCATACGGGTCATCCGTGTCCCGTACCCTTCGGGCGGCTCGCCTAAGCAAACCTAGTCGTACACGATGGGTACGGCCTTGCGGCCTTTGCCCATCCTACGAGTGCAGCCAAATCAACCGGATGTTATCCCCTCCCTCCCGTCCGGCAAAGGGTTCGCAAACCCACAGCCCGGCAACCGCCGCCAATTCGCCGCCGATGTAGATCAAGGGAATTCGCTCCCTCAACCAAGGTAAAATTCCAGCTTCCTGTAACAGCTTTTTCAATTCGTGGGTTCCGCTTCTACCAGACAGGCGGCAACGCTCGCCACCTAGTCGGTAACGAACGCTGATATTGCCTTTCCGCCAGATATCTTGGGCTATTCCCCGCGCGGCGGTGGCCTCGGCTGACAGTTCGCCATTGTCATCAGGCAGTTTAACAGGGACTAGCCCATCCCAGTGCAGCACGGTGGCGGTGTCGAAATCTGCTTGGGGAGGCAGCAAATAAAGCCCGTCCCGATAGCGCCGCACCTCGCCCTCACGCCAAGAAACCACCGGCATTTTGTCTGGCCGGGCTGGCAATACCTCCTGCATGATTCTCCCTATGACTGCCTGGGACGGCATCCTAAACCCACGCATCCGCATCCATTCCCTCAACACCAAGCGCTGATCGGCTGCACGGAAGCTTCGCAATGCGGCCACGCCCAGGCTGAGTCCGTCGGCGTTCAAAGCCGCGCGGCACAGGTCTTTGCTCAAGTCGCCCAGTTGTTGTTGGGCCTCGGCGCAAAGCCCGGCGGTGCGCGACAGGGTCTTGCACAAGGCCGGCCAGCGTTGTTCTAGCTTAGGGATAATCTCCCGGCGCAGAAAATTGCGGTCATATGCGCTGTCTTCGTTGCTAGGGTCTTCGATCCAACGCAGTCCATGCGCCAAGGCATAAGCCCGCAAATCCGCACGGGCAAACGGCAACAAAGGGCGCAGCAAGAAACCTGCGCCTGAGGGTGCGATTTCCGGCATCGCGGCCAGCCCGGCCAAACCCGCGCCGCGCACGAGTTGCAGTAATAAAGTCTCCGCCTGGTCGTCACGGTGTTGGGCGGTGAGGACGATATCGCCTTTGGACATCGACGCCTGTAATGCCGAATAACGGGCACGACGTGCCGCCTCCTCCGGGCTTTCACCCAGTTTGGCACGGGCATCCACATTGATCGTCAACAAAGGCAGATGCAAATCACTGCATATTTTGGCACAGTGTGCGGCCCAGGTGTCGGCGGAGGCTTGCAAACCGTGGTGGACATGGACCGCTTGGAATTCCATAGTCTGGGATTGCTCTTTTAGGCTGGCGCAAAGATGCAGCAAAACATGGGAGTCCATGCCGCCGCTGTAGGCTATCCAATAGCACGGTGCAGGCGGGTGGCGGAGGAGGATTAGGTGTAGGGTTGAGGCGGAAAGTGGCGGTTGCGACATGTCAAACAGCAGTTCTGGATATGGGCTTTTCTCCCTTCTCCCCACGGGAGAAGGGCCGGGGATGAGGGCTTACACTGGTTCCCAAGCTCTGGCTCTCATTGTTATACACAAATGCCGATGTTAGATAAAGCGCCGTCATTCCGGTCATGGATGCCGGAATCCAGCGTCCAAGGATGGCAAAGTTTAAAACAACGACAAGCGCTCGTGTACCCAAGGACATGATGCTGTCGGGCAGAGACCATCTGAATCAGGTACTTGTGTAACTGACAAGTTACCGTCCATGGCACTGGATTCCTGCATCCCTGCTGGAATGACGGCATTTTTGGCTCGGCGCGACGTGTGCATAACGATGAGAGCAGGAGCTTGGGAACGAGCAGAACCACGCATTACGAATTACGTCTTACCGCGTTACGGCCCTGCGGCTACGCTCCGCCCTTAACCGCCGGCGCTCCGCTTGGCGGTCCGGGCGGATGCTTGCCGCAGCAGCCCCTTAGCTCACGACCTGAACTCGGGCGCAACGAAAGCCAATGCTGTAGTAGCGGTTGTCGGGCTGGAAGTCGAAACGATACGCAGAACGGCAGTACCTCGCGCCGCGGTCCCAGGACCCGCCGCGAAGCACACGGCCCGCGCCAGCGTCATCCGCCCCGGCCCTGCCCTGTTCCCAAGCACTGCCATCAGTAGGTGCGCCCTCGTAATTGCCATGCCATGCATCCTGCACCCATTCTTTAACATTGCCGTGCATTTCATACAAACCCCAAGCATTTGGCGGCAGGGACTGGACCGGGACGGTTTGCTGCCGATACTGGCCCTTAATTCCTCCGGCATAAGGGTAGTTGGCGTCATAGTTGACTTGTTGCGGGCTGATATTGCTGCCGAAGCTGAACGGTGTGGCGGTGCCGGCGCGGCAGGCATATTCCCACTCGGCTTCACTGGGTAGGCGGTAGCCACACCCGGTCTGTTGATTTAACCACGCACAATAGGCTTGCGCATCGTTCCAAGACACGTTAATCACCGGGCGATTGTCCCGGCCCCAACCTAGGTCACTGGGCAAGCCCCGGCTGGTGTTGCGGCAAAACAGGTCGTAATCGGCAAACGTCACTGCGGACAGCCCCAGCGCGAAGGGTGTTTTGATGATGACCTCGTGTTGCGGGCCTTCATCGCCAAACCGTTCTGGTTCATTGGTCGGCGAACCCATCAGAAACCGTCCTGGCAGAATCACCAGCATAGCCGGGCCTTCACCGCCGATTTTTAGCTTGTCGCGGAAGCTTGATCCGGGGATGAACGGGCTGGTCGGGGGTGTTTTTACGCCTAAATGCCCCCTGAGCGCGGCCAATAATAACACTAAACCCGGATGGCCAGGCTCACCGTTCCAGCCGACCATATCGGCAGTTTGGATGCGGCTAAAACCATAGGGGAAGTCCACCGCTTCGATGAAGGCGGGAAACAAGATATGGTGGCGCTTGCCGTACTCGGCCTCCTCCAACACATAATCGCTGTCTCTGGACCGCGCCGACCACAGGGCCACCACCGCTTTGGCGGCATGAAGCTGGTGCTCGATTTCTTGGTGCCAGCGCCGCCCGATTGGGGTTTGCACGTCCAAATAGACGGTCCAGCCCTCCGCCTCCAAACAATCCGTGAGTTGCCGGGCTATCGTGCTGTCAGTCCTCGAATAGCCGATGAATATGTCGCTCATGCCTTACAGCGTTTTTAATATCGAAGAGTTACTTGTTGGGTTATATCATTTTGCAAAGCACACACACAGGCTGGTTTGATTGAGCATCCTTTATTATTTTTCTTTGTTAAGAAAAAACGCTGTACATCAATGCAAATCGGGAC
>CAIZPP010000156.1 GCA_903934875.1 uncultured Methylococcaceae bacterium
TAGGTGGATTCATCAGTGGAAATCACCTAATGCCCCCAAACCTCATCCAGGCTGTTGGCATCAAGGACGCGCTCGCCCCATGCCAACAGGGTTTCGGCATCGGCAGTGGCAACACGCTGGCGGGCCGACTCAGGCAAGGTATGGAACTTACGCTCCAACAGGCGTAGCAACATGGCCGCTTCTCCTGCTACGCGTCCCTCCTCGCGTCCCTCCTCACGCCCCTCCTCGCGCCCTTCTCCGAATACGTCTTGATAAAACCGGGTTTGTTTCAAACTAATGTCGTTAAAATTGAGCATTTTTTGAATCTCCTCTCGGGTGAATGTGGGTAGTTTATAGACTAGCACGGTTTCCAGCAATTCCAGCCAGTCGATGCCGTCTGTGGGTTGGCTTTCCCAATGGGCATGGACTTTCCGCACAATAGGGGTGATTTTGCTGGTATCGGTGACGATTAGGGCAATTAGCCAAAGTTTGGGGTTAGCGCTGTCTAGCAGTGGCAATTGGTCCAAGTAGACTCTGCTCAGGTTGGGTAGCGTGAGAAAGGGGACGGTTGCCGGGGAAAGCCGCTCAACGGCTGCGCTAGGGTAAATCACGACGGCTTGCCAAGGATGGGAACTAGGATATTGGCGGAGGTGAAGTAGTATCTCGCTGAAAAAACGTGCATAGAAGTGCTCGTCGGGCTGAAACTGAACTTCGACGTAGCCCCTAGGCGCTTCGGGCCGGTCAGCGGGCGGTTCAGCGATGCCATCCACTCGGAACGCGGTTTGTTTTATTTCCTGCGAGATGAATGCATAACCCTCAGGTTCCAGCACGGTCAATCCGGCAAGCTCAAAGGCGAGGGTAGGCTCGGCCTGCATTAGGCGGTAGAAAAGGCTGTCGGTTTTCATCGCTTCAACTTAAACTATTGCACTCCGATGCGCAAGGATTCTGCAACGCGTAGACCTACTACACCCCCTCATACGGCAAGCGCTCCATCAAATAGCACAAACAATCCTGGCGGATGATGCGTTCGTTGCGGGTCAGCATCGCGGGCATCACCGGCTGGCGGGTCAGTAATTCCCCGTCGCGTATTTCGAAATAATTCGCTGCCACATCCCTACCTTCATCGTTATAGGCCTGAAGCGGCAAGGAGCCGTCGGGCGCAACTTGGCCAAAGCTTGTCCCTGCGGGAAGCTCGGTAAAATTGAAATGGTCAAGATCATCCACGAAGACGATGTCCGCCTCACCTTGGCCGAAGGTGAATCCGATGGTTTCCGGCACTTTGACGAGGGCGACCGTGTGGTAAAGGTCCAAGTCATGGCGGGCCACCGGGTGGATGGGAAAGTGGTCCAGATGCAACGCGGCATCGACGAAGTCAGCGGCGTGGTCGTCTGAGGCCCCTGCCCCCGCCTTGCCGCATTCCACCGTCACCGCCGGACACAGTGCGGCAAACGCCATTGCCTGCACACCTACGGGCAGGACAAAATACACGGTGATGCGCGAAAACAGTCTGGCAAGATGGAAGAAATTCTGGTCCAAGCGGTTGATGCAGGCATAATGCGGGTTTAGCCCGGTGTTGTTATGGATGTCAATGCTGGCGAACACATTGCGCAGGCGCATTGCCTCCACCACTTGCGCCATCATGCGTTCCTCCGGCGAGCCTTGGCTTTCACACCCCGGCCAGATGCGGTTGAAGTCCGGCTGGCCGTCCAGCCGCCGCACACCCTCCCGAGCTGCCTCGACATTGCCGACGAACAAGGACAAGGCCCTAGGCAGGGGTTTACCACGGTAACGGGACAGAACCTTCTGCACAGCCTTCAAGCCAGTATCCTCGTTGCCGTGGAGCAAGATGGAGACGAACAGCGGTTCGCTGCGACGGCCCGGCAAATGGATCAGCGTCGGCCCACTCAACAAACTATGTAAATCACCGGCAGTGGTTGCAAAAAAGCCGGCGGGCAATGCGTCAATTATATTCAACATTCAAATATCCCATTCATGCACCGGCCTCCCGGCTTGCTGGTGTTGCAGATACGCGGACGTAAGCCCAAAAAAATCGCGCCCGTGGCTCTCGATGTACGCCTTCTGCCAAGCCGCGCCGTTTTGTCCGCTTTGCACCCGGTCGCGGATGATGCTGAGGTACTTCCGGCTGTCACCTTCATCAATGCCCAGTTGCCCCAATCCCTCGTAGGCCATGGGGATCAATTCGCCAAGTAATAACTCCCGTACACTGACGGCCTCGCCACCTAGCCATGTCAACTCCGATCTCAGCCCATTGCGGGCAGCCCGGTAGAAATTGGCGTGGGCATCATGAAACGCCAACAGCGCTTCCGGCGGGCGGCCCCGTCTGGCGAGGACATGCACCGCGCCTATGTAAAGCGCGGCGTTGGCGATCATATCGACGATGGAAGGCCCCGCCGGCATCACCCGGTGTTCAATGCGCAAATGCGGGGTTCCCACTACATCCTGGCCAACCAACATGCGGTTCCAGCGCCAAATGGTTCCATTGTGTAGGCGTAGATGCTTGAATTGGGCAGCATCGTCCCCCAGATCAACCGGCAGCAATACCGGAAAGCGCTGCTGATTGTCGATGAAACTCTCGACCGGGGACTCTTTCAGGTAGGCAACGCCAAAAGTCACCCGGCGCTCCGCGCAAGTATCCACCGATTGTTCGAACAAGGGAATGCGCGTTTCGTCCCACAATTGCTTTTCAAACAGGAACGGCGAATTGGCGGACACTGCCACCAAGGGGGCGGACAGAATCTGCGAAGCGTTGAAATAGCAAACCGCCTCATCCGCCGGCACCTGCAGATGCACTTGGAAGGAAGTTGTCGCCGCCTCCAACATCACATCCTCATGCATCAGGACCAGCCGCTCGTCGCCTTCAATCTTCAAGCGCAGTGGCTGGCATAAGCGGCGCTTGATAATTTCGGCATTCAACGCACGATAGCGGTTTAATGGGGAAACATTACCCAGGGACAAGTCGAAATCTCTGACCGTGGGTAGGATGCCAATTAAGATCAGCGTGCTTTCCAACTCGCCCGCCACTTGCAAGCACTGCCGCCAAGTGCAGCTTAACTCCTGCTCCATCAGCGAAAGCGCATTGCCCTTCAGCGGCTGGGGAGTGCCATTGAGTTCAATATTGAACTTGCACAACTCAGGCACCACCAAGGGGTTGCTCAAACGCGCCAGAAAGCGCTCGTTTATGGGGGCCGGGAAAAGCTCCCTGTCAATCAGCCAACACTCCAATTCAAAACCGCCGACATGGACAGCCCCTGGAAAGCGGCCAACACGCAACCACTCTGCCAGCAATTCAGTTTCGTTGGCAAGCCGACGTTCAAACAGCACGAAATCCTCAGGCTCGAATTGGAGAAGGCCGATTTCTTGTCCCATACCAAATCCCTAACTTGCAAACGTTTGCTGTATGCAAAGCCCTGAATATAAAAGCCTAGTCCCTAAGCCCCTAGCTACCGGGAGCACTGCCATTAAGTTAAGGATTTTCCGTTCGCCCTGAGCTTGTCGAAGGGTGAACAAAAAATCCTGTGGCATTAGATTGTTAAGCCGTTCATGGTTCGACAAGCTCACCACGAACGGCTTAACTTAATGGCAGTGATCTGCTGGGAGGGAGGCTTGCAGTGGCACTTAGGCCAACGGCAGACGGCTTGCATAGCTATCTACACACTCTCGCGCCATTGACATAGGCGCAATTTCTTCCAGGAGCCACCACAACGGGCCTAGCGGGTGCCACGACGACGGGTGCTCTGGGCGCAACGACTACCGGAGCCTTGGGAACCACCACCGCGCCGTGAGGTCCGGCGCAGCCCGCATGCCATGCACCTGCCGCGCAGACAACCGCCTGCGCATCCGAAATAGCGGCCAGCAGCAACAATGTAATGCCAAACGTCATAGAAATAGTCTTCATTAGGTTTTCTCCTGGTATAGTTCAAAAATACGCAAAAAAGTGACGGGGTACAACCATCCTTTCAAGATTTCCATTTTACGCTTTCTCTGGCATGACTGCACTGACTATGATATGCGACACTGCGCTTACCTTCAGGAGTTTACAATGGTACGCACAGCGTACCCTACTGGGATACCGTTCTTTCATGGCAACCCTTAAGAGAAAGCCCAAATGAGTGATGATACTCTTGCAAACACCCTCCAACCTGGGCTGCCTGCCGTATTGGTTGCCCAGTTTCTGTCCGCGCTGGCGGACAATGCCCTGCTGTTCGTCGCCATTGCCTTGGTACGGACACAACACCACCCGGACGAGTGGGTGCCGCTGTTGCAGGAGTTCTTTGTGCTGGCCTTCGTACTGCTGGCCCCTTTCGCCGGCCCTTTTGCCGATGCCCAGCCAAAGGGGCGGGTGATGATGCTCTCCAACGGACTGAAATTGCTAGGCGCTAGCGCGATGCTAGCCGGGGTCCATCCGCTGCTGGCTTACGGCATCGTAGGTGCCGGGGCGGCGGCCTACTCCCCGGCCAAATACGGCATCCTATCGGAACTCGTCACGGCGGAAAAGCTGGTAAAAGCCAATAGTCTGATGGAAGGCTCCACCATCGTCGCCATCCTGTTAGGCGTGGGTTCTGGCGGTTGGCTGGCGGATCAATCCGTTCCACTCGGTCTTTGGAGCGTAGTGTGCTGCTATTTCGTCGCCATGTTGGCGAATTGCTTGATCCCAAGCTTGCCCGCCGCGCACCCCGGAGTGCGTTTCCGCCCTTGGGCTATGCTGGTGGACTTTATCCACACCACGCTGCTGCTGGTGAAGGATCGTGACGTAAGCTTCTCACTCGCCTGCACCAGCCTGTTCTGGGGCAGCGGCGCGACCCTGCGCCTATTGTTGGTGGCCTGGGTTCCGTTGGTGTTGCAGATCAGCGATACGTCTACACCGGCCAAGCTAAACGCGGCGGTGGCCGTCGGCATCGCCCTAGGAGCGGGGCTGGCATCTTGGTGGATCAAGTTGGAAACGGTGAACCGGTCCTTGCTTCCCGGTCTGCTGCTAGGGCCGGTCATCATGTTGCTCACGCAAGCGCAGGCCATCCCGGAAACGGTCGTATTGTTGGTCGTGGTTGGACTGTGCGGTGGCTTGTTCGTCGTGCCGTTGAACGCCTTGTTGCAAGAGCGCGGACACGAGACCGTGGGAGCGGGACACGCCGTGGCGATCCAGAACCTATTTGAGAATCTAGCCATGCTGGGCATGGTCGGGCTATATACCTTGTCGATTAAATTGGGCATGGATGCGATTGAGGTCGGGCTGGGATTCGGCGGGCTGGTGCTGGCCGGGTTGCTCCCGATTGCAGTGGCAAGACTGTGGCGAACCGCATAAAACCCGCTTCCCTTTGACACTAAGTTTTCGCTATCATGTGAGGCAACCCAACACCACTCCCCCACCAACAACGGAGAATAGATATACCATGGCCAGTCGCGGCGTTAACAAAGTCATCTTAATCGGCAACCTTGGGGCTGACCCTGAAGTTCGTTACATGCCTAGCGGCGGCGCGGTAACCACCATCCGCTTAGCGACCAGTGAAACCTGGAAGGACAAAAACACCGGCCAACCCCAAGAGCGCACGGAATGGCACAGGGTGGTCTTCTATCAGCGTCTGGCCGAAATCGCCGGTGAATATCTGAAAAAAGGGGCCAAGGTTTACATTGAGGGCAGCATCAGAACCCAACAATGGGAGAAAAACGGTGAAAAGCGCTACACCACAGAAATCATCGCCAACGACATGCAAATGCTTGACCGCGTAGGCGAATCGTCTTCGGCCGCCCGGTCTGGCGGCTATGCCCCCGCAGCACCCCAGCCAGCCCCCGCTTCGCGCTACGACCAAGCCGAACGCTACGCACCCCCGCCGGAACCCATGCGCCAACCCGACCCTGCCTTTAGCAAAGGGATGGATGATGGGTTTGATGACGATATCCCATTTTAGAACGTACCATACTGACAGCGTTTTCAACATCAATCGGTTACTTGATAAGGCGTATGGTTGTTGCCAGATATTTTTTAAGTCAGAAATTGATTGAACATTCATTATTAGTTAGATTGACCTGGAAATCAAGCACCTGCTCAAAGCCGCCCTGACCGACAAAATCAACGACCGCAAACTATTCATGAAAGGCATCGACATCAGCTATTACTACGAAGGTTATAGCGAATTCAGGGTTGAGGATTTGTGACATGCCCGCGCCAGTGAATAAATGCCACTTGGTGCCCAAGCTACGCTTTCCTGAGTTTCGGGAGTCGGGGGAGTGGAAGAATAAACGATTAGGAGAGCTTTTATTGGTCCATCCTGACTATGGGGTGAATGCGCCAGCCGTTCCCTATTCAGAAGATTTGCCCGCTTATCTACGAATAACCGACATCTCCGATGAAGGTTATTTTCTTCGCGATAAAAAAACCTCTGTTTCTATTAATACGACAGAGGAAAACTATCTGATTGAAGGTGATATTGTTCTGGCTCGAACAGGAGCAAGTGTTGGTAAATCGTACAAATTCAGAAAGGAAGATGGCAAACTGGTTTTTGCTGGATTTTTGATAAGAATAAAGCCAAATCCTAAAAAGATAGACTCTACTTTTCTGTTCAACTTTATTTCTACGCAGCAGTATTGGAATTGGGTCGGTATTACTTCTGCGCGTAGTGGTCAACCAGGCATAAATGGTAACGAATACTCTACTTTGCCTATTCCGGTTCCTCCACATGAGAGGGAATTATCCGAACAACAAAAAATCGCCGACTGCCTGTCTTCCATCGACGAACGGATCACCGCCGAAGCCCAAAAGCTAGCCACGCTCAAGACCCATAAAAAAGGGCTGATGCAGCAGCTTTTCCCCGCCGAAGGCGAAACTCTTCCCAAGCTGCGCTTTCCTGAGTTTCGGGATGCGGGGGAGTGGGAGGAAAAAAGTTAATTGATACCGCTGATAAAAAAGTGAAGTGGAGCTTCATTGGCGGGCCATTTGGTTCAAACCTTAAATCTTCGGATTACGTTGATAATGGTATTCGCATAATTCAGCTAAAAAATATTGGTGATGCTAAGTTTATAGGTGATTACCAAATATTCACTTCCGAAGAAAAGGCCGATGAGCTTCTAAGCAACAATATATACCCCGGTGATATTATTTTATCAAAGATGGGTGATCCAGTTGGTCGGGCTTGCCTCATTCCCGACACCCATAAGAGATATGTGATGTGTTCTGATGGAATCCGCTTGGTAGTTGATGAGAAATCAAATAGCAAATATTTTATTTACTCGCTGATCAACTTTATTCAGTTTCGCTCTTTGGTTGAAAAAACGGCAACAGGCTCTACAAGAAAGCGAATTGGTTTGGATGAATTAAAAAGTCTACCTATGCTCGTACCGAAGAAGAAAGAACAACAAAAAATCGCCTCCTGCCTGTCTTTCCTCGACGACCTCATCACCGCCCAAACCCAAAAGCTTGCCACACTGAAAACCCACAAAAAAGGCTTGATGCAGCAGCTTTTTCCGCTAGCGGATGGCGAGGAGTAAGGCATGAAGCTATACCTAGACAGTGATCGTTCCCACGCTCCAGCGTGGGAATGCCTCCGCCGACGCTCTGCGTCCTTTCTTAACTGATGTTACGCAGTCATCGCTAGAGGATGGCAACTTGTGGAGTGCGGCGACTCGTCGCCGCTGGACGCAAAAGGCGGCGACGAGTCGCCGCACTCCACAACATCCGGGCTACAGCCTACACGGTTGCGTAACA
>CAIZPP010000157.1 GCA_903934875.1 uncultured Methylococcaceae bacterium
AAATCGACGGAACAAGCCTTTTGCGCATTAACGCGTTGGGGGAAGCCCATAAGTGCATTATTATACGCGTTTAAATAATTGGTTGGCATACGTTTATGAAAATGGTATGTGAAGCATGGGGATATCTTTATGTACAGCATTTTCATCTTTAAAAAATACCTAATAAAGGATATTCAGCTAACGTTTCAAGTTAACTGAATGTTTTGCCCTTTCATTCCAGCTATCAAGTAACTCTTTGATGTTGAAAACGCTGTATTATTTTGGAAAAAAATCAAACGCCAAAACCTGTTGGACAGTATAAGGGCAATCCTTAGGGAAAGTCGAGGTAGGTAGCCCTGTTTCAGCCACGGCTTTTCTGAGTGAGCGCGGGTAGGTATCGATCAAGGCTTCCTCACACAGGCGACGCAAGGATGGGCTTTGCCCGAGCAGGATTTCCAACTGGTCGCGTTGTTCAACGATAGTGGAACGCCAACTGTTGGACCGCTCTTCCGGTTGGAATTGCCATTTCAGCAAATGATGCACCAATACTAAGAAACGGCTATACAGTTCGCGCCGCTCGCTTGCTCCCATGCTTTCCACCTCGTCAATTAGGTTCGCAAGATCAAGCTGCGAAAAATTGCCCTGCTTTAACAAAGCGAGCTGTTGTTGTGTCCAGGCATAAAAATCCTGGTTGTGAAGAATCATGCTCATTAAGTATTGCTCTCCACCCACCGTTCACCGTCCTTGATGGTCTCCTTTTTCCAAAACGGTGCGGTGTGTTTGAGTTCCTCGATGATATACCGGCAGGCTGCAAAGGCCTCGCCACGGTGCCGGGTCCAAACCGCAACGAGGACGATGGCCTCGCCCGGTTTGATTGCGCCCACCCTATGGATCACCAAGGCATCCAGCAAATCCCAGCGGGCTTGGGCCTCCAGCACGATTTGCTCCAAACGGCGCTCGGTCATGCCGGGGTAATGTTCCAAAGTCATCTGCGCCACTTCATCGCCTAGATTCAGATCGCGCATCGTCCCGACAAAAACCGCCGTGGCACCGTAACGGCCCGCATTCTCCCCCTGCTGGTAGGCATCTAGTTCCGCATAAGGTGAAAACTCGGATTCGCAAAGAATGACAGTCATTCCGCCCCCCCGGTCACGGGCGGGAAAAACGCCACTTCGTCCCCGTCTTTGACTGGGGCAGATGCTTCGGCGTATTCCATGTTAACCGCGCAAAGAAGCTGCTCGGGCAAGGGCTGTCCTGTGCTGACGACTCTCCAGACATCGCCAACCGTTGCTATGTCCTCGGCCACCAAAGTGTCCTCGATACGGCCCATTTTTTCGCGTAAACTAGCGAAATAGCGTACTCTTATCGTCATGTCATGTTCCGTTACAGCGTTTTTAATATCAGAGAGTTACTTTTAGGTTGTATCATTTTGCAAGGCACATACACATAAGATGGTTTGATTGAACATCCTTGCTATAATTTCCCTTTGTTAAGATAAAAATGCTGTACATAAATACTACCAAGTAACTCCTTGCTGCTGAAAACGCTGTAAACCATGATATTAAACATTGCTGATGGCTGGCTGAAAGAAGCCGAGAGGATTGTCCCCTCACCCAATTATAATGAAAGGTCTACAGACGATGATATTTCACTCATTGTCGTCCATTGTATCAGCTTGCCGCCGGGTGAGTTTGGGGGCGAGTGGATTGACCGCTTGTTTACCAACACCCTGCCCAAGGATGCGCACCCCTATTTTGAGGGCATCCACCATTTGCGCGTGGCCGCCCATGTGCTCATCCGCCGCGACGGGACGCTTACCCAATATGTGCCTTTCCATAGGCGCGCCTGGCATGCGGGCGTATCGTGTTTTCGCGGACGGGATACATGCAATGATTTCTCCATCGGCATTGAATTGGAAGGCACAGAAACGGTCGAGTACACGGAAGCCCAGTATAGCCGACTAGCCGATGTCATTCAGGCTTTGCTCGCCCACTACCCTAGCCTGTCACGCGATGCCATCACCGGGCATTCCGACATTGCCCCCGGACGGAAAACCGACCCCGGCCCATCGTTTCATTGGGAGCGTTTATTTAGCCTGTTACAGCATTTTCAACATCAAAGAGTTACTTGATAGCCGGAATGAAAGGACAAGTTATTCGGTTAACTTGAAGCGTTAATTGTATGTCCATTATTTAGTCGATTTTTAAAGATGAAAACGCTGTACATAAAGATATTTCCATGCTTCACATGCCCTTTTCATGAATGTATGCCAACCAATAATTTCAACGCATATAATAAGTAGATGACCATATATTTTTTAACTTTTCGGCTGGCATTAAGGATAAGCCGTTCGTGGTGAGTCCTGAGCTTGTCGAAGGGTCGAACCATGAACGGCTTAATCCTCCATCCTTCGACAAGCTCAGGACGAACGGTTAAGCCTTTATTTTCTAGTTGTTAAAAAACTTATGAACCCCTACTTATGGCGGGCCGTTAGCATGGCATCAATGAGCAACATTGCCACGCCTATGGTAATGGCGGAATCGGCCACATTGAAGGCGGGAAAGTGCCACTGTTGATAATACGCATCAAGAAAGTCAATCACATAGCCATAGGCAATCCGGTCAATCAGATTACCTAGGGCACCGCCTAGCACCAGTGCCCAAGCGGCGGCTTCCCATCGCCTTTGCTTGGGCAGTTGCTTGAGCCAATAGGCAATGGCGGCGCCTGCGGTAACAGACAGAGCGATGAAAAACCAGCGCTGCCAGCCACCGGCCTGGGCCAACAAACTGAAGGCCGCGCCAGTGTTGCGCACATAGGTCAACTGAAACAAAGGGATTAGGGGTATGCTCTCAAACAAGCCCATCGTATGATCGACCAGCAACTTGCTGGCTTGGTCCAAAACGATGACTAGCGCCGTTAGCCAAAGCCATTTCAACATTGCCCATGCCCCACTATCGGGTTGCCATGAAAGTACGATATCCAAGTTGGGTACGCTGTGCGTACCCTACTGGGTTTGGCTTTCATCGTCTGGGGTGCAAACCAATTTGCATGGATGTTAGCTGCCATCGTTTTCTCCATTCACCAAGCTATTTTTCATTTAAGGATTGGGTAAAAAAACAACTTCCCGAAACTTGCCTAGGCACAGTAAGCGTTCACCCCCCTCGCCCTGCGGGAGAGGGGCTGGGGGTGAGGGCATCTGTAGAGCCTTGATTTTGATAACCCTAACCCTCTCCCGTAGGGCGAGGGGATTTCCGGTAGGGGGGTGAACGCTTACCCTAGGCAGAGGTACGATAATGCTATCCATAGGCTCAGCCCAGGAAAATTGTTCTCGGCCATACCCTAAGTAAGGGGTCATTAGTTTTTTAACAACTGGGAAATAAGGTCTAACCCGTTCGTCCTGAGCTTGTCGAAGGATGGACGGTTAAGCCATTCATGGTTCGACCCTTAGACAAGCTCAGGACTCACCACGAACGGCTTAACCTCCCGCCAGCCCAAAAGTTAAAAAATATATGATCACCTACTTAAACGTACAAACGAGTCTCACCCGCGCCTTCCACGTTTTCCACGCAGCGGCCACACAATTCAGGATGGCCGGCATGGGTGCCCACATCGTCACGGTGGTGCCAGCACCGCACACATTTGGGTTTGTCGCTGGTACGCAGCCTCAATTCCAAGCCTTCGATTTCGGTGGGAAGCTTGTCGGCATGGTCCTGGCTTTCCGGCAATACCGTCGCATAGGAGGTGATCAGCACAAAGCGCAGTTCATCTTCCAACAGCGACAGGCGGGCCAACACTTCCGGCGAACAATAAAGCTCCACTTCGGCATCCAGCGAGGAGCCAATCTCGTTGCGTATGCGCAGCACTTCCAACTCTTTGCTCACCGCCTCGCGCACACGCAAGACAAAACTCCAAAATTCGCGGTTCATCGGGCTGCTTTCGTCCAGCGGGTAAAGCCCTTTATACCATTCAGACAGAAACACTGATTCCGGCCTTGCGCCGGGCAGGAAACGCCAGATTTCATCGCTGGTGAAGCTGAGTACGGGTGCCAGCCAGCGGGTTAGCGCCTCGGCAATATGGTACATCGCGGTTTGTGCAGAGAGCCTCGCCAAACTGTCGGACTTGGATGTATATTGGCGGTCCTTGGTGACATCCAGGTAGAAACTGCCCATGTCCACTGAACAAAAATGGTGGACTTTCTGGTAAACCAAATGGAACTGGTAAGTCTCATAGGCGTTGACAACTTCCCGCTGCAACAACCAAGCCCTGTCCATCGCGAAGCGATCCAAAGGCAATAGCTGTTCCGCAGCGACTAGATCCCGAACGGGATCAAAGCCGTTGAGATTCGCCAGCAGGTAACGGGCGGTGTTGCGCAAGCGACGGTAAACGTCGGCAGTGCGTTTGAGTATTTCATCAGAAACCGACATTTCCGCACGGTAATCCGTGGCGGCAACCCATAGGCGCAGCACATCCGCACCTAGGTTTTTCACCACCTTTTGCGGAGCGACCACATTGCCTTTGGATTTGGACATTTTCTTGCCATGCGCGTCCACGGTGAAACCATGCGTCAGCACGCTGCGGTAAGGGGCGACGCCATTCATGGCGACCGAGGAGAGCAGTGAGGATTGGAACCAGCCGCGATGCTGGTCGGAACCCTCCAAATAGAGATCGGCGGGGTATTCCAGTTCGTCACTGCGGTTCAACACGCAGGCGTGGCTCACGCCGGAATCGAACCAGACATCCAAGGTGTCGCCCATTTTGCTGTATTCCCCCGCATCCGCACCCAACAGTTCTTTGGGATCGAGATCGAACCAAGCGTTTATCCCCTGCTGCTCCACGCGCAAGGCAATCTGTTCTATCAGGCCCAAGGTGTCCGGGTGGATTTCACCCGTCTGCTTATGGACAAATAAAGCAATCGGCACACCCCAATTGCGCTGGCGGGAAACGCACCAATCGGGGCGATTGTCCACCATGCCTTCAATACGTGCCTGTCCCCAATCCGGTATCCATTGCACCTGCTTGATTTCTTGCAGGGTTTTAGCGCGCAGCCCGTTCTTGTCCATGCCGATGAACCATTGCGGAGTCGCACGGAAAATCACCGGGGTCTTGTGCCGCCAACAATGCGGATAGCTGTGTTCTATGCTCTCCACATGCAACAAGCTGCCGTGGTCCTTAAGCACCTCCACCACCTGCGGGTTCGCGGTCAGCACATGCTGCCCGGCGAAAAATTCTGTGCCGGGTAGGAACACCCCGTCATCGCCCACCGGATTGTCAACTTTCAAATCATATTTCAAACCGACCACATAGTCTTCCTGGCCGTGGCCAGGCGCAGTATGGACCGCGCCGGTGCCCGCCTCCAGCGTAACGTGGTCGCCTAGGATGATGGGCACCTGACGGTTAAGGAAAGGATGCTGGAGCAGCAAACCTTCCAGCGCGGAACCCTTGCAATAAGCCACGACGCGGTAATTTTCCACGCCTATCCGCCCTAGGGTATCCTTCATCAATGCTTCGGCAAGAATGAGCCTTTCACCACGCTCATCCAACTGCACCACGGCGTAGTCAAATTCGGGGTTCAACGCCACCGCTTGGTTGGCAGGCAGGGTCCAAGGGGTCGTGGTCCAGATCGCCACCGATAAGGGTCCGGTCCCAGGATGGCCCTCCGCAGTATGGCAGCGTTTGAGCGCTGCGATTTCATCGACTACCCGAAAACGCACATCAATTGCCAAAGAACGCTTGTTCTCGTATTCCACCTCGGCCTCAGCCAAAGCCGAGCCGCAATCCGTGCACCAATGGACGGGTTTGGCCCCCTTGGTCAAATGGCCATTGGCGCAAATTTTACCCAGCGCACGGATGATATCGGCCTCAAATTTATAATCCATGGTCAGATAGGGGTTGTGCCAATCGCCAAAGACACCTAGGCGGATGAACGCATCACGCTGCACATCCACCTGCTCGGCGGCGTATTGTCTACAGGCACGGCGGAATTCGGTCGGATCGACCTGCACTCCGGCCTTGCCCATTTTCTTTTCCACCATCAGTTCTATGGGCAGTCCGTGGCAGTCCCAACCAGGCACATAGGGTGCGTCAAACCCCGAAAGCCCCTTGCTTTTGATGATGATGTCCTTAAGTATCTTGTTGACAGCGTGGCCGATATGGATTTCTCCATTGGCATAGGGAGGCCCATCGTGAAGTATGAACCTAGGACGGCCTTGGCAAGCCTCCCGAATCTTCCGATAAAGTAGTTTCTCCTTCCAGGCTGCAAGCTGCTCCGGCTCGCGCTGGGACAAATTGCCTTTCATTGGAAAATCAGTAGTGGGAAGATTGAGCGTGGCTTTGTAGTCCATAGTTCTAGGTATGAATGGCTGTAAACTTAAACGTTGCGGTTGGTAAAATAGGCCCGCGCCTGATCTGCATCTGTTTCGATTTGCTCGCGCAAAGCCGTTATGCTTTGAAAACGCCGTTCTTCGCGCAGTTTGTGATGGAAATGGACCTCGACCAGATGTCCATAAATGTCCCCGTCGAAATCAAACAAGTGGGTTTCCAATTGCATCGTGCCCTGGCCACCCACGGTCGGGCGCAAACCGACATTCGCCACCCCGTTCAGCGGATGGCCGACAATGCCCTCCATTGTAACGGCAAACACACCTTGTAATGGAGTCTTTTTACGCATTAGCGCAATGTTGGCAGTAGGGAAACCTAGTTGGCGGCCTAGCCTGGCCCCGGCACAAACCCGGCCGATAATGGAATAAGGCCGGCCGAGATAGCGGGCCGCATCCACCATATTGCCTGCGGCCAACGCTTCCCTGATCAACGTGCTGCTCACCCGCTCCCCATCCTTAAGCACAGAACCGGTATCGGCCACTGCAAATCCGTTTGCCGCCCCTGCGGTTTTCAACATGTTTGAACATCCCCGGCGGTTTTTGCCGAAGCGGAAATCGTCGCCCACCACCAGATATTTTACCCGCAGACTGTCAAGCAGCACGGTTTGGATGAAATCTTCCGCCGAGCAGCCGGCAAGATGGCGGTCAAAATGCAACACCAGCACCCCATCCACCGGCAACCGGTTCAATTGCGTTAGCTTTTCCCGGAAGCGGGTCAGCCTGGAAGGGGCTAGGGCCGAGTCGAAATATTCCCTAGGCTGCGGCTCGAACAATACGACAACCGTAGGCAAGCCCAAACGGCGGCCTTGAGCGGCCAAATCCTCAATCACGGCCCTATGCCCGATATGGACACCGTCAAAGTTGCCTATCGTCGCCACACATCCTTTTGCCAAATCTGGCAGATGCTTCAATCCCCTTGCCAGAAACATATTATGCAGCCTCTCTCAGGGCAAGATGGGACGGGCGCAAACCACCCATCCAAAGCGTTGCGAAATATACTGCTCCGCCTATGGCAATCCATGCCATCAGACTAGATATCCGCGCATGGGCGCTCCACGTCTGCCAAGGCAAATCGGCGGTGAAATGGACCAGCAACAACCCCAGCCCCAAGTTGCCGGCCAACAGCCTAGCCAAATAAACCAGCCAATCCGGACGGGGATGGAACACACCTTCCTTAAGCAATTGGCACAACAGCAGCGCGGCATTGAACAGAGCCGCCAAAGCCGTGGACAAGGCCAAAGCGGCGTGTCCAAAGCCCAGTTTTGCCAAGGGGAAAACCAATAGCAAACACAATATGAGATTTGCCAGCATGGAATAAACACCATGCCTAACGGGGGTGCGCAGGTCGTGCCGCGCATTGAACCCGGCGGCCAGAATTTTCACGGCGATGAAGCCGACCAGCCCCAAGGAATAAGTCATCAGGCTGCGCCCGGCCATCACCACGTCGCGGGAGCCGAAGGCGTCGTATTGGAATAATGTGGACATCAACGGCTCCGCCAACACTATCAACCCAACCGTGGCCGGCAGGCCGATTAGCAGCACCCAGCGCAAGCCCCAATCCATGGACTTGGAAAAACCCGCATCATCCTTGCGGGCATGGCTGCTAGCCAAATGGGGCAAAATCGCCGTCCCCAATGCGGCGCCGAAAACCCCCAAGGGAAACTCCACCAAACGGTCAGAATAATACAACCAAGACACACTCCCACTCATCAGAAAAGAAGCGATCAAGGTATCGACCAACAGATTCACCTGCGTGACGGAAACGCCAAAAATGGCCGGTGCCATCCGTTTCAGCAAACGGCGCACGGCGGGGTCGGCAAAGCCTATGCGTGGCCTAGGCAACAAGCCCGCCGCCATTAACGCGGGAATCTGCAAAGCCAATTGGACCATGCCGGCGAACAACACCCCCCAAGCCAAGGCGGTGACCGGCACTGGCAATTGCGGGGCCAGCCATAGGGCAGCGGCGATCATCACAATATTCAACAAGGCCGGGGTGAAAGCGGGAATCGCAAAACGCCCGTGGGCATTCAGGATGCCGCCTGCAAACGCGGTCAGGGTGACAAAAAACAGGTAAGGAAAAGTAATCCGCAGCATGCCGCTGCTTAAATCGAACTGACCGCCCTGTCCCAAAAAACCGGGCGCGAAAATCAATATCAATAAAGGTGCCGCGACCACGCCTACGAGTGAGGCCAGCAGCACAATCAGCGCGAGCGAGCCTGAAGCTCGGTCCAGAAACAACTGCAAACCCGCCCTGTCGGTGTTTTCCCGGTAATCTGACAACATAGGCACGAAAGCTTGGGCAAAAGAGCCTTCCGCGAACAGCCTGCGCAGGAAATTGGGAATCCTGAAAGCGACAAAAAAGGCATCAGTGGCCGCATCCGCCCCAAAATAGCGGGCAATCACCATGTCACGGATAAAGCCCAAAATCCGCGAAACTAGCGTCATCACGCCCACCATGGCGGTTGATTTGATTAACTGCCCGCTCAGACTCCCCCCTCAAACATACACAAAAAAGAGCGTAGTATAAGCTATAGAGCAACGCGGAAGTAAAGCAACAGCAAACCTCACGTCGGGCGGATAAGGTGCGCATTCTTACAGACTTGATCTTAGGCTTGACTTTGATACGCACCTTAACCCGTCGGCAGGCCTAACCCGATGGTATTTTACAAAAATGAGCATCCTTGGTTGACATAGGCCCGCAGAATGAAGGAAAATGCTCCTTTTTATCACCGCCACTACGTTCGGGGTTATACCTTGGCCAATATTAAATCCGCAAAAAAACGCGCCCGCACTTCGGAAAAGAGCCGCTTACTGAATACTGCGGCCCGTAGTAGGCTGCGCACCTACATCAAGAAAGTTTTGCTCGCAGTCGCCACCGGCGATGTCGAAAAAGCCCAAGCCGCATTCCGCGAGGCAACCCCTATCATTGACTCCTCAGTCAACAAGGGATTGATCCACAGGAACAAAGCCGCTCGCAGCAAAAGCCGCTTGAGCGCCCGCATCAAAGCGCTGGCTCTGAAAGCAGCTTAAACATTTCCGCTTTGTAAGCTGCGGGGCTTGCTTGCCCCGCAGACACGCCCGTTTGGCTTGAAAAAGCCAAACGGGTTTTTTATTGGGAGCGCCGACAGTCTTGTCGGCAAAAGATGCTGGACAGAACCCGCTACCAGCACTACAGTAAAGCCACATTTTGGAGTGCGGCGACGAGTCGCCGCACTCCATACGGGTTCGTTAGATGTCATCAGACCGGGAAGAATGCCCGCATGATTAAGGCGACAACCCCGCCCAAGATAAGACCCATCATCCATTTGACCAAAGTTAACTCGCCGCCTAGCCTAGTGTCTATCCGGTCAATCTTGTCCTCTAGCCGCTCTATATCGCGTTTGGTGGCGAGCTCGGCTTCCCCAGAAGCATCCTTGAACGCCTCGGCGATGCCTTCGGCTTGCCGTTGCTCAAATCCCGCTTCTTGCAACTTGCGGACGAATTTGAGCGTGTCAAAGGTTATAGTGGCCATAGTGCGGCCCTCTCAGCGTGGAAGGTGGTATACAGCGTTTTTTAATATCACACGATACTGGACAAAACTGATGCATTTGGGGAGACTTTCATTAAATCATATACTTGTGCCATTGCCTATCATTATTTTTTTTAGTAACTGATGTTACGCACGGGTGTTGATAAAGGCATAGAATGCAGATGTTGATCTGGCTTATTTGGAACGTGACCCATGGAAAAATCCTCTGTTAGAGTTGTACAGCGACTATTTGATCAGTTCCTTCGCGCTGATCACTGCAACTGGCCTGTCCATGCTGTTGGACAACGAGTACAGCCATGACCAAATCACCCGGTTCCTGTCAGGGGACGAATACACCTCGCGCGACCTGTGGGTGCTGGTCAAGCCGACCGTCCGCGACATCGAAACGGACGACGGGGCGTTGATCTTCGACGACACCATCCAGGAAAAGCCCCACAGCGATGAAAACGAAATCATCGCATGGCATTTCGACCATTGCAAAAACCGCACGGTCAAAGGCGTGAACATCCTCAACTGCCTGTATAACGTGGGCGACGTCAACCTGCCGTTGGCGTTTGAAATCGTCCACAAAGACGTGCAGTATTGCGAGATAGAAACCAAGAAGCTCAAGCGCAAAAGCTCCACCACCAAAAACGAGTACCTGCGCCGAATGCTGCGGGTGTGTCAACAAAACCAACTACGCTACCGTTATGTACTGACCGACAACTGTTTCTCGGCCAAAGAGAACAAGGTCTTCATCAAAGTCGAACTCGAGAAGGACTTTGTCATGGCCCTCAAAAGCAACCGCACAGTGGCCTTAAGCCTGGAAGACAAGCGCCAAGGCCGTTTCGTCCGCGTGGACGCGCTCCCGCTAGAGGAGAACACCGTTCTGCAGGTCTACATCA
>CAIZPP010000158.1 GCA_903934875.1 uncultured Methylococcaceae bacterium
AGCTTGGCGCGTTCGCCGGTTTCCACGGTGAGCGGGGCGGTGTCGCGCACCCACACGTCGTTGTAGGGGACTATTGCCCAACTGATTGCGTCAGGCTTGACAGGCAGCCGACTTGCCACGCGCTGGCGCTGGGTTTCGTCCCCACAGGCGATGACCAGCCGCTCGCGCTTGGCAATGGCAGTGGCGATGGCTTGGTAGCTGGCCTCAACATCGGCCAGCCAAGGACTGAAATCACTATCGCCGTTAGGCCAAGCCAATAGAACGGCGGATTGTTCGGCCCATTCGGGCGGGAAATGGATTGGCGTATTGCTTGTTGTCACGGGAATTTCCAATTCGGGAACACAGTAGGTAGATTCTACTTCTAAATAGTGAAAAAGTATCGCTGCAAGAGGCTGTCCATCGCGCATTTCTTTTTAAGTAAGGGTTCATAAGTTTTTTAACGTCTAGGAAATAAGGCTTAACCGTTCGTGCTGAGCTTGTCGAAGGATGGGCGGTTAAGCCTTTCATGGTTCGACCCTTCGACAAGCTCAGGACTCACCACGAACGGCTTAAACTCCTGCCAGCAAAAAAGTTAAAAATATATGGTCACCCACTTAGTCATCGGTCAGGCTTACAATGGGTGCTTGCAATTCTACGTCGGCCCGATATCTTAAAGCATATTTGAGCGGTTTATACCTTCGCCAATAGCGTAGGAGACCTCCAATTTTGGCACTGAACCGTCGATCTATGGGCCAAGCTGGTGCTTGGCGTTCCCAATCGAAGCGCCAAGCACCCGCTTGGCTAAAGTATTAAACAGTGCAAACCCAAGAGGATGTTGTGATGAGTTTTTCTTTTTCTCTGGCAGTTCTGGCAATAGTGGCGATATTACTGATCGTTGTTTTCATCACTATCAGGTTGACTTTGCTTTACACGCGGGTTCTATTGGCAAGGCCTGCAGATAAATCAATCGACATGAGTGAGCCTCCAATTGCAGTAGCTTCGCCCTACCAATTGGTTCAAGCGCGTCATGGGTGGATGCTGGTCAATCCAAACGATTTTTATTTGGGCAGGGCGATTGTCGAATATGGCGAGTATGGCGAACTAGAAAGTCAGTTTTTGGTTCGTTTATTGGAGATTCGTCCGGGAACGGTGGTTGAAGTTGGTGCGAACATAGGCACCCATACGGTTTCCTTAGCAAAAGCGCTTGCGCCTGAAATGCGCAAGATAGTCGCTTTTGAGCCACAACCATTCATATTCCAGAACCTATGCGCCAATCTGGCACTCAATGGACTCACCAATGTAACAGCATGGCCTTGGGCCTGTGGTGCCAAAACTGAGGTCGTTTATTTTACATTGCCGGATTACAACGAGCTAGGCAATTTCGGTGGAATTTCAATGGGGGCCGAAACGCCTTCAGGAAGTGTCGCCGTCCCTTGTGTGCGTCTGGATGATATTATCGGAGCGGATACAGTCAGCCTGTTGAAAATCGATGTAGAGGGCTATGAACTGCTTACTCTGCAAGGTGCAATGGATATTTTGACTCACTCACGGCCTGTGCTCTATGTGGAAAATGATAGGGTCGAAAAATCACAGGCTTTGATCGAGTGGTTGTGGACTCAGAATTACCAATTATTTTGGCACATCCCCCGCCTATTCAATCCAGATAATTTTTTCGGCAAGGAGGAAAATATATATGGCGACGTTGTATCATTGAATATGCTGGGCTTGCCCCGAGAGTTGGGGATTCCTACGGAGGGTATGCAAGAAATCGCAAATGCCACTGAGCACCCTTTACAGCATTTTCAACATCAAAGAATTACTTAATAGCTGGAATAAAAGGGCAAGATATTCAGTTAACTTGAAACTTTAGCTGAATCCTAACGGTAAGTGCGCAAGTTGCGCACCCTTGGCTTAAATTGACGGTTGCTGGCAATCCTTAAGCACGACATATTGTTTCAAAATTTGCTCATGGAAAGAAGTTGGAAGCCTTGCCCAGTCGCGGGCTTCCACAAGGATGGGGATGGTCGATTCGCGTAAGGCATCCAAAAAATCCACCAATTGCTCTATCGGGATCGGGCTTAAGTCGGCGCTACGCAACACCAGGTCCAAATCGCTGGCATCGTGCGCATCGCCATTCACCCGTGAGCCATAAGCCCATGCGTCCACAGTCGGTAAATAGTGTCCCAATAAATCCAATAATTTTTGTCTGTCCTTGTCACGCAAAAATAAGCTGGTTTGGGTCATGGTTGATTGTCGATGACCTCGTTCAAGCGGCGGGCGTCTATGATAAATTGCGGCAACAAGGCCAGTGTTTCATCGGCAAAGCTTGCGCCATAATCATGTGCGGTGTCATTGCGATTGTCACGGTAGGTTAACCAGCGCTCCGCCTCTTCCACGCCAATCAGGCCATGCTTGGCGGCATGGCGGAAAATATCTTTGAACACCAAAAGGTCCACGGGTTTGGGAGAGGCAAAATAAGGTTTCAAACATTTTTTCAATAATTTGCCGGTTTGTTCCAAAATGATTTCAAATTCCTTCACACAAGCGGCCCGGTAAATATCGTATAACAGGCTGTCAGTGGGCTGTTGGTTCAAGCCATCATAGGCTTGTTCCAAGGCCGCAATGCAGCGGGCGAAATAAGCGGTGTTGAGTTTGGTCATTGGGCAATTTTTTAACGTGTTTCGCGGCTAGGCAGCGGATGGGTGGTGATCCATTCTCTTAGAGCAGTTTCCATATGACTTTGCCAGTCCGGGCCTGTGGCTTTAAAATAGTCTAGGACTTCAGGGGCAAAACCAATTGAGATTAATACTTTGTCATCTATATGGAAAGGCCGGGCTACTCGATTGGGTCGATCAGAATGGATTTCACGCACCGGGCGCATACGGCTTAATAACTCACCGGAAAGAGGGGGGGATTCCACAGCTTCCCAATCTGCGACATTAATGTTTTGGGGTTTGCGTTTCATAATATTGCCTTTCGCGTGAATTAGCCTTGCGTAAGCTGATAATGCGGATGGTATCAGCGCGTATCGTATAGATTAGCACATGCAAACGTTGCCTGAGATAGCCTAGGGCGACCCAACGAGTTTCACCATGGTCAAGACGGTCATCCAAGGTTTCAATCGCCGTATCCCATTCAAAATCGACGGCGGTATTGAAGTTGATGCCATGTTTGGCTAGATTTGCGCATCGCTTGCTTTCGTCCCAAATCCGAACCCTGCAATTCGGCTTGTGCTAAATCCGCGCCCTGCAACTGGGCATCCTCTAAGTCCGCGCCCTGCAACTGAGCATTCTTACCCCATTGTATGCCCTGTAACTGTGCCCTAGACAAATTTGCTTGTTTTAGCCTGGCACCGCGCAAATCAGCCTTCCAAAGTTTGGTCTCAGAAAGATTGGCAAAACGCAGGTCGCGGTTTTGCAGGTCCAGTCCCTTAATTTTAACCAGCAGTGCTAGTCGGTCTTGCTGTTTGAGTTTCGGCTCTTGCAGCTTTGCTAGGGTTTCCAAGTCAGGATCGTTGGCGACGAGCAGCTTTTCGTGCAAATCTAGGTTACGATGGAAAAATGGTGAACTATCCAGCAACCTATGTGCCAAGCCATCATCTTCCAGCATTTCCCCCGGCAGCACCGCGACAAATCCGCCGAACCAAACCGAGCCAAGCAATATCACGACACTGGCCGTCCGGCACAGTCCACGGCAGACGCTAGGCTTAGGGGCGGTACCGGGAGTGATCCGCTCGGTTAGGCTTTTTTTGAAACGACGAAGTAGTAGCGATACGGTTGCATTGGCTTTTTCCCTCAACGAGTGGAAGACCGCAAGCGGTAGGCCGGAATAAGGTCGTTTAGCGACCGTTTCCGGCATTCGCCCTGTCGGTTTGCCGGAAACGCCCGCCAGAGCGGGCTTATTCCGTCCTACTTCTGCTAATCGTCCCCCTCCCAACCTCCCCCCGATGGGGGGAGGGGTTAATTCAGCGGCATTAGCCCCAAACGGCAACCACCAGCGCCAGGTCTGCCTCGTCATGCCCGCCGCCAGCCGGGGCCAGAACCACAGCAAGGCGAGGGCATCCAATATCAGCAGGATTTGCTGGGCATGGGTCGTGAACGCGCTGTGATAGGGCAGAAAGCCAATTTGCAAGGCCAGCAGGGTCAGCAAGGGCAGTACAAACAGGCTGGTCCATACCACCAGCCCGGTGATGAAATGGCTGAAGCCGTCGGTCTTGTCGCCCGCCAGCCAATGCACAAACGGCAGACCATGCAGTTGTTGGCGGCATTCCTCGGCGGCAGAGGGTTCCAAATCGTCGAGTTCGGCATTGAGGGCGTGAAGCTTGTCCGCCATCAGCTTGAACAACAGCAGCAAATCGACATGGACAAACAGGAACATCCACGGCACGAATTGGTAAAAGCGCGACACCGGCAGGTTGATATTGCTGAGGAAGGGCACGGCGACGCTGCTGTCGCGGAACAACTGCTCGTCGTTGGTCGCTCCGACGGTGAGGAAAATGTAGACGGACAGCAGAATATAGGTGACGAATAGGTTGCGGGCATTGTCGGCGGTGTCGTTGACCGATTTCAGCAGCGCGTCGGCGGGCAAGTCCACGACCGTTTGCACACTAGGAGGTTTGCTCTTGCGCCGTTCCAACCATTTTTTGTTGATTCGCCCCATGCAATCGTCTCGTTAAAGTGTTGGAGTGGCAAGGCCCGCCTTGCCCCGGCAAAGCAGGCTTTGCCACTCCCATTCGGGTAATATACAGGCCAGCACCGTAGCCCGGATGGAGCCGCTTTGCGAGCGTAATCCGGGTTATTTTCGCGTCATTCCGGCCAAAAATCCCGGCTTAAGATTTCATCATATGAGTACGGGCATTCGATGGGGAAGCTGTCATCCAACAGCCCCGTTTCATCCGCCGCCCATTCCACGGCTTCGGGGTAGGCTTCAGCCAATTCTTCGGCTAAGAAACGGCGCAGGCTGGGCGTTTCTTTGAACAAACGCGCTATGTCATTGCGCTGTGTGCGGATCGTGCCTTTCCAGCTATTGGAGCAGCCTTCGGCTTGGAACTGCCATTTCAGCAAATGGGCCACCAGCACCCGCAAGCGCCGGTAAAGTTCCCGCCGTTCGTTGCCCATTTCTGATTCCAGTTCTTTAATCAGGTGCGTGATGTCCAGCCCGTCAAGCTCGCCGGCCTTCAACAACTGCGTTTGCTGTTCGAGCCAAGCGAAACGGTCAACTTCATGCAGTGTGAGGGCGTTCATTAAGGCAAGCTCCAATATTTCCAGTATGGCTTATAAGTTACCCCGTCGGGCGAGAAGTCGGGGTTGTCTGGCTTTAAATGCACGGTAAGGTGCGCAATGCGCACCCTACTTGGTGCATTCCTGCTGGAATGACGGTGCTTTATACCTGCAATTGCCTTGTGTTCCCCCTACTAACTTGTTGGACGGGGTTCTACCCCGTCCAGCAAGTTATATGACATTAAAATTCCTCATCATCCCCATTTCCTCATGTTCGAGATTGTGGCAATGGTAGAGGAACAGCCCCTTGAAATCATCAAAGCGTTTCAGCAGGGTGACTTTCTCACCAGGCATGACCAGCACGACATCTTTCCAGCCGTCATCGACAAAACCCTTGCTGACGGTTTCGTAGTCTTTGCGCTGGTCTTCCCGGACGATGCGCTCGATGATCTGGAATTGCTGGCCGTGGATATGCATAGGATGCGGCAGGCCGGACATCATGCCCATGCCCATAGATTGAGTATAGCCGTTGTCAAATTCGATGACCTGCATCGTGTTCAGCTTGACGGTCTCCTCAGGGCTGGCACCGGTCATGTCGAATTCCTTGCCGTTGAGCAGCCATTTCATCCGCATCATGGAAATTTTGATGCTGCGCGGTTGGTTGGGGTTTTCGGCTTGGCTACGCTCATGCCGCACGAAGGTGGACAAACGCTGCGGCAAGGGCAGGGAGACATTTTCTTCGCGCATGATGTGGACTTTGAACAGGGCGTATTCCGCGCCCTGCGGCAGCTTGGAGGAGCCTGCCATGCCCATGCCGCCATGTTCCCCCTCTTCGTCCTTTTTGGCTTCCGTAGGGGCTGGTGTTGCGCTGGTGTGGTCCATCATGCCCTTCATGTCATGGCCGCCCTCAGTGCTTTTTCCCGCGCCATCGCCGCCGTGGTTCATCATGCCCATCATGCCGCCGCCCTGTGGGCCAGCTCCGCCGCCGTGGTTCATCATGCCGCCGCCCTGTGGGCCAGCGCCACCGCCGTGATTCATCATGCCACCCATGCCACCAGCCTGTGGTTTGCCTTCGCCACCTTGGCCCATGCCCCCCATCATGCCGCCGCCTTCGCCGTGGCCGGGCATACCGCCAGAGAAAGGCAGGCTCTTCAGCACCATTTCGCTGCCGACTTTGCGCCCGGAGAAGTCGGCCCATAGCTCAATGCGTTCTCCGGGGGCCAACATGACGAATTGCCGGGTCACCGGCTTCTCTAGCAAATGACCGTCGGTTCCAAGCACCGTCAAAGGGGTGCCGTCATCCCAGCCTAGCTTGTAGATACGGGCGTTGGAACCGTTCAGTACGCGCAGACGATAGGGGCGGGTCGCCACCGGCAATACGAAATGGCGTTTGCCGTTGACGATCATTTCATCGCCTAAGAAGCCCATGTGGCGGTCGCGCATGTTTTGCGCATAGACCAATTGATTTTCGGCATCAAAACTGCGGTCCTGCAACACGATGGGCTGGTCGAACTCGCCTCTAGGCAAGTTTAGGGCCTTTTCATCCGGGTCGGAGACGATAATCAGCCCAGCCAGCCCCTTGTACACTTGCTGCCCGGTCTTCTCATGGGTATGGGCATGGTACATATACGTGCCAGCCGGATTGTCGACTTGGAATTCATACACATAGCCGCTGCCGGCGGGCACATCGTACATGGGGTGGCCGTCCATGACTTGGGGAACATGAAGCCCATGCCAGTGGATAATGTTGGCTTCGGGCAGATCGTTTTTGAAATAAAAACGCACTTTTTGGCCCCTCTCCAGCAAGAACACCGCGCCCAAATGCGTCCCCGGCAATTGCGTGACCGTTCCGTCCGGCCCCTTTAACAGCTTGCCCTCGTATTTCCACACAGCGGTTGGCTTGCCTGGCAGTATCGGCACCTCGGTCGCCACGGCGGTGACTTCAATTTCCACGTCAGCATGGAAATCGGGGGATGCGTCTTTGGCGTAGCGTGCGTTGGGTGCGGCAAACAGCCACGTTGGGCTGGCTACTGCGGTTAATGCGCCTAGCCCTGCCAGTTGGAGGAATTTGCGGCGGTCGATGCCTGTCGTGTCTAACATAGCGGTCACCTCTCATGATTGGGCCGGCTGGCCCTGTAGTTATTATTACAGCGTTCTCAACATCAAAGAGTTACTTGATAGTGGGTATAATAGCGCAGGACATTCTGTTAACTTTAGGGTTAAATGAATATCCTTTAATTTAGTTATTTTTTAAAGATGAAAACGCTGTACCCGAAGTTATAGCTTTTATGGCAGGGCTACCCGCTGTCAGCAAAGCGATAAGGCCGGGCGCGTCTTTTTGCATAGTGCCCTACATTTTGGCTTTCGGGCAGGAAAGTCGGGCAACGGAAAAGATGTTGCCCGCCATGCTGCTTATCAATCCTAGCAAGGCGGGCCTTGCACTCCCGGTGATGGCCAGTCACTACCCTTAAGCTTAGGCAATCGCCTAAGCGGTCATCTGCACGGCGGCTTCAGCCGGTTTTCTTTTGTACAGCCCGGCTGTCTCGATCAAATTCCCCAGTTCATTGTAAACCCACTTATTGTCGTGGTTGTTAAAGTGGTGGACTTCTTCGATCTTGATGGTTACATGCCGGGTTGCAGGCTCGCCATTGACGCGGTACAGGATGATATCCATCCCCCCATCATCAATTTCGTATTCGATAAACCCGTGCGGGCTGTCGCTACCCGGATTCTCAAAGTGGCCGGAAAGCATGATTTTGGTAATTTTGTGGTGCAGAATGAATTCCTTGATTTCCTGGCAGTTCACTGACCTTAGGTTTTCCGGCAAATCAAAGGATTTGGCGCTGTGGGTGGCACCCTTCAGGTAGCTCAGTTCCAGCTTGGGAGGTTCCAATTCTCCATGCATATTGATATTCACTTTTTTCCATTCCGCTTTTGAATGTAGTACTTCCCTGGGAAATTTTTTTCTCATTGTCGCCTCTCTCGTTGCAGCAAAAACTCAGGGGGCTAGTGTCAGCTCCCTTGTGAATATCTCTCGCACCGGTGTGGGTTGCGTAGATGCTTGGATATGGCAATGTCAATGCCGGTCCTGCAAGGCCAGGTTATACAAATCCAGATATTTCCTAGCGCTTTGCTTCCAAGAAAAATCTTTCTGCATGCCAGCCTTTTGTATTTTTCGCCACTGCGGTTTCTGCCTGAACAAGTCCAATGCGCGCAAGATTGCTGCAAGCAGGGCTGCAGAGCTGGTTTCGTGGAAGACCACTCCGCTGGCCTTGCCTAGCTCCAAATTGGTGGGGCTGGCATCTTCCACCGTGTCTGCCAAGCCACCCACACAACGGACTATCGGCACTGTGCCGTAACGTTGGCTGTACATTTGGTTGAGACCGCAGGGTTCAAAACGGGATGGCATCAGAAACAAGTCGGAGCCGGCTTCAATCAGGTGGGCCAAAGGTTCGTCGTAGCCTACTTTCAGTGCGATACGATCCGGGTAAAGAGTCTGCCAGTGCTTCAGGGTCTGCTCGTATTTTTTTTCCCCGTTGCCCAAGATCACCAGTTGCAAAGGCAGTTCCATGAGCTTGGGCATAGCCTCGATAATCAGGTCTATCCCCTTTTGTTGCACTGTTCTACCTACCATGGCAACCACCGCCACATCAGCCTGGACACTCAGGTTGAAGCGCTTTTGCAGGGCTGATTTATTTTCCTCCTTGCCTGACAGGTCGCTAAGGTCGAAGGCATTGGGTATCAGTGGGTCGTTGGCGGGGTTCCAAGCGTCTTCATCTATGCCGTTGATGATGCCGCTTAGCCGGTCTTTCCGCTCTTTCAAAAGCCCCTCCATGCCACAGCCGAATTCCTTGCCTTGGATTTCAACCGCGTAATTTGGGCTGACGGTGTTGATTCGGTCTGCGTAAACCAAGCCGCCTTTGATGAAACAAAGCTGGTCATAAAACTCCAAAGCGTTGTAGGACCAAAAGCGTTGCGGCAGGCCCAGCTTTTGGAATAACTCACGGGGGAAGAGTCCTTGGTAGGCCAGATTGTGGATGGTGTAGACTGTGGCCGGCCGGTCTTTTTCGTCTTCCAGCAGGGCCGGGATCAAGCCAGTTTGCCAATCATTGCAATGGACGATTTCAGGCTTCCAACCGAATCCCATCCGGTTCATGGCGATTTCCACCCCGACCCGGCAGAGCAGTGCAAAACGCTCGGCATTGTCTGGCCAAGACTTGCCATTGTCGGCCAGATAGGGGTTGCCAGAACGGTCAAAGGCACCGGCGTGGGACACCAGCCAAACCGGGACCGAGGTGCCCGGTAGCATGGTTTCGAAAATTTCGACCATCCCGCCGGCTTGGTTGATTCGTTTGCTAGGCAAATCACCCAAACTGGCGAGTACGTCGGCATACGCCGGCATGACGATGCGCACATCGTGGCCCAACCCATCCAAGGCAATGGGTAGGCTACCTGAAACATCAGCCAGACCGCCGGTTTTGATCAGTGGAAAGGCTTCGCTGGTGGCGAAGAGGATTTTTTTCATGCTTCGCTTTCCGGCCCGGATTCTTCAGTTTTACCATCGGCCCGTGTTGCAACAGTTTTGCCCTGTTCCGGGGCGGTGCCGGTAAGCCCTAGGACCGCTTCTTTAACTTCTGGCTTGAGGGTCAGAACAATGCCGGCCAAGGGGGGGAGAGTCAAGACTATCGAGTAGGGGCGGCCCATCCATTCCTTTTCCTCGGCTTGCAATCCCCAGTTGCCGATATTGCTGCCGCCGTAATATTCGGAGTCGGAGTTGAACACTTCCAAATAAATCCCAGGCTCAGGTACGCCGATACGGTAGTTCGGGCGTGGCACGGGGGTGAAGTTTAAAATGATCACAGCAAATTCGTCACCCGCCCGGCGTAGGTAGCTCAAAACCGATTGCGGGGCGTCGTGGCAGTCTATCCATTCGAACCCCTTCGGATCGAAGTCATACCGGTGCAATGCCTTGGATTCCCGATAAAGGCGGTTGATATCGGATTGCAGCTTCTTTACGCCACGGTGCATCGGGTAGTCCAACACATACCAGTCTAGCGCCCGCACATGGCTCCACTCCGTCCCCTGGCCGAATTCGCAGCCCATGAACAGCAATTTCTTGCCGGGATAGGTAAACATTAACGTGAGCAGTAGCCTAAGGTTCGCGAATTTGCGCCATTCGTCACCGGGCATCCTGTCCAACAAGGAGCCTTTGCCATGCACTACTTCGTCATGGGAGAAAGGCAGCACAAAATTTTCGGTGAAGGCATAGAGCAGGCCAAAGGTAAGCTGGTCGTGATGGTAGTGGCGGTGGATGGGGTCCTTGCTCATATATTGCAGGGTGTCGTGCATCCAACCCATGTTCCATTTCATCGTAAAGCCCAGCCCCCCGGTCCATGTCGGGCGGGTCACCTGCGGCCATGCGGTGGACTCCTCCGCCATGATCATGGTGCCGGGATGCAATTGATGGGTTACTGTGTTCAACTCGCGCAAGAAAGCGATGGCTTCCAGATTTTCGTTGCCGCCGTATTTATTGGGTATCCAGTCGCCGGGATTGCGTGAATAATCCAAGTACAGCATGGAGGCGACCGCATCGACACGCAAACCGTCGATATGAAATTCTTCCAGCCAAAACACAGCACTGGCTATCAGGAAGTTTTTTACCTCGTTGCGCCCGAAATTGTAAATCAAGGTTCCCCAGTCGCGGTGCTCGCCTAGCCTGGGGTCTTCGTGCTCATACATCGCAGTGCCATCGAAGCGCGCCAAACCGTGCGCATCTTTGGGGAAGTGGGCGGGCACCCAGTCCAGTATTACGCCGATGCCGTGACTGTGGCAATAATCGACAAAATAACGGAAATCATCGGGTGCGCCAAAGCGGGCGGTAGGCGCGAAATAGCCTGTCGTTTGGTAACCCCAGGAGGCATCTAGGGGATGTTCGGTAATGGGCATCAGCTCAATGTGGGTGAAGCCCTGTTCCTTGACATAATCGACCAGTTGCACTGCCAACTCCCGATAGCCAATGAATTCGCCTTCGCTATCGCGCCGCCAGGAGCCGGGATGTATTTCGTAGATGGAAAGCGGTTCATGCAACCAATCGCTTTTCTTCCGGCCTTCGATCCATTGTTGGTCTCCCCAGGGAAAATTGTCTTCAGGGACGGTGATGGACGCAGTCTGGGGGCGCAGTTCAAAGCGCTGGCCGTAGGGATCGACTTTGAGGTGGATAGTGCCGTGTTGGCGGTTGCGTATCTCGAATTTGTAGTTTATGTCAGGGGTGATTCCGGGGATGAACAATTCCCAAACGCCGCTGCCACCACGGACGCGCATGGGATGGCTGCGGCCGTCCCAGTTGTTGAAGTCGCCCACGACGCTGACCCGCTCGGCATTGGGTGCCCAGGTGGTGAACAAAAAGCCTGCTATGCCCTCGACGCTATGGGGATGGGTGCCTAGGAAGCGGTAGGCGTGCCAATGCTTGCCCTCGCAGAACAAGTGGATGTCAAAATCGTTCAGTTGCGGAGCGAAGGTGTAGGGATCGACATGGCTATGGCTAGCGCCGGACTTGTCTGCCCAGTCCAAGCTATAGTGCTCCTCGATTGTTTCGCCGGCTTGGACGGTATACAGGAATAGGTCTGTTCCGGCAAGTCGCTCAAGTTGCGGGCCGCCACCGCCAATGCGGACAGTCTCCGCTAACGGTAGCATAACTCGGATGATGTCTTTGCCAGGATCACGATGCCTGCCCAGTACGGCAAAGGGGTCGTGATGGCGGGCCTCGACGATTCTTTGAAGTTCCGGGTCCAGGCCAACTGGCCCCAGATTATGCTCTTTTGTGAATTGTGTTTCGTTCGAGTTCACTTTGTTTGACCTCTGGTAGTAGAATGGCGGTCGCCATCGCCGATAAAATCCGGGGACATGTTATCAAATTTGTGCCCCGCTTGTATGTTCTAATAACCACTTCAGGAGATTGTTCGTGTCAGAATCCCATCATTCTCGTTTTGTCAGCGTATTGACCCGGAATACTCTGGCGCTGATTCTCGCCGGCGGGCGAGGTTCCCGTCTGCAAAATCTCACTGAATGGCGAGCCAAACCGGCTGTGCCTTTCGGGGGCAAATTCCGCATCATCGACTTCCCCTTGTCCAACTGCCTCAATTCCGGCATCCGCCGGATCGGGGTGCTGACGCAATACAAGGCGGACTCGCTGATCAAGCATATCCAGCAGGGCTGGGGCTTTTTGCGTGCGGAGTTGGGCGAGTTTGTCGATATTATCCCTGCCCAGCAGCGCGTAACGGAGGATGCCTGGTATGCCGGCACTGCCGATGCCGTCTATCAGAATTTGGATATTTTACGGCAGCGCGGTTCAGAATATCTGTTAATTTTGGCTGGTGACCACATCTACAAGATGGACTATGGCCTGATGTTAGCAGACCATGCGGAAAGGCAGGCCGATTTGACCATAGGCTGTATGGAAGTAGACCGGGAAGAAGCCAAGGCATTCGGTGTCATGGGCGTGGACGGAGACAGGCGCATCCGTGAGTTTGTGGAAAAGCCGGCCAATCCGCCTGCTCTGCCGGGGCAGCCGGACAAAGCTTTGGCTTCCATGGGGATTTATATTTTCAATACTAAATTTCTATTTGAGCAACTCATCAAGGATGCGGACATGCCGGGTTCGAGCCGTGACTTTGGCAAGGACATCATCCCTAGGGTCATAGACAATTACCGCGTTTTCGCCTATCCATTCCGCGACGTGCAGAGCGGTGTGCAGGCTTACTGGCGCGACGTGGGCGAAGTTGACAGCTACTGGTTGGCAAACATGGAACTCATCAATGTCAATCCAGAACTCAATCTATACGACACCAACTGGCCAATTTGGACTTATCAGGCCCAAACCCCGCCAGCAAAGTTTGTCTTCGACGACGAGGACAGGCGCGGTTATGCCGTGGATTCCATGGTGTCCGGTGGATGCATCATCTCGGGTTCGGAAGTCCGCCGTTCATTGTTGTTTTCCAATGTGCGGGTGAATTCGTTTTGCAAAGTTGCGGATTCCGTTATTATGCCCGATGTCAACATTGGCCGCCACTCCAGAATTACCAAAGCAATCATCGACAAGGGATGCATCATTGAGCCTAATACCGTGATCGGTGAAAATTTAGAAGAAGATGCCAAGCGTTTTTACGTTAGCCCCGGCGGCGTGGTGCTAGTAACCCCGGAAGCGCTTGGTCAACAGGTGCATTTCTCTCGGTAAAAAAATATCGCGATATCATTTGTATTTTTATCCTTGGCGCGGAGTTGGCCGCGCCACGGTTTTTGTTTGCGACCCATAAAGGATTTACTATGCCATTCTCTCGATCCAGCGGAATATTGTTGCACCCTACCTCTCTACCCAGTCGTTTTGGCATCGGAGACCTAGGCCCAGAGGCATTTTCTTTTGTCGATTTTCTTGCCGAATCCGGGCAACGGCTTTGGCAGGTTCTCCCGCTAGGTCCCACCGGGTACGGGGATTCCCCTTACATGTGTTTTTCCGCAATGGCTGGGAACCCCTTGTTAATCAGCCTAGAAACGCTGAGAGACAAAGGTTTGCTGGATGACGACGATCTTAATGCGTTACCACCCTACCCAAACTTGGTTGAGTATGGACGGGTTATTTTTGAAAAATTTCCATTATTAAAAAAGGCTTGGCGTAACTTTCGTGACCATGGGTCTAACAGCCAAAAAATTGCCTTTGAACAGTTTTGTGAAGCAAATGCCCATTGGCTTGAAGACTTCGCCTTATTTATGGCACTAAAGGAACACTATCACGGTAAGCCGTGGGTAAAATGGAACCTTTCGCTCATCAAGCGCAAGCGCGATACCCTGAAAAAGGCGAGGGAAAAATACGCCACGCTGATGAGTTTCCAGCGATTCTTGCAGTTTGAATTTCATCAGCAAATTGCAACCCTTAGAACTTATGCCAACCAGCGGAATATTAGCATTATTGGGGATCTGCCAATCTATGTCGCGCATGATAGTGCCGAGGTTTGGGCAAAGCCGCAGTTTTTCGATATCAACAAGGATAATGGAATTCCTTTCACCGTTGCGGGTGTGCCTCCCGATTATTTCAGTGCCACAGGGCAGTTATGGGGGAACCCTATCTATAATTGGGAGGAGCTCCAGAAAGACAATTTTGAATGGTGGATACAACGATTCATTGTGCTTCTCGGCTATGTCGATGCTATACGGATTGACCACTTCAGAGGCTTTGAGGCCTATTGGCGGGTGAAATATGGAGAAGAAACGGCAATTAACGGCGAGTGGGTTTGCGCACCGGGGGAAGCCCTTTTCAAACGACTTTATGAGCGTTTTGGCTATTTGCCTATCATTGCCGAGGACTTGGGAGTCATAACCCCCGAAGTCGAACAATTGCGCGACGACTTCAACCTGCCGGGGATGAAAATTTTGCAATTTGCTTTCTCCGGCGAGGATGACAATCCATACCTCCCCCCCAACTATACCGAAAACTGTGTTGTATATACCGGCACCCATGACAACGACACCACACGGGGATGGTTTGCATCCCTGACTGATATCGAACAAGAAAGGGTTCTGGAATACTTAAAAATTGATGATGCGGAAAACATCCATTGGGATATGGCCAGTCTGGCCTTTTCATCAGTGGCTAAAATAGCCATCTTACCCATGCAAGATATTTTAGGGCTACCCTCCACTGCAAGAATGAACACCCCCAGCAAAAAAGACAGTAACTGGGTTTGGCGATATCAGCGGGAATTGCTGACTGACGAAGTTCGGGAAAAACTCTTGGCACTGACGATAAAGTCAGGCAGGGCGGGGCAGTCCTAGGTACTGCGGTTTTAATATCGAAGAGTTACTTGTTGAGTCATATCATGTTGCAAAGCAATTCACACACAGGATGGTTTTATTGAGTGTCCTTTATTATTTTTCTTTGTTAAGAAAAACGCTGTACTTGAATTCAAATCTGGACTCCTAAGTGGCATATAGGCCGTTTTGTCGGTTAACAAAAATGCGTTGCCAGAACTTCGGCTTACCGCGCTGAGGGAAGCCCATAAGTAAGGGTTCAAACTAGGAAATAAGACTTAACCGTTCTGCATAATGGGTCAGTCAAGTATGGGTAACTCTTTGATGTAGAAAACGTTGTATCTGTCAATCCATTCCATACCCCGAGTCATTAATGTAAATTAATCGGCCATTCTCAAAATGCAGAAATTGTATGAAGCGCTGGCGACCGAAGTTGTAAGTCCATTCATCAATGTTGATTTGTTCTTGGCGGACAAAACCCAGGTGAGGCTGGTATAGGATTATTCCAACTCCGTCTAAGACCGGTCCGCTGAGGACTGTGCTTCGGTATTCCACACGGCTTTGGTAAGAACCCGGTTGGCCGCATTTTTCAAGCACTTGCTCTTTGTAGTCACCTTCCTGAATCAAAAAATTTCCGCAATAAAATGCCCCTGCTGTCTGCGATGCCGCCAGACAAAAAGCCAAAACTGCCGATTCTCGTTTCATTGCGATTCACCTGGGCATGACATGGATAAATTAGATTTCTTGACCGGAACATTTATAGGCAACATAATCTCACCATCTTAAGTCTAACTTAAAAGTCCTTTTAACCCTACCGGATGCCCACCATGAGTACGACAGAAGAACCGATAATTTTTACTGAAAACGCCGCGCTAAAGGTCGGAGAGCTTATCGCCGAGGAAGGCAATGAGGACTTGATGCTTCGAGTGTATGTCCAAGGGGGCGGCTGCTCGGGGCTGCAATACGGTTTCACGTTTGATGAAACCGCCAATGAGGATGACACGCAGGTGGAGAAAAACGGGGTGAAGGTGCTCATTGATTCCACGAGCATAGAATATCTTAACGGGGCAGAAATAGATTACCGCGAGGATGCGGCGGGTTCCCAGTTCGTCATCCGCAACCCCAATGCCACCACTACCTGCGGCTGCGGTTCTTCATTTTCGGCTTAGGATTTGGTCAAAAAATTACTTCCCGAAAGAAGCCAAATGTAGGCCGGAATAAGCCCGCCTTGGCGGGCGTTTCCGGCTGTGTCAGCCTCGCCGCACCTGCCGGAGTATGCCGGAAACGCCCGTAACCGGGCTTATTCCGGAATACGGTGCAAAGCAATTATTATCGGCCATATCCCCTTGGCCAAAACATCGGATTCGGAGCGTAGCAAAAATCCGCCCTAGGATAGCTCTGCAGTAGTAAGTAAAGCAACTAAACTCCCTGTACAGTCATTTCAACATAAATTGAGACTGGTTCGGCTTTTATGCTCGTAGGTGAGAGAAAGCCGATCATAGCTGCTAAGTTTGTTTGTTTGCCCTAGTCGGACAGGCATAGCATATAAAAAAGGCACTGGGGCTATTTTTGACTACAGAGAAATACAAAATGGCACTGTATCAATTCGACGTACATGCAAAGGAAAATAGCGTAAGCGGCAGCGGCCGGCCCAAGGAGACTAATATCACCCTGTCTAGGGGGGATACGTTGGTCATCACCGTTCCCCCCACCCAAAGATGGAACGCTGGTAGCAACTTATGGTCAAATGCCAATGGACTGGACAACAGTCATTTGCACACAATCAGGGGCTTTACCTGCTTGGCGGGAAGCTTAGTCGGCAGCTTGGACAATGGAAGAACCTTCTTCTTTGTGGGTACGAGGCTGGAGTTGCCCATCCTTCTTACCACCGGGACGCTCTCCCTGTATTACTGGGATACTGATTCCGATAACAACAGCGGTTTCGTCACCGCGACCGTTGTTGTCACCAAAGCGTCTTCAGCCGATTCCAAACCATTGAGCGCCAGAGCCTCGCTCGATAAGCTCATTCAGGGCTATGACCGGTTCAAAAACCAACAGCCACTATCCAACAATATCACCTTGGGAGAAATCAAGAAACATGCCGATCACCAGCACCCGTTCGCCATCATACTTGCCTGCGCCGACTCGCGCGTACCTCCCGAAATCATCTTCGATCAAAAAATAGGCGACCTGTTCGTGATTCGCGTCGCCGGCAACGTGGCTGACGACGCCAGCGTCCTGGGCAGCATCCAATATGCCATACAACATCTCAATGTGAAGTTGGTCTTGGTTCTCGGCCACGAGCGTTGCGGTGCCATCAAGGCCGCGCTTTCGGTAGGCGGTCCCGAGAAAAAAGGCTTTTCCGGCCCCTTGGGGCAACTTCTGAGCGGCATCGCCCCCTTGGTGGAACCGGTCTACCGGCGCAGGGATTTGATCAGGGGCCAGGAGGTGGATGCCAATATCCTTGACCAAGCGGTGCGGGTCAACATCAGGCGGCAAATCTCGGTCATCCGCGACGCGTTGGTGAACTTGGGCCAAGAGTCACTGACCTTGGACTTGTGGCTTAATCGTATCCTAGTGGTCGGGGCGCGCTACGACCTCGACGATGGGAAGGTGGAGTTTATCGAGGCGCCGGTCCCCCCCGACCCCAAAAGGTCGCCCAGGCTTAAGCGGCTCGCGCTGCTTACCTCGTGTGGTATGGGTATCATCGTGGCTGAGCCTGGTGGTAGGCGCGCCTTGGCTGTTGACGTGAATCGAAGGGAAAACTTGCAAAACTTCGAACTGGTTGAGTTGGAAAGCGATCAATTTGCGCTGAAGACCGTTTTTGGAAACTATGTGAACGCCACCGCCGATGGCCGAGTGATTGTCGGTAACAATAACATATCCGATGCGGTGCGTTTACGTTTCATAAAAGTGGGTGACAAACGCGTCGCCTTGCAGTTCCAAGCCCAAGCCCAAGACCGTTATTTCAGAGCCCCGCCGACGGGGGATATCACCTCGGTTCCCGAGATGAGCACGAGTACCTTTTTCCGCATCGTCGAAGTGGACGAGTAAGCCCCGTAGCCGCAGCAGAAACCATACTGGAGATTAACAATGAAAGTTTATGAATTTGAGGACAAAATAGTGGAAATTGAAGGGATTCTCATCAGGGTCGAAGCGTCGAGCGATGAGGCAGTCGTGGATGGTTACGATTATTCGGAGGAGGCTCCCGACGACTGGCGGGCGGACCAATGGCTTGAAGATCGCGTGTATCCAAAGCTCCGTCCCCACGGCATCGATAAAGTCACCCTTATCGCTGGTGAAACCTTGCTCGTCGACGGTTTCGGACAAGTCACCTTAAATGAGTTGCGCAAGGGCAGCGGTCTGCAAAGGGAATTGTAAACACGGTAAATTGCATTCATAGGGCGGAACCAGGGACGGATTCCGCCGAAGGGAGATACAGCGTTTTTATGTTTAAAAACTAACTAAAAATGAATATTCAAACAACCTTACAACTATCAAATAACTATGCGATGTTGAAAACGCTGTAACTGAATGTCCTGCCTTTCATACCAGCTATCAAATAATTATTTGATGTTGAAAACCCTGTAGTTGCGATAATTCATTAGGCATTATTATAAACCTAGCCAGCATCCGCACCACTGCTTAGCCAAAGGGCGGTTTCTGATAGGGTCTATTGGTTCTGGGCTTCGGTCGAAGCCTCTTCTTGTTCATCTGCAGTTTGGGCTTGCTCATCTTCAGGCTTTTCCTCCTTGCCCGACGATTTGCGCTGTAGTTTTTCCTCTTTCTTCTTCTTCTTCGCTAATTCCTTTTGGCGCTTCTCGTATTGGTAATTTGGCTGGGCCATGGTTTCGTCCTATGCGAAGCTTATTGGCGGCTACACATTCCGCAGGGATTGACGTAATCAAGATCATTGGAACAAAAATCGGCCCTCCCTGGCTTCTAGTGTCCGGCATTACCAACAGCCAAATTATGGCCGGATTCTGCCGCAATGCATTGTAGTAATTTTTAGCGATAGCTAGGAGTTGGAAGCAGGCTTCCCACTCGTTTTAGCGAGGATGGTCTGAGCAGATTTTTGCAGCGAAAACCCAAAAAACTTCAGACCATGCAACTCGAAGGTCCAGAAACCGCAGGTGTAGCCTCTGTTATCTGCGCCCGCCGCCAAAGCCGCCACGGTCTCGGTCGCCACCACGGCCACCGCCGCCTGGGCCACCGAAACCGCCCCTGCTGCCACGATTGTCTTCCTTGGGACGTGCCTCATTAACCACCAATGCACGGCCTTCAATGTCTTTGCCGTTCAAGGAGGAAATGGCTGCTTGGCCTTCCTGGTTGGTACCCATTTCCACGAAACCAAAGCCTTTGGAGCGGCCATTGTCCCGGTCTTTAATGACTTGCGCGGAACTGACGCTTCCATAGGCAGTGAAAAGTTTTTCCAGTTCGCTGTCGCCCATGCTGTAAGACAGGTTGCCGACGTATAATTTGATGCCCATTGGGAAATATCCTCAGATGAAACAAATTTATCCCATGTATTCCAAGGGCTTAAATCTGTGCTTAGAAAAAAAGTTGGTTGACATCCTCGTTGGAGGTATGCTTTTGGCTATTCGCAAGTAGCGAACTGTATCACAATAGCATATTTCCAAGAAAAGTGGTTTTATTTCTGCTGATTTGTTGTAAAGGAATGCCACAAAGAGGCTTCCGCAACACCGATTAGTATCCTTGGCTGATTATCAGCTTCTGTGCCGCCTGCACAGCCACGCCGCGCTGAATGCCCGCATTGAGTTCCGTCAGCACGGCTTCCAAAGCGGCAAGGCAGAATATTACATTCTTTGCGTTAGCGCTGTGGCCCATCAGGCCGAAACGCCAAACCTTGCCCGCCAGCGCACCCAGCCCGGCCCCGATTTCCAAGTTGTATCGGTTAAGCAGGATAGCGCGGACTTGCGCCTCGTCCACACCCTCGGGTATGGCGACCGTGTTGAGTTGGGGCAGGCGGGCGGCTTCGGGGACGATGAGGCTCAATCCCATGGCCTCAAATCCGGCCCGCAAGGCGAGGTGCAGGCCGTAGTGACGCTTCCACGAATTCTCCAACCCTTCCTCTTGTAGCATTACCAAGGCTTCGTGCAGGCCGTACAGGGCATTGATCGGGGCCGTGTGGTGGTAGGCGCGTTTCGTGCCCCCGCCCCAGTAGCTCATGACCAGATTGAGATCAAGGAACCAGCTTTGCACTCTGGTCTTGCGGTTTTTGATCACCTCTACGGCGCGTGCGCTGAAGCTGACCGGCGACAGCCCTGGGGTGCAAGAAAGGCATTTCTGCGAGCCGGAATAAATGGCATCGATTTCCCAAGCGTCAACGTCCAATTCCGAGCCACCCAGCGAAGTGACAGCGTCGGCAATGACCAGCGCATCGTGTTCATGGGCCAGCCGGGCAATCGTTTGCGCGTCGGACTGTGCGCCGGTGGAGGTCTCGGCATGGACGAAGGCGACCAGCTTGGCTTCGGGATTGGCTTTCAGTGCATCCTCGACCTTTTGCGGGTCAACCGGCATTCCCCAATCGTCTTGGACCATGACCGCTTTTGCACCGCAACGCTCGACATTTTCCTTCATGCGACCGCCGAACACGCCGTTCTGGCAGACGACGACGGTGTCCCCCGGTTCCACCAGATTGACGAAGCTGGTTTCCATACCGGCGGAACCCGGTGCGGACACCGACAGGGTCAACTCATTTTTGGTTTTGAAGGCATATTGCAGCAAGGTCTTCATTTCGTCCATCATGCCCACGAACAGGGGGTCGAGATGGCCGATGGTAGGCCGGGCCATGGCGCCGAGGATGCGCGGATGCACATCGGAAGGGCCTGGACCCATCAAGGTTCTTATGGGGGGGTTGAAGGATTTGATGGTCATGGATGGATGCTTAGTGGGGTAAATTGATGGTTGTGATTAAGGAACAGGGTCAGGTCGGCGCGAGCGGGCATTTCAGCCAGCATGTGCCGGGTCAACCGTTCATAGTGCATTATAAATCGCTTCAGTCCTTTTGCGTCCATAATGTGTAATTTGCTGCTAGATAAGCTTGTGTTTGCGGCCAGTTTTTGCTCTTGTAAACTGCGCCAAGCGTAGACGCATTCCATATCCGGCACCTTGAGCATGAGCAGGCGGTCAATCAACGCAAAAAGCTTGCTGTATGGGCCTTGGAGTTGGCGGTTGACATGCGTCCGCCAAATCCCGCCGGGGTCTTCCTCGCGCTCCAAGTCATTGACCGGCTTGGCCAGCTCCGCTTCCGGTTGCGCTGTCGCGCCCACGCACCAGCCCTCGAACAAAACAATGTCAGCCGGCCCAGCAAATAGTGTCCACTGCTGTTGCGGGCGGCGGTCGTCCAGCCCCTTGTCAAAGGCTGGAATTGCGACTCTACGACCCACAGGATCAAGCAAAGCTTGTAAGGTGTGTAGGCCCAACGCAATGTCGTGGGTACCAGGTACGCCACGGGTGGCCAGCAAGGGATGGATTTCACGGCTTAGGCGTTGGCGTTCGGCCCGGCCCAAATAAATGTCGTCTATGGAAAAGCCGGCCACCCTATAATCGTAAGCGTCGGTCAGAATAAGCCGCATTAAAGCACAAAGGGTGGATTTCCCCGAACCTTGGGCGCCGTTCACACCCAACAACAAAGGTTTGCCGGGCAATTTCTGCCCGTGTATCCAGTGGGCCAAGGGCAGATAGACTCGGCACAATGCCTCTTCGAGTGCAGCGGGCAAGTTTTCCTCGCGCAGCTTGGCACTAAACGCGGGACGGATTCGGCAGGCCAGTTCAGTGTATTGTTGAGGATTCATCACACATTCACAGGGTTCTGATGTTACGCATGGGTGCCAGAGGTAGGCTGGAATAAGCCCGGCCCGGCGGGCGTTTCCGGCAAAGTAAGCTGCGCTTGCTGGGTAATCTACTTGCCGGAAACGCCCGTAAACAGGCTTATTCCGGCCTGCGGGCTGGCTCCTAATTTTACATACCCCAGCCCGCTTAGCAAAAAAGCCCCCATTATTTTTTATAGACTTCAACTTGTAATATAGCCTAGTTAAAATGCAGAATTTTCAACATCAAAGAGTTACTTGATAGCTGGAATGAAAGGGCAAGATATTCATTTTTTGTTTCCGACAAACAACGTCCTATGTTCCACTACATCGCTAGTAGTCGTGATTTGCATTTATGTAGAGCGTTTTTTCTTAACAAATAAAAATAATAAAGGACATTCAATCAAACCATCCTGTGTGTGAATTATTTTACAAAATAATATAAAGTAATAAGTAACTATTCGATATTAATAACGCTGTAATTGCATTTTCATCTTCAAACCTTGGAGTCTTCATGTTATGAGTAACAAGCAGTCGAAATATAGTTCAACTTTGGACTTAGTCATACGCACAGTATTGACTGGAGCGTTGGCGGCAGGTTTGCCAAGCATGGCTATGGCAAATAACCAAGATAAGCTAATAGTAACCAGCAGTTTTTATCAAGGTACGGCAACACCTATCGTCGTGGGCACAACAGTATTGGCAGGCAAAACGGCTGGTAGTACGGTCACAGCGACTGCCGACAGCAGCTATCTGAACGTTTGGAATAACAATAAAACAGATGCTAGCTTTGGTGTTACTTCTCCTGTTTATATCAGCTTTCTTGATAGCGAATATGGCAATATACAACAAACGATTAACCTGACAGATATTGCCGCTAGACAAGGTTATAATTTCGTTACCAGCTTCAGCTCTAAATCAGAACTGGCAGTCAATATTTCCACCGACGGCAAATCATTAACCTTGATGGGTTATGGTACGACCCTAGGTCAGATTGACATTTCTAATAGTAACACGCCGGATGTGACTGATCCGACCAATCCAACTGTCGGCATTGCGACACCGACTTATCGTAATGTCGCTCAAATTAACCCGGATGGAAGCCTTGCCGTCACGTCAACCGACGCATATAGCGGCAACAATGGCCGTGCAGCCATTTTAGATGCAAGCACAAACACTTATTTTATGGTGGGCAACGCGGGTAATTCGGGTACAGGTCCGACCGGTGCGACCTTGGCTATGTTGAGCGGAGACACGGGCGTACAGAGCATTGCCGCTGGCAGTGCAATCCCCCAGACTAAGGTAATTGGTCAACCACAAGGTACCAATGGAGCCAGCACCGGTTACCAATTTGGTTTTTCGGTGACCCTGCTGAATCCATTGACAAATTCACCTTATGCGCCTGCAGCCGATAAAACCGGCAAGGATGACAATTTCCGTGGCATGACAGTCTTCAACAAAACCCTTTATGTGACGAAAGGGAGCGGCGGTAACGGTATTGATACGGTCTATCAAGTGGGTGCCACCGGTAGTCTGGATAGCCTTGTGACTAATAGTGCTTCCACACCGATCACCGTATTGCCGGGTTTACCGTCTGTCTTGGCTTCGGGAACGCCTACCAACTATCCTTTCGGTATCTGGTTTGCCAACGATCATACCTTATACGTCGCAGATGAAGGCGATGGGGTGCTGGCCAATGCCGGCAAAAACGCTAATGCCGGTTTGGAGAAATGGGTGTTAAATGATACCGATCATTTGTGGCACAATGTTTATACCTTACAAGCGGGTCTTAATTTAGGTGTCAACTATACGGTATCAGGTACGGCCTTAGGTGTCAGCGGCAGCTATACCACGGCTACTGATGGCTTGCGCAACCTGATTGGACGTGACAATCTTGACGGCACGGTGACTTTATACGCCGTTACATCGACTGTCAGCACTTCCGGTGACCAAGGGGCAGACCCCAACAAGTTGGTAAAGATCACGGATGTAATCGGTGCCACTACTGCGCCGGCCAATATTGCCTTTGATACGCTGCAAACCGCTCAATACGGTCAAGTTTTGCGCGGCGTTGCTTTAGTTGACAATACTTTCATGTCAGCGGTGACCAATCCCAGCATCAATCTTAATGGTTCATCGGTAACAGTACAACTGACTTCCGGTGCCAACGTTGGTAAAGGCGCAGACTGGTGGTTTTTAGCCTACACCCCATCGGGGCATTGGTATGCTTATATCTATCCTAATCAATGGGTGGATATTGGCACTAGCATTAGTGCTGCGAAACCTGCTTTTCAAGGACCTCTGGCTGATATTTCCAGTTTGGCGCTATTCAATACCACTGGCCTGTCGAGTGGGCACTATGATTTGTATTTTGGGGTAGATACGAATATGAATGGTGTATTGGACACTAACCAACTGTATTATTCCCACTACCCACTAATCATGCCGTAACCGTTCTGTTCCTCCTGCCTTTTCCTAGGGCGCGGCGATCTTGGCTGCCATTTCTGCGGGCAGGATGCCCGCGCTCCCGAGGGTGAACCACTGCCGTTAAGTTAAGGATTTTCTGTTCGCCCTGAGTCCTGAGCTTGTCGAAGGGTGGACGGAAAATACCCATGTCATTGATCGTTAAGCTGTTTATGGTTCGGCCCTTCGACAAGCTCAGGGCTCACCACGAACGGCTTAATTTAATGGCAGTGAGGGGTGAGTTTGGTGTTGGCGTATCAACGGAAAATTTGCCATTTCGGCATGGATGCCGAAATGGCTTGAATTTCATCTCCCCCGCCCCCACTAACTATGCCATTACCAGCATTGATCAAAAGGCATAGCCATGCGTAGCGACAAACTGACCGCGAAATTTCAAGCCGCCTTGGGTGAGGCGCAAAGCCTAGCCTTGGGGCGGGACCATCAATTCATTGAACCCATCCATGTCATGACGGCGATGATCGACCAAGAGGGAGGTTCGGTCAAGCCGTTGCTGTCCCAGTCCGGGGTCAACGTTACCGGACTGCGCAATGCATTGGTTGTGGCGCTGGACCGTTTCCCCAAAGTGGAGGGCACCGGCGGCGATGTGCAGATTTCCAACGAACTCTCGCGCCTACTCAATCTGACTGACAAACTGTCGCAAAAGCGCGGCGACCAATACATCGCCAGCGAAATCTTTGTGCTGGCCGCGCTGGAGGACAAAAGTATTTTGGGTGATGTCCTAAAAAAATCGGGTCTGACCCGCGACAAATTGGAAAAAACCATTGCCAATCTGCGTGGCGGGCAGGCGGTGAACGACCCTAACGCCGAAGACCAGCGCCAAGCTTTGAAAAAATACACCATCGACCTGACCGAACGGGCGGAGCAGGGCAAGCTTGACCCGGTGATTGGCCGCGATGACGAAATTCGCCGCACCATCCAAGTGTTGCAACGCCGCACCAAGAACAATCCGGTGCTGATCGGCGAACCCGGCGTGGGCAAGACCGCGATTGTTGAGGGTCTCGCACAGCGCATCGTCAACGGCGAGGTGCCGGAAGGCATCAAGGGTAAACGCTTGTTGGCACTGGACATGGCCGCGTTGATTGCCGGGTCTAAATACCGGGGCGAATTTGAGGAGCGCCTGAAAGCCGTACTCAATGACATCGCCAAGCAGGAAGGTAACATCATCCTATTCATCGACGAGTTGCACACTATGGTCGGGGCGGGCAAGGCGGAAGGCGCGATGGACGCGGGCAATATGCTCAAGCCAGCCTTGGCGCGTGGTGAGTTGCATTGCGTGGGCGCGACGACCTTGGACGAATACCGGCAATATCTGGAAAAAGACGCGGCTTTGGAACGCCGATTCCAGAAGGTCGTAGTGGACGAGCCTAATGTGGAGGACACCATTGCCATCTTGCGCGGGCTGAAGGAAAAATACGAAGTCCACCACGGCGTGACGATCACCGACCCGGCCATCGTGGCGGCGGCGACCCTATCGCATCGTTACATCACCGACCGCAACCTGCCGGATAAGGCGATAGACTTGATTGACGAGTCTGCCAGCCTCATCCGCATGGAGATCGACTCCAAACCAGAGGCGATGGACCGGCTGGAGCGCCGCTTAATCCAACTGAAGATCGAACGGGAAGCCTTGAAAAAGGAGTCCGACGAAGCCTCACGCAAACGCCTGGAAGCCTTGCAGGAAAACATTGATGAGGCCGAGAAGGAATACGCTGATTTGGAAGAAATCTGGAAAGCGGAAAAAGCCTCGCTGCAAGGCGCTGCCAGCGTCAAGGAAAAGCTGGAACAAGCCCGGCAACAACTGGATGTCCTGACACGGGCGGAACACCGCGACTACAACAAGATGGGAGAACTGCAATACGGCCAGATACCCAGGCTGGAAAAGGAATTGGAACAAGCCTCGCGGGCCGAGGGCAAGCCCATGCAATTGTTGCGGGACAAGGTGACGGACGAAGAGATTGCCGAAGTGGTGTCCAAATGGACCGGCATCCCTGTCTCCAAGATGTTGGAAGGTGAGCGCGAGAAGCTGCTGCAAATGGAGGTGAACATCCACAAGCGCGTGGTAGGCCAAGACGAGGCCATCAAAGCCGTCTCTGATGCCATCCGCCGTTCCCGTTCGGGCCTGGCCGATCCGAACCGGCCCAACGGCTCGTTTCTGTTCCTAGGGCCGACTGGGGTGGGCAAGACCGAACTGTGCAAAGCCTTGGCGGAGTTTCTGTTTGACACGGAAGAGGCGATGGTGCGCATCGACATGTCGGAGTTCATGGAAAAGCATTCCGTTGCCCGCTTGATCGGTGCGCCTCCTGGCTATATAGGTTATGAGGAGGGTGGACATCTGACGGAGACGGTGCGGCGCAAACCTTATTCTGTGATTTTGCTGGATGAGGTGGAAAAAGCCCATCCTGACGTGTTCAACATCCTGTTACAGGTGTTGGACGATGGGCGTTTGACCGACGGCCACGGGCGCACAGTGGATTTCCGCAACACGGTGGTGGTGATGACCTCCAATCTAGCCTCAAACCGCATCCAGGAATTGTCCGGGGAGGCCAATTACGCGCAGATGAAATTCGAGGTGATGGAAATCGTCAACCAGTATTTCCGCCCGGAGTTCATCAACCGCGTCGATGAAGTGGTCGTATTCCATCCGCTGATGCGGACACAAATCCGTGCCATTGCCAACATCCAAATCCAGCACCTGCGCAAGCGCCTGCTGGAGCGGGACCTGGAACTGGAGATTACCGAAGCAGCCTTGGACCGTCTAGGCGAGGCGGGTTTCGACCCGGTCTACGGTGCAAGGCCATTGAAACGGGCGATCCAGCAGCAATTGGAGAATCCGCTGGCCCGCGACATTCTGTCCGGGTTTTACGCGCCTGGGGATGTCGTGAAGGTGGATGCGGACCATCAGGCTTTGATATTTGGCAAGGGGTGATTCAGTGTTATAGCGTTGCAGCGTTTTCAACATCTAATACAGCGTTTTCTACATCTAATAATTACTTGGTGACGGTATTACTGCACAGCCATCGTGTTCAATCAAAGGGTTGAATGGTATCCGTCATTTTTAGTAACTTTTAGAACATGAAAAACGCTGTACATGAATGCAAATCGGAATCCTAGCGATGTAGTGGCACATAGGCCATTTTTCAGGCAACAAAAAGACGTTGTCAGCAATTCTCATTTTGGGTAAAACGCCGTCATTCCAGCAGGGATGCAGGAATCCAGTCACAGGGACGTGAAGCCTCAAGCCTATGATAGTCCTGTCGGGCGCGTCTACTTGCGTTGCGCCCGACGTTTCGTTTGATGTCGAAAACCTTGTAAACTCCTCTGTGGACATAGCATTCGGGTCGGGATTACGAATCCCGACCCGCATCAGAACGAACTGATCAGATAATCGCTGTACTATTCAATTCTCAAGGATTGCCCAGCATAAGATGTCGCTATGTCGGCTGTATTGCGTTCGATCATGCTGACTCGATGTTTCAAATCAACCATGTCGAATTTGATGCTAGAAATGTCGGCCTGTATTTTTTTTAGGATTTCGAGCATTAGGTTTTCTGTTTCTACGGTCACGACTTCGCCTTTTTCGATAGATACCATTAGTCATGTAGTTGCGTGTCCCGCACCATTTCAATATGCGGCCTTGGTTAAGGTGCGCAATGGGCAAGCTGCAAGACTTTGCTCTTTAATTTGCTTAAAGATACAAGCCTTCCATCACAAATGTCAATGCCAAACCCCGTTTGTTGGTTATGGCGGGTGCGATGAAAAGTGATGTAGCCCGTAGGATGCGCTGAGGAACGAAGCGCATCAATTGCGACCGATGCGCCTCCTTCGTCGGCGCATCCTACGCCCTGACTTTGTTATGGCTAGGTTTTGGCATCCTGCTTGATCGATTTTGTTGGAGTAGTTGACAACACACGATTCTGTTATTAAGCTTTGCAGCATGAAAGCAGAACCGTTAATCAAACAGCGTCTTGTTATTGATGACAACAGCTTTGCAGAATTGACGCTGTGGCGAGTGCCTCAGTCTGTTAAGGGCAGTTTACACGCTTTCAAATACAGGTTGGCGTTCGTGGCAGATGGCATTTGCATACTGCGCTACGATAACGAAGTCGGCAAGGGTGACCACAAGCACATTGGCAACGTTGAATACACTTACGTTTTCACGACACCGCAACGCTTGCTGGTTGATTTCTGGAATGATGTGGATGCGTGGAGAATGGGGCATGGGTAATGTAACCATTGGGGTGGCCGACCGGGAGTTGGTTTCGGCCCGCTTTATCGAGGCTTTTGAAACGAATACGCCCCAAGGCACCTTCATCAATTTTGAAAGCGAACAGCAGTTATGGAAAACACTGACATTGAAGCGCTGGGAAATTCTCAAAGTATTGACCGGTGCGGGGCCTGTGTCCATCCGCGAGGCGGCAAGGCGCGTAGACCGTGATGTGAAGGCAGTGCATAGTGATGTGAAAGCCTTGTTGCATACTGGCATTCTGGACAAAACCGAGGACGGCAAGATTGTTTTCCCTTACGACGCTGTGCATGTGGATTTTGTGCTGAAGGCCGCATAATCCGTACAAGCTGGGTGGGAGTCCTGTCGGGTCTCGGCACAACCAGAGTCCACTTAAGCATCCGATTGGACACAGAGGAGGTATTAGGGGCAAATTGTGCTGGGTTTGGCTCTTGTATCAGGCAACAGTTGGACGCCGCAAACGTCAGGCAGGACGGGCTACGGCAAAACGCCCCTCAACATCGGCGTTAGGCGTTTAATTCCACATTTACGATAAAGTAGAAATGAACTATATATACCTTGATTGGAATGTTATGCAAAATTTTCTCTCCAATATTTGGCATAAGAATGTGAGCGTTTAATTCGTCTTCAGGAATAGCTCTTAACCGTTGTGCCAGCAACTGTGCCCGCTCATGTTCCGCATCAGCTTGGGCCTTAATGGCTGCAGCTACTGCATTATCGCGCGCTTTGACAATCCAATCATTGATAGTTAACACATCAAACGCACTTGCAGGCTCAACAATATTTTTAGAGGTTGCGCCAGCGGTAAGAGTGGTAGCAATGTTGCCAAGCAACAAAATAGTGAAGTAGGTAGCCGAGTTTCCGGTCAAACAGGGCCGGAAGCCTGACTTGGATATGTATTGCAACTCAATGATGCCGATTAATATACTGATCAATGATGTTGATGGAAAAGATGAGTGACAATAGTAGGGCAGTACGCGGAGTACCGCTATTGCGCCCTTGGCTCTATCTGTTTTTGGAAATCGCCTTAGGTTTCAACATATCTTCTATCTTGCTTTCGGCATTCGTTCTGACGCTGAATTCCACCCGCCGCGATGCCTCGCGGTTTTCCTGTTTGCTGTCGTTGCCGGGGCAGGGGGTTTTTTCTTTTCCGCACAGCAAATGACTGGATGACAGCCCGTTTGCGGTTAGCTTGGACCTAACCCAAGACAGGTCGCCAATAGTATCCATCAACAGAATATAATTCAGGACTGACAAGGCCCGGTCTTGGGACAGCCGCATATTTTTCAGATAAATGGATTTTTTGCAGGCTTCGCTGCCGCTGTCCTGGCATTCCGCCAGGTTGACGCCCCATTCGCTGGAGGTGTGGCCTTCGATGCGGATTTCATTGATATGCTGCCCATACTGATGGATGACTTTGAGATAGCGAGGGACGAACTGCTCAAGCATGGCCTGAAATTCGGGAGGTATTTCTGCCTTACCCGCCTCAAATCCATTTTTTGAATTTTCCATGATAAAAGCCAAAGAGTTTTTGTCGATTCTTGCATTCCATTTTTTCAAGTCGGCGGAAAACTCCTTGGACAACGCTTGGTAAATCGCTTGCTTCATGGAGAAATATTGCCGCGCCTCATTTTTGTTTTGCTCCAAGGCGGCACCCAGCTCGCGGTGCAGGCGGTCAATTTCTGCGGTTTTATCTTGGATACTGCCTAGGCGTAAGGCAAGCACCAACAAAACCAGCGTGAAAATTAGCATCATTGCGGCCATTGCATCGGCTATCGACAAAGCATAGATATTATTGTCTTCAGTGTGCATACAGCAGCGTTTTCAACATCAAATAGTTACTTTGTAGTGGGTATGATAGCGCAGGTTATTCGGCTAACCTGAAGGGTTAAAGGAATGTCTTTATTAGGTATATTATTAAGATGAAAATGCTGTACATAAAGATATCCAAATGCTTTACACACCCTTTTAAGAAATATAAGCCAACCAATCATTTACTCCCGTATCACTCTAAAAACAGCTTATTGGTAGGATGGGCACGGCCTAACGGCCTTTGCCCATCCTACACTTTGTCCAATTTTGTAGTGATTAGGGAGTAAACGCGTATAATAATACACTAATGGTCTTCCATCAACGCTGTAAGGCGCAACA
>CAIZPP010000159.1 GCA_903934875.1 uncultured Methylococcaceae bacterium
CTGATGTTACGCAACCGTGTAGGCTGTAGCCCGGATGTTGTGGAGTGCGGCGACTCGTCGCCGCCTTTTGCGTCCAGCGGCGACGAGTCGCCGCACTCCACAAGTTGCCATCCTCTAGCGATGACTGCGTAACATCAGTTTGTTAAGATAAAAACGCAGTAAGTGGCTAATTGAAATACCCGCACTAAAATAGGCCTGAGGTATGGCAATGAATGAGTTGTTCCGCTTTGAAAGCTCGAAAGAACCCATCGGGTTAATCGCCGAAGTGCATGGCCCTGTGGTGGTAATCGCCTGTAGGCGCTTGCCGCCCTTGCGCCAGGCATTGTGCGCCTGCATCGACAGCGAGACTTATCTGTTCGAGGTGCATCAACACTTGGATGAGCAACATGTCCGCGCCATTACCCTACACCGCACTTCCGGCCTGTGGAGGGGCATGACGATATATGACTTGGGAGGCCCGTTAAAAATCCCGGTTTCACCCGAATGTCTAGGCCGGCTGCTGAATATTTTTGGCAAGCCCTTAGATGGAAAGAGTAGACTTCCTTCGGTGGAGTTCCGCAATATTCATGGCAAACCCGCGCCCTTGGACCAGGCGCTAGGCGTAAGCGGGGTGTTGGAGACGGGAATCAAGGTCATAGACCTGCTCTGTCCCTTTGTCAGAGGCGGCAAGACGGGCTTATTTGGCGGCGCGGGGGTGGGCAAAACCGTGCTTGTTATGGAGTTCATGCATGCCATTGCCGCCATCCACCGGGGTTTTTCTGTCTTCGCCGGGGTTGGCGAGCGCATCCGCGAGGCCCACGAGCTATGGCACGAGATGGAGGATGCCGGGGTAATGCCGCAAACGGTGATGGTATTTGGACAAATGGACGAATCTCCGGGGGTGCGCTTCCGCATCGCCCTTTCCGCCCTGACCTATGCCGAATACCTGCGCGACACCTTGCGCAAAGAGGTGTTGTTTGTGGTGGACAATGTGTTCCGCTTTGTGCAGGCGGGCAGCGAGATTTCCAGCCTGTTGGGGCGGATGCCTGCCACGGTGGGGTACCAGCCCACACTGAGCACCGAGGTGGCGGAGTTGCAGGACCGCATTACTTCCACCCAGGCCGGGGCGGTGACCTCCGTGCAGGCGGTTTATGTGCCCGCCGATGACATGACCGACCCGGCGGTAAGCGCCATCCTCAGCCATCTCGACACCACCGTCATCCTGTCCCGTACCCAGGCCGCCAAAGGCATTTACCCCGCCATTGACCCCTTGCGCTCCGGCAGCAAGCTGATGGATCGGCATTCTTTGGGTGAAAAGCATTATGCGGTGGCCGAGGGTGTGCGCGAGCATCTGGCCCGCTACCAGGAATTGGAGGATATTATTACCATGCTGGGCATGGCCGAACTCTCCGAAAAGGACCGCCGCATTGTCATGCGCGCCCGCAAGTTGCAAAAATACCTGACCCAGCCCTTTTGGGTCACTGCCACGCATACCGGCATCAAAGGGGTTTCTGTGCCATTGCAGCAAACCCTGCAGGATTGTGATCAGTTCATGGCCGGACATTACGATGGTCTGGGCGAAGAGCAATGCTATATGCGTGGGACGATGGAGGGATAAGGCCTTGGTCATTATTCAGCCCGATGCGTGAGTTTGTGGAGTGCGTCGACTCGTCGCCGCATGGTTCGGAAAGCGGCGACGAGTCGCCGCACTCCACATTGGGCGGGCTGAACGATGACCAAGGCCGAGGGATAACTTCGCTTGGAGTGGTGTACATCCCTTAGCGGAAAAAATGTTGCCACCCGACTGGCTATTTGCTGTTGAAAAAACTGAATGAGGCACCGGCTTGACAAGTTTTCCACTAATACTGCGCGACTCCTCCACCGCCACCCGCATTGACGGGGTGGTGTCTTTTGTTGGCGAGGATGCCTCCGGCAGCTTTGGCATCTTACCCGGCCATGCCCGATTCATGACCATCTTGGAACTGGGCCTGGCACGTTTCCGCCGCGCTGATGCGGCTTGGCAATACCTCGCCATGCCGGGGGCGGTGCTTTATTTTAAGGACAATCTACTCAGCCTCAGCACACGCCGGTATTTTCTCGACCAAGATTATGAGCGTATCATTGACACTTTGACCAAACAATTATTGGCCGAGGAGGAAGCACTGCGGGAAGTCAAGCAAAGCCTGGCGCAGTTGGAGCAGGAAGTGTTGAAGCGGCTGTTGAAATTAGGAGACGGTGGGTAGATGTTACAAACCCAACCAAAAGCTTTTTGCCGGGTAGCTTCCGGGCTGGGATTGTCAGTTCCGCTTAAACTCGTTAAAGTGGCTAGTGGTCAGACACAAATCATTGACTTTCATTAGCAATGGGCTTTACCGGAAACCTTCCATATCTGGTCAGCAATTCTCATTTTGGCTAAAAGGCCGTCATTCCAGCAGGGATGCAGGAATCCAGTCACAGGGACGTGAAGCCTCAAGCTTGCGATAGGCTTGCCGTAGCCCGTAGATTGCCATCCTTGGACTCTGGATTCCGGCACCCATGACCGGAATGACGGGCTATGTCTCACGCCTTGGCTCAAAATGAGAATTGCTTGACTGATGTTACGTATTGGAGTGGCAAAGCTCGCTTTGCCTGTCAAGGCAAGCCTTGACACTCCAAAACGAATCTTCGCACATCGGCAATCCTTTGCAGATAACAGCGCAGGGGCCTGTGCGTAACATCAGTTACTAAGCTACAGCTCTCATTTGCAAACGGAGGGAGACTGGTAGGTTTATTTTTGAAATACGCCTAAGGTGTGCGATCAATATCATCATGGCAAGCGATGCGCCGCAGTACGGCCTGATCACAGACGATTTCCAATGAGATTGTGTAGTTGCCCGTCACATGAATGTACTTGGCAAGTCTGCTTAAGAATAGCAGGCTTTCCTAACCACTAGCCACTTTTTCACCCACCCCCAGCCAACGGTCCAGCAAAGCATGGGACTCCTCCACACCCTGCTTGTCCAATGAAGAGAACAACTGCACGGATATTTTCTCCTCGCCCAGCTCACGTTTTAAGGTCGTTTGGACTTTCAGCAGCGTTCCCTTGGCCGCGCCGCGACTCAGCTTGTCGGCTTTGGTGAGTGCAACATGCACGGGTAGGTTACAATGTCCGCACCATTCGAGCATTTGCCAGTCGAAACCGGTCAGCGGATGGCGTATGTCCATCAGCAGAAACACACCGCGCAACGATTGACGCTTTTGCAGATAGGTTTCCATGGCCTTGCCCCAGTTTTTCTGCACGGCATCCGGCACTTTGGCATAACCGTAGCCGGGCAGGTCAACCAAGCGATGCGATTCGTCCAGCGTGAAAAAATTGAGCAACTGGGTGCGCCCCGGCGTTTTGCTGGTGCGTGCCAACGATTTCTGGCCGGTTATCGCATTGATGGCACTGGATTTGCCCGCGTTCGAGCGTCCGGCAAAGGCGATTTCGTCGCCTTTGTCCGGCGGGGCATCGCGCAAATGCAATGCGCTGAGCAGGTATTGGGCTTGATGGTATAGGGGATTCATAAAGACACTCATTTTGGGTTGACTTTTCTAGTGTACCCGTATTTGATGCACCAGTTAAATTAAACCGTGCGGGGGGCATCCCATCCCGCACCAAGAATTCACAAGAGGCGTTAAAGAATGAAAAAAAACACAATGATGGCGATTGGCTTGGCAATGTCTTTTGGCGCGGCACAAGCCCTTGCTGAGCAAACCCCGGCGGCTATTCCAGGCGATGCCGCCGCCGGCAAAACCAAGTCTGAAACCTGCGGCGGCTGCCACGGCGCAGACGGCAACCCGGCAGCGGCTGTCTTTCCCAAACTGGCGGGGCAACATCCCTCCTATCTGACCAAACAGTTGCGGGTGTTCAGGTCGCAAAAACGTGTCGATCAGATGGTGATGAACACGATGGCGGAGTCGCTTACCGATGCCGACATTGCCGATATTAGTGCGTGGTTTGCGAAAAATAAAATCATTCCTGAAAAAGCGGAAAGCAATGATTTGGGCCAAAAAATCTTCCGCACGGGCATACCCGCCAAAGCGGTGCCGGCTTGCGCCGCTTGCCACGGGCCTAAGGGGGAAGGCAACCCGACATCGGTTTATCCCGCCTTAGGAGGGCAATATTCTTCCTATGTCGGCAAGAGTTTACATGACTATAAGGCGGGCGAGCGCAGTAACGAGATCATGCAAACCATCGCCATCCGTTTAAGCGACGAGGAAATCAACGCGGTCAGCGACTACGTTTCCGGCTTACAATAAGTCTCTAGGCGGGCCTTGAAGCGCCCTTGCCGTAAGGCCCGCCTGCTTTTTCCATTACAATGCATCCTCTAACTACATACGGAGTAGGCAATGCTGAAATCGGTTTTGAGTTTGGTTTTTTTATTGTTCGCATACACCACGGTTGGCATCGCCGCAGAAGCACCCAAGACCGCTGCGGCGGGTGCCGAGCTGCCCTACGATGTGGTGAAGCCGCCACATCCCACCAATGACCCGGCAAAAATCGAAGTGCTGGAGTTTTTCTGGTACGGTTGCCCCCATTGCTATCACTTTGAACCCTATATCAAAGCCTGGTTGAAAACCAAGCCGGATAATGTCGTATTTATCCGTCAACCGGCTATTTTCAACCCCCATTGGGCTGCCCACGCCAAGGCTTTTTTTACTGCGGAAAGTTTAGGGGTGTTGGATAAAGTGCATGAAGATTTCTACGATGCCATTCAGAACAAGAAAGAAACTTTAGAGTCTGAAGCCGACCTCGCCAAATTTTTCACCGCCCACGGCGTAAAAGAGGAAGACTTCCACAAAGCCTACAAATCTTTTGCGGTTGACGCGAAAATGCGCCAGGCCGAGGCGCTGGCACCGAGCTATGGCATAGACGGAACCCCCACCTTGATCATCAATGGCAAATACCGGATCGGAGCCGGAAAGGCAAAGAGTTTTGACACCATGATCGAAACAGCCAATGCCTTAATCAAGCAAGAAAGCCCGGCCAAACATTCCAAATGACGGCATGAATAGTATGGCAATTACAGGGGTAACCCTTTGAAGAGGAATACTAACGCCGTTGAGTCCAAGCACCCTCCCGCGCCGCTGGATAAGCTGCGGGGGGGTCGAATTTTAGAGCTTGATGCAACCGGCGGAAACGGGCAACGCGGACTTACTAGTCTGAAACTGGCCAGCTTCAACATCCAGACTGGCATCAATACTTCAGCCTATCACGAATATCTCACCGGCGGTTGGCGGCATGTGTTCCCCAGCGACCGGCGCATCCGCAATCTGAATCGGATCGCCAAATTGTTAACACCTTTTGACCTCGTCGGACTACAGGAGGTGGATGGCGGCGGGTCACGCAGCCACTTCATCGTCCAAGCCGAATATCTCGCCGAAAGAGCGGGATTCTCGCATTGGCACAACCAAATCAACCGGCGCATAGGCAACATTGCCCTGAACAGCAATGGCCTGTTGAGCCGGTTGCAGCCAGTTGCGGTTGAGGATTATAGCTTACCCGGAGTGCCCGGCAGAGGTGCCTTGGTGGCCCGTTTTGGCACGGCAACAGGCGGCACCCTGCATTTATGCGTAATGCACCTCGCACTCAGCAGAAACGCCCGCATGAAGCAGTTAGCCTTTGTTGCCGAGGTCATACGCGACTTGCCGCATGTGATTTTGATGGGGGATTTGAACTGTGCCCATGATTCTCCCGAAATCCGCTTTCTCACCCATTCGACACGGTTGTGCGACCCCTTGTGCGAGGTTAAAACCTTCCCAAGCTGGAAACCCCGCATCATGCTCGACCATATCCTAGTCACCCCGGAAATCCGGGTGGACAAGCTGTGGGCAATCAACTTCGCCTGCTCCGACCACTTGCCCATCGCCATGCATATCACCCTGCCCGAGGGCTTGAGCCTAGGCTGAGCCGATGCCTCCCCCACGGCACAGGACCGGGATAGTGGCAATCCCTGTGAAACGGAGAAATGTCTAGGAGCGGTGTTGTCTTATGGGCTTGGGTATTCAATAATCAACGCTTAAAAACTGCCATCCGCAAAGAGTGAACCATGACTAAAATCGGCATATTTTTCGGGACAGAAACTGGTACAACCCGGCTCATCGCCAAGAAGATACACAAACTACTGGGGGATGAAGTCGCATCCAAACCGGTCAATGTCAACCGTACGGCAGCTGCGGATTTTCTTCAATATGACGCGCTCATCCTTGGGGTTCCCAGCTATGGCGACGGGGCACTGCCCGGACGCAGCGCAAAATGCATCGAAGCCAATTGGGAGGAGTTCTTGCAGGGGCTAGGGGAGGTTGACCTTACCGGCAAGCGCATTGCATTGTTCGGCCTTGGCGCACAGGAAAGATACGCCGATTGTTTTGCCAGCTCGATGATCCAATTGTATCGGGTGCTGAAGAATTACGGTGCGGATATCGTCGGTGCTTGGAGCACGGAGGGCTACCAATTCAAACACTCCGCATCCATCGTCGATGGGCGTTTCGTCGGATTGGTCATCGACCAGCGCACCCAAGGCATGCTGACGGATCAACGCATCCAGGTTTGGGTGGAGCAGATCAAGCCCTTATTGACTGTGACGTGACACTTAGGCACTTATGTTACGCAGTCATCGCTAGAGGATGGCAACTTGTGGAGTGCGGCGACTCGTCGCCGCTGGACGCAACAGGCGGCGAGGAGTCGCCGCACTCCACAACATCCGGGCTACAGCCTACACGGTTGCGTAACATCAGTTAGGCATTGAAACTGAATATCCTGCCCTTGCATTCCAGCTATCAAGTCACTCTTGATGTTGAAAATGCTGTAACGCCTAGGGCCAGTGGCCGCTAAGAGTCAAACCCCTCTCAATATTAGGCGCAAAGCCGGCACGGATGTTTTTTACCGCATCACCCGCGCAAACCTCGTCTCCAATGCTGGACATATGGCAGGAAGTGTCGAGGAAAAGCGTGTCGCTGGTTTTGCCTGGAATGCGCACCACCAGCAAAGCCACATCCTTTTCATCGCGGGGACTCGCCGTTTGCAAGATGGTCGAGGTTTCCGTCACCAACACCTTTTTTGACGCGGACTCCACGTACTCCTTCGCCAAAGACCAAGCCAAATCACAAACCGCTGGTTTGCAGCTTACCACACTGAGAATGCCAACATCGGCGCTGGAACCCTGCGGATGCCAGTCCAGGCTACCGTACTCGGGATGAAGCTTCATGTTTTCCAAGCTTTTGAAACGTTCCAAGTCTCTGTCATAAGCAAGGACAAACTCCTGTTTGGAACTTTGCAGCGCCTTTATTTTCTCCTGGTAGCTGGCACTCTGGTGGCGCGTCATCTCGATATTGTCGCGCAGATTCTTCGGTATGGGCTGGCCGGAGAGTTCCATTTCCGCCGCCCGCTTGACTTGCGACCGAAGGTTTTCTTCCTGATGCTGCCGATTGGATTCGGCTATCTTGATGGTTGATTCCAAGGTATTGATCTTATTCTGCAACGCCATCTGCATTTCTTCAACGCTTCGGTAGCTTCTCAGCAAAGACAGGTCACTATCTTTTTGCTGGGAAAGTACCTTTTGCTGGTCTATGCGCAACTGGTTGAGACGTTTGATCTGCTCCAACTGCTCCGGGGTTTTCTGCCCTTCGACTAGCTCTATGGTCCGTGCATCGGGGTTCAGCTTGGCACGGGGGCGTTTGGATTCCTCTGGCGGCACCTGATCCATATAATGGACTAGGCCCTGGTCATCCACCCAACGGAATGTTTCTGCGACAATTGCAGGGGCGCAAAACATTAATATGGCACCCAACAAGCACAGCGTTTTCAACCTCAAATGGTTGCTTGATAAGGCATAGCGTGGTGCAATATATTTTTTTAAATCAGAGATTGTTTGATTACTCATTTTTAGTTACAGCGCTTTCAACAACAACATGTTACTTGATAGCTGGCATGAAAGGGCAAAGTATTCAGTTAACTTCAAGCGTTAACTGAATATCCTTTTTAGGTATATTTTAAAGATGAAAACGCTGTTCATAAAAATTTTACCATGCTTCAAATAGACATTATCATAAAGCCATCTAGCGTCGGCGCAACTGCTGGACCAAAGGGCGGTCTCTGATAGAGTCTAATATACGTTTCAAAAATGTATGTCAACTATTCATTTAAACGCATGTAATCTAACGTAACAAGTCATTATTCGATGTTAAAAACGCTGTCGTTGCCATGAATGCCATATTGCTCCCGATACGGCAAAATGGCGGCTAACGGCGTTGACAATCCACGCTCTTTGAGAAATTCGATGATATCGGCTAGCGTAATGACAGCGTAAACCGGAATGGCATAATTTTCCATAACCTCCTCAATAGCCGAAACCCCACCCTTCCCTTTCTCCTGTCGATCCAAGGCAATAAGGACACCACAAGGCTCGGCACCCGCATTGCGGATAATTTCAACCGATTCCCGCACGGAGGTTCCCGCCGTGATCACATCGTCCAATATCAACACGGAACCCCGCAGCGGAGTTCCCACCAGCACTCCGCCCTCGCCATGGTCCTTGGCCTCTTTGCGGTTAAACGCAAAAGGCACCTCCTGCCCGGTGGCACGGACCAGCGCGATTGCAGCAGTGCTTACTAACGGGATGCCTTTGTAGGCAGGCCCATAAAGCACGTCCGCACGAATGCCAGCCTGCAGATAGGCCTGAGCATAAAACTCGCCCAACTTTGCCAAACGCCCACCTGTGTCGAACAAGCCGGTATTAAAAAAATAAGGGCTTTGCCTACCAGACTTCAAAGTGAATTCACCAAAACGCAATACCCCGCAATCAATGGCATAAGAGATAAAGTCTCGCTGGAATTCCTGCATTATGATTTCCTGATTTTACTGGTCGTTTAGGGAACGGCGACACGGCGAATCAATTCGTGGATAAACTGGTCCGCCGAGATGCCTTCCGCCTCCGCCTCATAGGACAGGATAAGGCGATGCCGCAACACGTCATAAGCAATCGACTGGATATCCTCAGGGGTGACGAAATCCCTTCCTTGTAGCCATGCCCTGGCACGGGCGCAACGGTCCAAGGCAATCGTGGCGCGGGGACTAGCGCCGTATTGGAGCCACCGGCCCAAATCCTCGCCGTAGGCGCTTGGGTTTCGCGTGGCCAGCACCAATTGCAGAAGGTATTCCTCCAAAGGATCGGCCATGAACAGATCGAGCACTTCCGTCCGGGCTTGAAACAAAACCCTCTGTGGAATCGGCTCGAATTCAATCAAAGGCCCGCCCCCCTCCTTGCCGCGTGCTTCATTTCGCACCAGATGTAAAATTTCGCGCTCATGCCTTGCCTCAGGATAGCCGATACGGACATACAGCAAGAAACGGTCAAGCTGGGCCTCCGGCAGGGGATAGGTACCCTCCTGCTCGATTGGATTTTGCGTCGCCATCACTAAAAACAAAGACGGTAGCGGATAGGTTTTGCTGCCCACGGTAATTTGGCGCTCGCCCATAGCCTCCAACAGCGCCGACTGCACTTTGGCCGGAGAACGGTTGATTTCGTCCGCCAAAACCAAATTGTGGAACAAAGGGCCCTGCTGGAAATGGAAAGAACCATCCTGTGGCCGATAGATATCGGTTCCGGTCAAATCGGCTGGCAACAAGTCTGGAGTAAACTGTATGCGATGGAAATTCCCCTCCACTCCCTTGCCGAGAACATTGATGGCGCGGGTTTTCGCCAAACCCGGCGCGCCCTCCACTAAGATATGCCCATCTGCCAACAAGGCAAGGAGCATTCGTTCAATCAGCACCTCCTGGCCTATTACTTGGCTGGTGGCGAAAGTGCGCAGCCTTTGCAATTCGTTTTGCGCATCGGATAAGGCAGGGTTGGTATCGGTCATAATTTTAACGGCAGGTCTGTAGGGGATATAATTACTAAGGGCTATTATAATATAAATAAAATTTGCTGATTCAAACCCCAACTTCTTTACTGATACAAACCAGACACATGCCCCCTTTCAGTACCCCCACGTTACGGTTCGGTTTTACTTTAATGACAATGGCCTGCCTGCTGCTCTCCTGCGACTCCGAACCAGGCAGCCCAAAAGCCCCTCCCCTGCCGGAAAACCTCGCCCAGCCGGTTGATGCGGGAGGCACCCGCTTTCAGGCCCTGGCCTATGCGGACCGCCAACAATCCGCAGCCTTATTTGGCTTTGACATCCTTGGCTCCGGTTTGTTACCTGTGCGTGTGAGCATTGACAACCGCTCAGGCGCTACGATCAAAATCATTCCCCGGCAGACTTTCCTCATCGACGTGGAAGGCCAAGCCTGGCCCTTGCTGACCACAGACCAAGCATACAAGCGCCTGCAAAGTGGTGACATCTTGCAAGACAAATCCACTACGATGACCGCGCCTGACGGGATGGAATCGCTGACTGGTTTTGCGCTAGACATGGTCGTAAGCGCCAATTTTTCGGCGACTGCCCCTGTCTATGCTCGGACAGACACCCCTATGGGCAATCATCAGCAAGAAATGAACTTTCGCAACCCCAAGGTTCCAACGGGCAAAATAGCCTCTGGCGTGTTGTTTTTCGCGGCGCGCGAAGAGGCCTCCGGCACGCGCTACCTGCGCTTGTGCATAGAACAGGATGGACGGCTACAGTTTGTTAAGCTACCACTCAAAGCCGCATTGCCATAGTGCGATGGGCCGGCCAAGGGAACGAAAATGCGAATATCGCCTCTAAACAACAATCCAAGACAGCATTTACGGTGTTCTCATCTTAAACGTGTAATTGTTTTGGAGAATCAGCAAAGCCGGGCAAATGCATAAGCTAATTACACAATTTAACTTGACATTCCCTGGCACGACTCAAATACTGCATAGGCAAGTCCACGTCAGATGGACCGCTAACTCTTAACCAACCACGATTGAAGAGGTACACGTTATGAAAAAATATGTCATTGCCTTAGCCAGCGCCTTATTGTTAACCGGATCGTTTGCTTTCGCCGAATCCGTACACAATCCACAGGCCGTGGAACATACCAAGCAAGCCATCACGCATGGCGAAGCCGGTCATGCTCCGCTCCTAGTCGAACACGCCAAAGCCGCGCTGACCCATGCCCAGGCATCCCAGCAGGCCGAACCTAGTGTGCATACCGAACAGGCCATCTCACATTTGAGCGCCGCCATCGAAGCCGGCGAGAAGGGCCATGCCGACACGGGCACCACCCATGCCAAGGAAGCATTGAAACACCTAGAAGCCGCCGGCAAACCGCCCGGCCACATTGCCCAAGCAGAGGAACACACCAAAGCCGCTATCACCCACGGTGAGGCAGGGCATGCATCAATCCTGTTGGAACACGCACAGACCGCGCTGACCCATGCACAAGCAGCCGAAAAAGAATCGCCTAATGTCCATGTGCAAGAGGCGATCAGCCATCTGAATGCGGCGATTGAATCTGGCAAAAACAATAATGCCAAAGACGGCACCACCCATGCCAAGCAAGCATTGGAACACTTGGAAAAAGCCGCAGCGTCAAAGTAATAAGCTAAAAATCCCTCAACACCGCAACGGTCACTGCCATTAAGTTAAGCCGTTCCTGGTAAGTCCTGAGCTTGTCGAAAGGTCGAACCATGACGGCTTAACCCCCCATCATTTGTTGCGTTACGCAACCTCTTGATACGTTGTGGCTATCTCGACGATCTCTGGCCTGAGTTTGATGAACAGTGCCGCCAGCCGGGGATCGAAATGTTGGCCGGCGTTGTCACGGATAAAGGCAAACACATCTTCCTGAGTCCAAGCCCGTTTGTAGGGCCGTACGCTGGAAAGGGCATCGTAGACATCGGCAAGGGCGACAAGGCGGCCTTCCAGCGGGATGGCCTCGCCAGCCAGTCCATAGGGATAGCCTGAGCCATCCCATTTTTCATGGTGGGACAGGGCTACGCTGCGGGCCATGCGCAGCAACGGAGAATCGTGCTGACCGATGATCTCGGCCCCGATCAGGGTGTGGGTCCTCATGACATCCCATTCAGAGGGGTCAAGCCTGCCCTGCTTAAGAAGAATTCTATCAGGAATGCCGATTTTGCCGATGTCATGCATGGCGGCGGCCTGATGCAGCAATTCCGCCTGCCTGTCGGGCACTCCGGCCGCCAAGGCCAGCACCCGCGTCATCTGGCTCATGCGTATGACGTGCAGGCCGGTTTCGTTGTCGCGGTATTCCCCGGCCATGCTCAGTCGGCGGATGATCTCGACGCGGGTTTCCTCCAGTTGCCGGGTACGCTCCAGCACTTTGGCTTCTAGGGCCAAATTCTGGTTGCGCAATTCCAGATGGACGCGCACCCGCTGCAACACCAAGGGTGGGTTGAGCGGCTTGTGGAGATAGTCCACCGCCCCCAGTTCCAGGCCTAGTTGCTCGTCTGCGGCATCGCTGCTGGCCGTGATGAAAATAACGGGCACGTCACGGGTGCGCAAATCGGCCTTGAGGCGGCGGCACACTTGGTGGCCATCAATGTCAGGCATCATCACATCCAACAGGATCAGGCTAGGAGGTGCCTGTTGGGCCATGGCGAGGGCATCATTACCGTTGGTTGCGAATCTGACCCGGTACAAGGGACGCAGTATCCCGCCTAGAATATCAATTATCTCCGGGGAGTCATCCACCAACAGGATGGTTTCTTGCAAGTTATTACTCATACTGTGTTGCTATTGCTATAGTTGTCATCATCAAAATTCAGCGCTAGCGCCAAACTACGCAGCCTTGCCCGCGCCGCCATGAAATCATAAGCGGCGACGGCGCTGGCGATTTCCCCGATTTCAGCCTGGTGTTCACTGCCGACCATGGACCGTTCGAGCAGTGCCACGCATTCAACGGCCGCCGTGTCTTGTTCCTGCAACAGGTTATCCAAGTCAGCAACGAGCTTGCGCCACTGCTCGGAGGCGACAATAGCGACCGGTTCCAGCGGAGTGTCTTCCAACCGGGCGAGTTCCGCCAGCACACAGTCCAATTCCCCCTCCAGCGCACTCAGCCACTCCGTGATAGTTTCGGGCTGGCCTTGCCGGACGGCATCCTCCAGATGGGCCGCCAAATCACCCAATAGCCTAATCCCTAGGGTTCTAGCCGTACCCTTGAGGGTATGGGCCAGACGGGTAGCCGTGTCCCAGTCGCCCAAGCGTCGCGCCTGCCGGAATCCCGCTTGCATACCGTTGGCCCGGCTGTCCCGGAACTTTTTCAGCAATTTTAGATAGAGGGGAGAGTTACCTCCGGTCTGTGCGAGTCCCATCTGCGCATCAATGCCCGCCATCGCTGGCAGGTGCGGGCTGGCCAGCCCGGATGAGTCAAGCAGGGGCGGGGCATGAACCCAGTCGCCGACTCTCAGCGGGGAGGAGGGCAGAGGCTGACTCGAAACCCGCCCGTACGGGCGGTCCAAAGCAGAGGTTTTGCCTTCTTGTGGCCGAACCCATTGCACTAGTGCCGCGTATAATTCCCCAATATCCACGGGCTTAGCCACGAAACCGTCCATCCCTGCGGCCAAGCACTGCTCGCGGTCCCCGGCCATGGCGTTGGCGGTCAGCGCGATGATGGGAAGTTTCAGGCAGCGTTCCTGTGCGCGCAGCCTACGGGTGGCATCGAAACCGTCCATCACCGGCATCTGGCAATCCATCAGCACACAGTCCGGGATGGCTTCGTCCACCGCACGCAAGGCATCCTCCCCATTGACGGCCAGTCGTACGGAAAACCCGGCCTGTTTCAGGAGTTCGCACATCACTTCCTGATTATATTCGGCATCTTCCACCAGCAGTATATCCGCCCCCCGCAGCCGTGCCAGCGCAGCCGCGTCCACACTACTCGCTCCGTGTCGCGGGTAAAGGGACAACGCTTGGTCGGAGGTATTGAAGCGGGCGGTGAAGTGGAAAGTGCTGCCCTGTCCGGGAACGCTGTCCACCCAGATGCGCCCGCCCATCATCTCCACCAAGCGCTGGCTGATGGCCAGCCCCAAGCCGGTGCCGCCATAGTTTCGTGTGGTCGAGGCATCCGCCTGGCTGAACGGCTGGAACAGCCGTGCCTGGTCTTCGGACGGGATGCCTATGCCCTCATCGCGCACGGCAAAATGCAGGGAAACCCGGCCATCCTCTTCGGCGTCCACCGCCAAGCTTAGCAGAATTTGGCCTTGGCGGGAAAACTTAATTGCGTTCCCAACCAAATTGATCAGCACCTGGCCCAGGCGCTGGGGATCGCCCAAGAAGCTTCGCGCCGCCAGCTCGGAGCTTACCTGGACAGACAGTTGCAACCCCTTGTCCTGCGCCTTGCGGCCCAGCAGCGAAACCAAGCCGCCGCACACCCCGGCCAAGGTGAAGGGTTCCTCCAGCATGTCCAGCTTGCCGGCCTCAATCTTGGAGAAGTCTAAAATATCGTTGATGACGTGCAGCAGGGCATCGGAGGCGTTCCTGATCTTAAGCAAATAATTGTGCTGCCGCTGGTCGGGGTTCGCCGCCAGGCACAGTTCCGTCATGCCCATGATGGCACTCATAGGGGTGCGTATTTCGTGGCTCATATTGGCCAAGAACTGGGATTTGGCCCGGTTGGCCGTTTCCGCCGCCTCCTTGGCGCGGGTCAACTCCTCCAGAAAGCGCTTGCGTTCGGTAATGTCGCGGACTACGCCAGTGAAATAGCGCTCACCGCGCCGGTGGAATTCGCTGACGACCAGGTCGATGGGAATGCGCTGGCCGCTCTTGTGCAAGGCTTCCACTTCGCGGCCGATGCCGATGATGCGGGCCTCGCCAGTCTCCTCGTAGCGCTTGAGGTAGCCGCCGTGCAGCCCGCTGTCGGGTGCCGGCATCAAGGCCGACACATTGCCTCCGATCACTTCCTCGGCACGGTAGCCGAAGATGCGCTCAGCCGCCTTATTGAACGAACAAATGCACCCCTTGGAGTCAATGCTGATGATGCCGTCCACCACATTCTCCAACACCGTGCGCATCTGCACCTCCTGGTCATGCAGCGCCTGCTCCGCCAGCTTGGCCTCGGTGATGTCAGTCTTCAGTGCGAGCGAGCCGACGAACGTCCCCTCCGTATCCAGCAGGGGTGCCGAGGAAACCTGGCACCAGCACAGGCTGCCGTCCTTGCGCCGGAGGCGGCGTTGGTAATGGGTGGTTTCGCCTTGCCGGCGCAGGCGTAGTTGCCCTTGCCAAGCGTCTATCTCATCGGCGGGCATGTACTGCTCGAAAGGCGTGCCCAGCATTTCCACTGTCGTGTACCCCAGAATCCGGGCCATCGCCGGGTTGACGAAGGTAGTCCGGTTTTCGCCGTCCACCAGCCAGATGCCTTCGCTGGCGTTCTCGACGATGAGGCGGTAACGCTCTTCGCTTTGGCGCAATAGGTCGCGGCTGCGCAGGCGCTCGGCCAGCAGGTTGTCCACCCGGGCCAGCAATTCCTCCGCCGCGAATGGCTTGGCAATGTAATCCTGCACACCGTTTTTGAGCAGCTTCACGCAGAGTTGATCGTCGGCTTTGGCTGTCACTATGACGATGGGGATGTCCCTGAATTGCGGATGCCTACGCAGGGCTTCCACCATTGCAGCGCCGCTCATACGGGGCATCATGATATCGCTGATGATCAAGTCCGGGGGCCGGAACAGCGCCTTGTCCATTCCCTCGCGGCCATCACAGGCGGTTTCCACCCGGTAGCGCAGCCCTAAGATATCGCTGATGTAAGCGCTCATGTCCGCGTTGTCCTCCACCACCAGCACCAGCGGCGCGTCCGCCAGCCGATGTTGGCTAGGCACGGCGGGCGGCCTGAGGATTTGCAGTTCTTCCACGGCCTGTAGGTCAATCTGCGCGTCCAGCATCTCTGTCGCCGACTCGACAACCGTGCGGGCGGGGGCCAACAAGGGCAGGCTGACACAAAACCTAGCCCCGCCGCCAAGCTTGTCCTCAACCCAAGCCTTGCCGCCATGCAATTCCGCCAATTGCTTGACAATGGCCAGCCCCAAGCCGGTGCCGCCATAGCATCGGTTAGCGCTTCCCTCCACTTGGCGGAAGGGTTCAAAGACGGCCTCGCGCATGTCCGCAGGCACACCGGGTCCGCTATCACCTACGCGGATGATTCCCTGCCCACCTGCCGCTGTGACCGAAATTTCGACGGTTCCGCCCTCCGGCGTGAATTTGAAAGCATTGGAGAGCAGGTTGAGCAGAATACGCCGGACTTTTGCGACATCAATCTGCGCTGGCAGGGACTCCGGCACCGCCACGCGGGAGCTGACCGCCTTAGTGTCGGCCAATGCCTCGAAATGAGAAGCCATCACTTGCGCCAACTGGGCCAGATCGGCTTGGGTGTACTGCAACTCCATGCGGCCCGCTTCGAGCTTTGAAACATCCAGCAGATCGGTGACATGGCGGTGCAGCAGACGCGCATTACGCTGCACCACCTCCAGTTCGTACCGCTCGTCATGGCCTAGATTGTCCCCATCTAGCCGTTTGGCCACAGGCCCTAGGATCAGCGTCAGCGGAGTGCGCAATTCATGGCTGACATTGGCGAAGAATTGGGATTTTAATTCGTCCAGCTGGAGTGTTTCTCGATACAGGCGATTAATTTTCTCATTGGCTTTGCGCAGATGGTGGTGGGACAGGCTGAACAACACCCCCATCAGGTTAAATAGTCCGATGGACACAAACAGCGTGGGATCAAGTACCGCAAAGGAAAAACGCGGCGGTATGAAGAAATACCAAACCAAGACGGTGGACAGCAACGTGGAGGCCAATCCAACGGAAAGCCCCCCGATCCGCGAACTGAAAAATACGGCGGGATAAAACAAAAACCAGACAAAAGGCTGGATAAATGACCAGAAATACAATTGCAAACCGAGCGCGACCAGAGGAATGAGCAGCGCGAAAATGTTTTGCAAACGATCCAGCCGAAATTTCATGTGGGGCATCAAAGGTGAATGGGGATGCTGATGTTCAGCGACAAGGCCAGACGGTGCAGCCGCGCCCGCCCTTCCTTAAAATCATAACGGGCAATGGCATCGGCGACCTCCCCAACCGCAGCCTCATGTTCACTGCCAGCCATGGACTGTCCCAGCCATTCCAGGTATTCAATGGCCGCCGTGTCTTGTTCCTCCAGCAAGCGGTCCAAATCATGGATCAAGCCGCTTCGCTGGGCAAGACAACGCTCATTGGCCGGGGCCTTGACCACCTCCGTATCGTCCAGCCGGGCAAGCCCAGGCCGCACCCGGCAAAGCTCCCCGTCCACAGCGTCCAGCCGCTCCGCGATGGCTGCGGTCTGGCCTGCGCGGATAATTTCCTCCAACTGGGCCGCCAAATCACCAAGATGGCCTATCCCTAAGGTTCTGGCTGTGCCTTTAAGGGTATGGGCCAAGCGGGCAGCCTTAGCCCAATCACCTGCCTGTTGGGCCTGCCGGAATCCGGTAAGGATATCACTATCACGAAACTTTTTTAACGATTTTAGATAAAAAGATACCCTTCCGCCAGTCAGCAGGAGTCCTAAAGCGGTGTCAATGCCGGGCAATGCCGGCAGCGGCGGAACCCCAGGCTCTGCCGGGGGCGGGTTCGGAACCCGCAGGTACGGGCTATCCAAAGCAGAGAACTCACCTACTTCCCTAGGCCGCACCCATTGCGCCAACACCGCGTACAACTCCCCGAAGTCTACTGGCTTGGCCACAAAAGCATCCATCCCGGCGGACAGGCACTGTTCCCGGTCCCCGGCCATAGTGTTGGCGGTTAGCGCGATGATGGGCAGTTCCCGGCAGCGTTCTTGGGTGCGCAGCCTGCGGGTCGCCTCGAAGCCGTCCATTACCGGCATCTGGCAATCCATCAACACGCAGTCGGGCAATGACTCCTCCACCGCGTGCAGGGCCTCCGCGCCATTGGCGGCCAGCCGGACACGGAGACCGGCCTGTTGCAGCAGGTCGCGGATCACCTCTTGGTTAAGTTCGGCATCTTCCACCAGCAAAATGTCCGCCCCGCGCAAGCGTACCAGCGCCGAGCGGTCCACACTTTGGCGGCTGCGGACCGGAAGCTGCGAGTTCTCGCCTAAGGCAAGGCGGATAGTGAAATGGAAAGTGCTGCCCAAGCCCAGGCTACTATCCACCCAGATGCGTCCGTCCATCATTTCCACCAGCCGCTGGCTGATGGCCAGCCCCAAACCTGTGCCGCCATAGTTGCGTGTGGTCGAGGCATCGGCCTGGTTGAACGGCTGGAACAGCCGGGTCTGGTCCTCGGACGAGATGCCTATGCCCCCGTCACGCACCGTGAAATGCAAGCTGGCCTTATTGTTTGCCCTGATTTCTTCATCCACACCCAACAGCACTTGGCCTTGCTTGGAAAACTTGATGGCATTGCCGACTAGATTGATCAGCACCTGGCCTAGGCGCAGGGAATCGCCCAGGAAGGTTGTCCTTGCCAATTCAGGCTCTAGCCGGTTGACCAGTTCCAAACCCTTCTCCGCCGCCCTGCCGGCCAGCAGTGAATCCACGTTGGCAAACACCCCGCCCAAATTGAAGGGTTCTTCCAGCATATCCAGCTTGCCCGCCTCAATCTTGGAGAAGTCCAAGATGTCGTCAATGATGTGCAATAGTGAATCGGATGCGGTTTTGATCTTGGCCAGATAGTTGCGCTGCCGCTCGTCGGGGTTTGTCATCAGACATAATTCAGCCATGCCCATGATGGCATTCATCGGGGTGCGGATCTCATGGCTCATATTGGCCAAAAAGGCGGATTTGGCCCGGTTGGCCGCTTCCGCCGCCTCTTTCGCCTGGGCTAGGGCCAGCAGCATCGCCTTGCGCCCGGTGATATCGCGCACCGTGGACTGCAACACCGGCTTGCCCTGCAATTCGATGCGGCTCAGTAACACATCGGCGGCAAACTCAACGCCGTCTAAGCGGCAGTGTTGCCATTCGAATCGGATACTGCCGGTTCTGAACGCCGTGTCTATCCGTTGCTCCGATAAGGCCATCGAATCTCCGCCGCCGGGCTGGGTGGGTGGTGAAAAATGGCATCCAGGATGTCTGCCGATAAAATCCTCCCGCCTAGCGCAGCCGAACATCCGTAGGGCCGCCTCGTTGCAGTCGAGAAAGCCTTGCTCATTGCTCAGCATGAGGGCGTCGCTGGACAATTCGAACAGGGTGCGGAAGCGGGCCTCACTCTGGCGCAATGCATCGGCAGCCCGCTTGCGCTCAGTAATATCCTGCACATAGCCTTGCCAGAGAATACCGCCGTCCGGTTCGCGCACCGGCGTGGAATAGCCTTCCAGCCAAACCTCACCCCTGCTTGGATGCCGTATCCTAAACTCGGCCCGCCAGGTTGTCATGGTTTGGGCGGAGCGACTGATGCTGGCCTCAAGCTGGGCGACATCGTCCGGGTGGAGTATCGCCCATAGCGGGGCGGCGGAGTCAGCCACCTCATCAGGGTCCAAACCGTACAGGTCTTTAATGGCCGGGCTGGCATAGGGGAAGCAAAAGCTGCCATCCGCACGCATGCGGAAGGAGGCGATCATGCCGGGCACCGTGGCGGCGATCTTTTCGAAGCGCTCATGCTCCGTTCGCAAAGCCTGCCCGGCCCGTTTGCGCTCGGTGATATCGCGTAGGATGACGGTCAGTAGCTTCTGCCCAGCGGCCTCGACTTGGGAGATGGAGGCCTCGACCGGAAATTCAGCGCCATCGGCACGCAATGCGTTCAATTCCCCCAGTGTGCCCATCGTCCGGTTGGTCACCCCGGAACCTTCGAAACACAGCATATGTTCCTTGTGAATCATACGATAACGTTCTGGAATCAGGCGTTCCAGCGGGGTGCCCAACATTTGCTCCGCACGGTAGCCGAACATTCTTTCCGCCGCCGGATTGAACAATTGGATGCACTGCAGCTTGTCTACGGAAATAATGGCATCCATGGCTGAATCGATGATGCCGTTCAATCGGGCGCGCTGCTCGCGCAGTTCATCTTCCGCCCGCTTGCGCTCGGTGATATCCAAATACACACCGATGCTGCCTCGGATGTGGCCCCCGCTGTCAAACAAGGGACTGGAGTTGCCCAAGAGGGATATTAGGCGATGGCTGGGCACTAAGATATCAAGTTCGTCATTCGGTGTGCCCATCCCTGTGGCGACGGCAATTTGCATGGGCAGTTCATGGGCACTGAGTTCGCGTCCATGCCTGAAGAAACGCCGGGTACTGTCCTGCTCGCCCGTGATGGGCCCAGCCGAAAGATTATCCTCCGCCGCTGCCTCGAAGTATTGGTTGGCCATCCGGTTGCCGGTGATGACGCGGCATTCCGGGTCGCGTGAAATATAGATGGCTATCGGTGCCGCATCCATCAAAGTTTCCAGTTCTTCGGCGCGCTGACGCGCTTTTTCTTCGCTCTCGCGCAACGCCTCGGCGACCCGTTTGCCCTCGGTGATGTCCTGCAAAGTGCCAGTGAAACGAATCGCCCGGCCTTTTTCGTCAAAGAAGGTCCGGCCCTCGGCGCGAATCCAACGGGACTCGCCATTGTTCCGCAGACTCAGAGTGCGGTATTCGTTGACATACTGGCCACCCCCAGCAGGGTCCAAGGCACGCTGCGCCGTTTGCTGCGCGTGTTCACGATCCTCGGGATGCAGGCTGGCCAGAAAGATGTCGAAGTTATATTCGCTATCGGACGGCAAGCCGAACAGCTCCTTGCTGCGCAGGTTGCAACTGGACTCGCCCGTGACCATATCGTAGTCCCAGGTGCCTAGATTGGCTGCCGCAAGCGCGAGGCTTAGCCGGTTCTCGCGCTCAAGCAGGGCGCGGGCCATCGCAAACCGCTCGATGGCATTCTCTATGGACCGGACTAGACTGTCCGGGTTCATCCAGTTCTTGCCGATGAAGTCCTGTGCGCCCAGCCTGAGGATCGCAGAGCCATCCAAGCTGCCAAGGTCGCCGGTCACCACCACGACAGGGCAGCAGGGCGAGTCTGGACCGCCCAGCTCCGCCAGCAGCTCAGAGGCATCGTAGTCGGGCAAGTGGTAATCAAGCAGGACGCAATCAGGCGGACCCGCCGCATTTTCCAGGCAGGCGAGAAGCCCTGCCGCACCGGTTTCGGCTTCCTCGAACTGGAAGTGCCGTTGCGGGCTGCTCAGCAGGCTGCGCATCACATCCCGGTCCTCCGGGCTGTCGTCGATGATCAGCACCCGCAGGCTGTCATGCTTCATGGCGGGTACAGCCATTGTTCCAAGCTCAGGAAAGTCTCGCAAGCCGAATTGACCAGTGCCGCTTCGTCCGCCCCGGCGGCCATCAGGCGTGTAGTAAACGCCTGCCACATCGGCCCGGTTGCCGCGCCATACCCGGTGAAGAAGGCAGTGCCGTTATGGGCATTGAGATTGAGCGAATGGTTGAAATGGCGGCTGATCACCTGCCCCCCCAAGCTCGCCCCTTCCAAAACATACAGGCAACCCAAGGCGGCGGCAAGCCCGTCGCAAACCGGGAGGTCGCGGCAAACGGGAAGCTGTTCCTGTGCGTCACTGCCCACCCCCAAAGCACGCAGGTCCGCCGACAGCAAGGGCAACTTGATGCGGCGGAGCATGTCCGGCATACACGCCCTCAACTCGGGAAGGCCAGTTAGGCGGGTTTCGATGGGACGGTAAAAACCCCAAAATGCAATGAGCAAACGAAGATAATCCCCCTGCGAAAAATCGGGGGCAAACAAATCCAACTTTTTTTCCAGCCGCTCATGGTGGGGCCGGGTTGTTTGTTTCAAGGTGATCAAGATGGAATTCATACGTATAAACCAATTTCGACGATGCCGACAGCAAGCAAACGCATTGCCATAACACTACAACCGGCAATATAATTGCCTGCCGGGTTACTGCGCAAACGCCTGAGGATATGGCCGGAAATAGCTTCCTTGCGCCGTAGAGGAGTAACACCAGCCAAAGCGGACTTATTCCGGCCTTCTACATTTGAATTTTTTCAGGGCGTTATACTACCTAATCACTACAAAATTGGACAACGCATAGGATGGGCAAAGCCGCTAGGCCGTGCCCATCTACCGATCAGCCGTTTTTAGAGTGATAAGGGAGTATTGACCAAATCCTAACCCGATGGCACTGTTAAGAATAGCCGAATGGTTGAAAGAAGCAATACAGTAAAACAGGTAATAACTGATGTTACACAACCGTGTAGGCTATAGCCCGGATGTTGTGGAGTGCGGCGACTCGTCGCCGTCTTTTGCGTCCAGCGGCGACGAGTCGCCGCACTCCACAAGTTGCCATCCTCTAGCGATGACTGCGTAACATCAGGTAATAAATTTAGATGGAACGGAGTATCTGCCGTCAAGCATGACAAGACGTGTGTCCGGCGAATCAGAGGCGGATGCCAATCCCTCACGCAGCGCATAGCGGGTCAACTCGGCCGTGGCACTCAATCCGAGCTTGCGTTTAATGTTGCGGCGGTGGACTTCCACAGCGGCTGTCGTAATCTGGAGTTAGGCTGCGATCTCGGCGGAACGCCTGCCGTCGGCAAGCAGTCGCAGCACTTCACGTTCGCACCGCGCCCCATTTCCACGCTCACAGAATATCCTCCGGCAACGTCGCCGCATCGAACCAATAGCGCACTAGTCCGCGCATTTTCTCCACAAATTGCTCTAGACCCAGCGGCTTGCAGATATATCCGGCCGCCCCCAAACGATAGCAGGCCGAGACATCACGGGGATTTTTGGAGGTGGACAGGATCACTACAGGAACCGCAGGCGGCTGCTCGGTCTGACGCAATACCTCAAGCAATTGCAAGCCGTTCATCCCCGGTAGGTTGAGGTCTAGCAACACCAGGCACGGGAGCCTGTCGGTCCAACCGGGATGCCTGGACAGAGGACACAGTTGCAGCAGCGCCTCCTCGGCGCGGGCGCAATGCATGACCGGGCGGGTAAAGCCCGCTTGCCGCAAGGCCCAGCAGGTCACTTCGTAATCCTCGTCGGAATCGTCAACAATCAACAGGGGGCAATGTTCTTTCATAGTCCCTCTGTTACGGCATCTCGCGCCGGTGCCAAGGTAAAATAGAATGTCGATCCTTCCCCCGCTAGGGACTCAACCCAAATAGACCCGCCGTGCCGGTCGATTGCCTTTTTCACTATGGTCAACCCCGCGCCACTGCCGCCGCCATATTCCTCGCGTCCGTGCAGACGGCGAAAGAGTTGGAAGATGAGTTGGTGATAGCCAGGCTCGATGCCGATCCCGTTGTCCCGCACGAAAAAAACTGGCGGATCGACTGTGGTGTCACAGCCGACCTGGACTTTTTTTATCGGCTGGTCGTTGTACTTGATGGCGTTCACAATCAAGTTATGGAAAATCATGGCCACCCGCACCCGGTCACAGCAAATGGCGGGAAGGGGGGGCTGAACCTCGACATGGAAATTCTGGCCGGGGATGACTTGCCGTATTAATTCGACGGTCTGTTCCACTAAAGCAGCGCTGGACTGGGTTTGCAGGTCCAGTTCGTTCCTGCCTACCCGAGAATATTTCAGCAGCGATTCCAACATGGCATCCATGCGTTCGGACAAGCGCAGGATGGTCCCTAGCCGTTGCCTGCCCCTCTCGGTCAAGCGTGCGCCGTCTTCCGCGTGGAGAAATTCAGCAAAATTGTGGATGCCCCGCAACGGTTCCTTCAAATCATGCGAGGCGGCGTAGGCGAAGGAATCCAATTCCAGATTGCTGCGCTCAAGTTCTGCGTTGGCCCGCGCCAATAGTCTGGCACGCTCGACGATCACGTCGATGATGGCCTGCCGCAAGCTCACCGCATAGTCGATTTCACAGTTCAGCCAAGGGCGGGATTGGCCGTGTACCGTTTCTTTCCACAGTGCGAACGAATTGCGTGGCCGCAACCGTATTTCGTGGTCTTCCATGCCGATCTCAACCGGTTTGTTCGGATCGCCAGCCCAATCCACATCACGCAACACCTCCGGGCGGAACCAGATCACCCGGTCAGAACCGGCACGGGCCAGGCGGATGGACAACACCCCGCTAGCCACGGTGCTGAAGGCGGCGGCGGCGGGGAACTCGTGCGCCAAGCGGTGGGTGGAGAACACCAGCGCACCCTGCTGGGCGAGCCATCCCGCGAGCAGGTCGATTTGCGCGTGTGCCGGAGTCTCGCCCAGCACCGTCAGCTTGCCCTCGGCGATCAACGCGGCCCCGCTGGCATCCATTGCGGACAGCAGGTTGGTTTCCCCAACGGCCAATGCTTCTTGGAAAGTTTCCGCCCGTCCCATCCTGCCGACAAGTTGGCCTAGCACCTGATCCAGACGGAGGCGGTAGGCGCAATGATCCAAGCTTTCCCGGTCGCCCATCAGCATAGATAACATCTGGGCAAAGAATTCGACCGGGATGCGGCGCTCATAAGGCAAATAATTAGGCTCACCGTGATGCATACAGGAAAGCAAGCCCCACAGCTTGCCGCCACTCAGCAAGGGTGCCACTAGCGTGGCTTTCACACCCATATTGCGCAGGTAGCCGGTATACATTACGGAGACGCTACGCAGAAAAGAATAGCTCAGATCGACAGGGGTCTCGGCGGTTGGTGCCGACGGGGCGCGGAGCAGCGGGACGGGAACATAATCCACATCGGGAAGGTGCCGGAGCGGGCTGAGCTTGAATAGCCGCCGGGCCGGGGCGGGTATGTCGCTGGCCGGATAATGCAAGCCCAAATAGGCTTCCAAACCAGGCAACTTGGCTTCGGCGACGACTTCTCCGCTGCCGTCCTCATCGAAGCGGTAAGCCATGACCCGATCAAACCCGGTGAGTGTGCGCATCCGGTCTACGGCAAGCTGCAAAAATGTGCGCAGCGACGAGGCTCCCTGCAACTGTTGAAGCGCGTCACGCAGCCCGGAAAAAAGCTCACTTTGCGGAGCTTGACCCAGTGTGTCGGCCCGCTCGAACTCCAGCAGCAACAGGCCATTGCTGCGATTGCCAAACAAGTGGAAGCGCCCGGCGCAGTGGGGCAGGCATCCCACGATCATCAGATGGGCGAGGATACCGGCCAAATCAGTGCCTGCAAGTTGTGTGCGCAGCGCTGCCGTGTTGGCATCGCCCAGCAGGCTGTCGATCATTTGTCCAAGCAGCAGAGCGCTGTCCACGCCCAGAAAATCCAGTGTATTGGCGCTGGCTTGGACAATGCGAAGGTCTGGCTCGTCGAGTACCAGAAGCGCCCCGTGGGGCTGGATTGCGCCAACCAAATGCACCTGCTCAAGGTCGCAATTGCTAATATCGACATTCTTTGCGGTGACGAATGCAGGCCCGGCATTGGCGGCTGTGTTATTGGATAGGGCTTCAGACATGGGATTTCGCATCTTTGACTATGGACTCTTCGACTCCAGGACCCAGCGTGAAGTAGAAGGTGGAGCCTTGACCTGGTGTGGATTCCAACCACACGCGCCCCCCCTGCCGTTCGATATGCTTGCGCGTTATCGTGAGTCCGGCCCCAGTTCCGCCGCCATAGTCGTTGCGACCGTGCAGACGGCGGAAAATCGTGAAGATGGCATCTTGGTGCCTCTCGGGGATGCCGATGCCGTTGTCGCGCACAAAAAAGGTAGGCACCTGACCGTCAAGGAAATTGATTTCGACACGTTTTTCGGCTTGGTCATTATACTTGATGGCGTTGTTGATCAAATTCTCAAACACGGCGGCGGTCCGGATCGGGTCGCAGAGGATGCAAGGCAGCAACCGGGGGATATCAACCCTGGCCCCGGTTTCAGCGATGCGGGCCGACAAATTCTCAACGACCGTCTGCAGCAACACATTGATATCCACCCACTGCATATCCAGTCCTTGTTGGCCCGCGCGTGAATATTGCAGCAGTGCGTCAATCTGGCTAGACATCCGGCCACCCAGATTCATGATGGTATCAAGCCAAGCGCGTTCCTGCTGCTCCAATCGACCGCCCATGCGGTCACGCAAAAATTGCGAAAAATTGCGTATGCCGCGCAGCGGTTCTTGCAGATCATGGGAAACGATAAAGGCAAAAGCCTCCAACTCGGCGTTGCTGCGCTCCAGCAGCGACTGCAAGGCCCGCCCTTTGTCCGCGTGTTGCGACAGGACAATCGCATGTTGCAGATCGGCCAGCGCTTCGGCCTCATAAGACCGCCAAGGCCGCGCCATGCCACGCACCGTTTCTTTCCAAACTTCGAAAGAGCCACGCGGCGTCAAGCGTTGCCCGCCGCTGTCCGGGTCGACCACCACTGGCTTGACGGGGTCGCCCGCCCAGAGGACTTCGTGCAACCACTCCGGGCGAAAGCCAAGCAAGTACTGGCCTGGCTCCATCAGCCGCACGGCCAGTAGGCCCGTGGCCCGTTCAGGGCATTCGGCGGCGGCTTCGAACAGCGACGGGAGCCGATCCGTCACGAAGACCGCCTCTTGCAGGTCTAGCCAGGGAAGCATGGACTTGATCATGGCTACTGGGGGAGTGGCGCCCGCGCAGCTAATCCGGCTGTCCATACACAACGCGGCCCCGGTGATGCCCAAGATATCAAGCAGCCGGGAAGGCAAATGACGCAAAGCCACCGGCAATGCTTTATCCAAAGCCAGCTCGGCGGACAATCCGGCGATGCTGCGCTTGGCTTCCAGCGCCTTCCTGTGCTGTTCGGCGCTCTCCTTTTCAACCAGCAGCAGTGCCGCCATTTCGGCAAATGATTGATAGGCAAGCCGGTCGGAGTAAACCACCTGACGCGGCGTGGCACTTAGGCAACTAAAAAAGCCCCATAACTCGCCGTGGTCTGCCAATGTCAACAGCAGGCGGGAACGCGCCCCCATATTCAGATAATATTGGCTGCACATGCGCGACATGCTGCGCAGTATTGACCAACTTAAGTCGATCTGCCGTGGGTGGCACTCCCGCCCGGCCATGATGATCGGCACTGGCTCGTAATCGTGCTCCGGCGCATGCTGCACTGGCATCAGGAGCATCTGCCGCCGGCCTGGTTCAGGAATATCAGAGTGTGGAAAGCGTTTGTCGAGAAACGAGGGGAAATCCGCTGCGCACGCCTCGGCCACGGCATGGCCGCAGCCGTCGGCAAGCAAGCGGACACCGACCACACTATCGAAACCGCCCAGCCGCTTCAATTCACGGACGGCAATGGACATCCCCTCCTGCCAAGTCCCGGCTGACTGTAACGCGGCGATGCCCTCGGTGACCTCGGCGAAGCGCTGCAAAGGCGAGGCCTGCGTCGCTGCGGCGGGGATGGCTTCGAATTCAAGCACGAAAATATCGCCGGAACGATGGGCGAACACATCGAACAGGTTGCTAGTCCGCAGCGCTTGGCAGCAGCCTAGATAACGGGGGTGGCGCGGCCCGGTGATTTGTGCCAGGGCGTTTTCCAAGGTGTGCCGAACATCCACCGCGACGATCCGGTCAAGATGGCCGCCAAAAAGCTCGTCGACAGCGCTACCGAACCAGGCATCTGCGTTCGCACTGGCTCCTAGGATGCGAAAGTCGGCGGGGGCGATGAACAGCAGCACGCCATGCGGCATGATCGCACCGGCAAATTGCACCGGCTCGCGGTCACAGTTCGACAGGTCCAAGGGACGGTTCCAAACTGGATGGACACTTGGCATGGGAAAAGTGGCCCAGTCTTCCGGAGATTTCACAGCAAAACCCTCAAGCGAATAAATTCTGTTGTTATAGTATGATGAGCTTACAGCCCATAATGCAAGACTATCCGTTTTTGTTCGCGCCAAGATGTCCGATTACAAACCCATGACCCAAGCACTTGAACCACTGCTCGAACGTGCCGAATCCATTTTGCGACGCTTGGAACATATTCTTCCGCCAGCGCCCAAAGAACCGGATTGGAACAATGCCATTGCCTACCGCTGGCTAGGCTTGGACCGGCATCAAGAGAAGCTGCGCCCCATTATCCACCCCAAGACACTAAAACTGGACGACATTCGCTGCATCGACCGGCAGAGAAACCTAATCAGCCGCAACACCCGCCAGTTCCTGCGGGGACTCCCCGCCAACAATGTGCTGCTCTGGGGATCGCGAGGCACTGGCAAGTCTTCGCTGATCAAAGCGCTGCTAAACGAATATGCCGGGGAGGGCTTGCGCATGGTCGAAATGGACCGTCGGCATTTGGCAGAATTGCCAGATGTATTGGAACTGTTAGAGGACCGCCCGGAGAAATTCATCATTTACTGCGACGACCTCTCCTTCGAGGCCGACGATGCCGGCTACAAACGGTTGAAAGCCGCGCTTGAAGGTTCGCTCAGCGGCTTGGCCGATAACGTGCTAGTCTACGCCACCTCCAACCGCCGCCATTTGTTGCCAGAATACCAGAGCGAGAACCAAGATGCCCGTTATCATGCAGGCGACAAGCTGCAATGCGAAATCCATCAAGGCGACACGGTGGAGGAAAAAATCTCCCTGTCTGAACGATTTGGCTTGTGGCTGTCTTTCCAGCCATTCACCCAAGACGAATACTTGGAAATCGTCCGTTATTGGCTAGAAAAACTCGACGCCTTGCCCGCAGATTGGAATGCCGCCCGTCTACAGGCTTTGCGTTTTGCCTTGGCGAGAGGATCGCGCAGCGGGCGGGTGGCCTGGCAATTTGCCCGCGATTGGGCGGGGAAGACCATTTTGGAAATAGACACTTTTTCTGGTTTTGCCAGTGACTAAGTACAATAAGATTATCGTCGTCGGTTCCGGCCCTGCCGGACTGTCCTGTGCTATGGCCCTGTTAAAAAAAGGTGTCCAAGTCACGCTAGTGGATATCGGGGTGAGGGAATCCAAGGATTCCGCCAAGGCCAGCAATAGCGCTGTCGATTGGGACCATGCCTATGATAATTTGGTCAAGCCTAAAGGAATACCGCTAAAAACCACATTTGGTTCTCTGCACCCCTATAGTCAGACTGATTTGGTCAAGCAGATAGACTGCTTACTTGTTTCCAGCCAGAGCGTGGGAGGATTGTCAGCCGTCTGGGGAAGGGCGTGCCTCCCCTACACCGATTTGGAATTAGACGGCTGGCCACTGCGTTATGAAGACCTGCGGCCTTATTACCATCTGGTGGAACAGGAAATGATGTCGTTGCACTGCGCCAACCCCAGCGAGTCGGCATTTCCATACCATTCCACCACGGTCATGGCACTCCCCGCCCCGAAATCCCTAGGGGGCATCAGAGAAAAGCTCCAGCATTATTTTGAAGTTGTCAGTGCCCGCATTGCTTTGAACAAGGGCCGGGAGCAGTCGTGCACGGGTTGCGGCCATTGCCTTGCCGGTTGCCCGGAAAATGTTCTGTTAGACCTTTCTGCTGCGGCCGACCGTCTCCGACAACTTTATCCAAATTTCTCCTATGTGCCCCATACCAAGGTCAATACCTTTACCGAAACTGAAGACAAGGTCATCATCCAAGGGGTAGACTTGGAGGGCGGCGCAATATCAATTTCAGCCGACAAGCTTTTTCTTGCTTGTGGACCGCTGGCAAGCGCCATCATTGCCCTAGGCAGTCAACAAGAAAAGCAAGGCTTGGAGATTCTGGATAGCCAATATTTCATCATTCCATTCATCTCCTTGCAGCCTTTACTCAGCGCTGACGAGTTGGCCAATTACCATAGCTCTTGCCAATTGATGGCGGAGCATGTGGATGCCAATAGCACCCCCAACCGGACGCATCTCCAATTCTATTTTTACAATGAGATTTTTGAGCGGGTGGTTTTTCATCAATTCCCCCTTCTAAGGCACTTTCGCCCTGCCCTGATGCCGATTTTCCGTCGCCTTGGCGTAGTCCAAGGTTTTCTGCATTCGGATTTATCCGCCAAAATAGCCCTTAAAAAAGCCGGAGATGGCAGATTTGAATTGTCTGTATCCAAACCCGCACCCAAGACGATGAAAATTCTGCGCCCTATTCTATGCAAGCTTTTCAAAGCGGGGCTAATTCCAATTTTACCGGCCCTGCAAATTAAACTTCCGGGTCAAAGTTTCCATAATGGCGGGGCTTTGCCGATGCAGGCAGCAGGCGGTTTTCTGACGACGGAATCCAATGGCAAACTACGTGGATTCAGCCGGGTATATATCGCTGACTCCAGCGCCTTCCCAAGCATTCCAGCCACGACGATTACACTCACCATTATGGCGAATGCCTATCGTGTAGGAGATATCAACGCATGAAAAAAACCGTACTGATGACGGGAACCAGTGGTTACTTGGGCAAGTTTTTGTCCGCCCATTTACAGCATGAATTTGACGTAAGCCCTCTGCTGAACAGCCAAGGCTTAGCGTGGCGGCTGGGCGACTCATTGAACTCCAGCCAATTGCAGGGTGCCCATTATATATTGCATGCGGCCTGGGATATGCATACGGAAAACTGGCAGGAAATCATTGCAAGAAATATTCGCGGCTCAAGGATTCTTGTCAAACAGGCCCATGCCCACGGCATCCCGGTGTTATTTATCTCATCGATGAGCGCGTTCAAAGGATGCCGGTCGAAGTATGGCCGCGCCAAGCTTATTGTGGAAAAGACCGTGGCCTGCCATGGTGGAAAGATCATTCGCCCCGGTTTGATTTGGAGCCAGGCGCAATTGGGCGGAATTCTCGGCAAAATAGCAAGCTTGGTCCGTTGCTTGCCGCTCATTGCCATCCCCTCCACCGACCGGCAAAAGTTGCACATGACGAATCTAAGCGATCTTGGGGATATTATTCTGGATATTCTCCACGGCACTTTGAACATCAACCGCCACCCAGTATTTGCCGAACCCGAACCCATTACCCTGAAAGCCATTGTGCAGGCTGTGGCAAGGAAAAGCGGCAAGCCGGCTATTGTGTTTGCGATCAACCCAACTTTTTTCATGTTCGCTTTAGCGATGGCAAACCGGCTGCTAGGCCCGAAAAAAATTAAAGTTGATTCGCTAGTCGGCCTGCTTTATGCCGTTGACAAGCCTGAGTTCTGTGGCATTTACCCTAAGTCCCGTTTTTTGTCGTAATTCGGCAGTCATAGCATTGCCCAATCAATCCTCTTTCGCATCGACATGGCGGGTGGCGATGGCGCGAAAATCGTCCAGCCTCGCCATGAAGGCATCCACCACGTCGGGGTCTAAATGCCCGCCCCGCCACTCTAGGATGATTTCCACAGCCTGCTCGACAGTGAATGCCTGCTTGTAGGACCGCTTGCTGAGCAGTGCGTCGAACACATCGGCCAGTGCCATCAGGCGCGCGGAAAGCGGGATGGCCTCGCCCCGCAAACCATTAGGATAACCGCTGCCGTCCCATTTTTCATGGTGATTGGCGGCTATTTCCATGGCGATGTGCAAGAAGCCTAGCGCAGTCTGGTCTTCTTCGTATTGTATGGATCGCCAGATGGCATCAGCACCGATGTTAGCGTGGCTTTGCATAATCCCCCATTCTTCCGGCGTGAGCTTGCCGGGCTTGTTCAGCACATGGTCGGGGATGCCAACTTTGCCGATATCGTGCAGCGGCGCCGCCTTGGCGTAGCTTTCGATGACCTCCTGGGTTAGTATCCCGGAATATTTTGGCAGCTTGGCCAACTCCTTGGCTAACATATTGACATAGCACTGGGTGCGCAGGATGTGTTTGCCGGTCTCTTTGTCACGCGCTTCGGCCAGGCAGGCCAGGGCACGCATGCTGACGTCTTGTATCATCTGGTTCTGCCGCATACGGCGCTTGACCTCGGCTTCCAGCCACGCGTTATGGTCGCGCATGAGATCGTGTGCCTCTTTTAGATCGAGTTGGCCGCGCACACGCGCCAGCACGATGGCCGGATGCACCGGTTTGGTGATGAAATCGGCGGCTCCTAGGTCTAGCCCGTGGGTTTCATCCTCGGCGGCATCCAGCGTAGTGATGAAAATGACCGGAATGTCGCTGGTATTGGGATTGGCGCGCAAGCGGGTGATGACTTCGTAACCATCCATTTCTGGCATCATCACATCTAAAAGGATCAAGTCGGGGCGCGGCCCTGAAACCACCGCTGCCAGCGCACGAGCTCCTGAATTGGCCACGCGCACCCGGTAATATGGCATCAATATCTCACCAAACACGGTAAGATTTTCCGGGGTGTCGTCCACCAGCAGCACGGTTTTTTGCGGCTTGGCGCCGACTTCGGATTGTTGCGCAACATCACATAGCTCTCCCGCTTGCGCTGCATCAGCATTAATGGTTCATGATAGGCACAGGTGAAACACATCAGTGGAAGCAGTTTTGACAGAAGATGCACAAAATACCACTCCACTGCTAAGTATAGCCGTTCTGGGAAGCAGCGGTTTGTACTTTGTGGTGCACGGACGGCAGGCCGTCGCACACCACACTTATGGGCTGAGCAGATTCGCCGGTAAGCGTTCACCACCGCTGAGAGTGTGGGCATCTCGCCGCTGAGGGGGCCAGGATGACCGCGTTGCTTGGAAAAGGCAGGGGTGAGTGAACGCTTACAAGGAAATCAAGCTTGCTTGAAGCTAGTCATTCAGTTTAGTATATACCCGTCAACCCAGAAAAATTAATATATGGCGTTTTCATTTTTAAAATGCTGTACATGAATATTTCACCATGCTTCACATACCCTTTTCAGAAATGCATGAAAACCAATCATTTAAACGCGTATAATAATGAACTAATCGCAAGGAACGCGTCGCTAATTATCCTTGTCTTGTCAATATCCGGCTTCGCCATTTGGTCGCTCTTGCTCGGACAGGATGCAAATTGGGATTTCAAAAACTATCATTATTACAATCCCTTTGCACTATTGTCAGGCCGCATGGCTTATGATATTGCGCCAGCACAGCAACAAACTTTTTTAAATCCAGCCGTTGATATACTCCCATTTTTGCTTATAAAGTACTTCACACCACGCGTATTCGGAATCATGATAGGAGCTTGGCACGGAATTAATTTATGGTTATTATTCCTAATGGGCAGGGAACTTCTTGTTCGCATCAATTTCCCCAAAGCTTCGGTTTGGGCTGCAATCTGCGCACTGGTCGGCGTTAAAGCGGCAAGCTCGGTTTCCGAAGTGGGAACCACATACCATGACCTGACCCTAAGCGTGTTCATTCTTGGCTCAGTTTATCTATATTTGCGGGCATGGCCGGACTTCAAGCAAGGCACAGCGACAGTATCACTCCGATCTATGACGTTTTCAGGTTTTCTCTTAGGACTCGCAGTAGGATTAAAACTGACTTTCGCTCTATACGCTATCGGCATGGGTTTGGCTATCTTGGTTGTCCAGATTGCCATACTCAAGAGGTACCGTGGCCTGCTGCCGTTCGGACTGGCGGCCCTACTCGCTTTTCTGTTAACCGCCGGACCTTGGATGTGGTTTCTCTGGAAGCACTATGGAAACCCGATGTTTCCACTGTACAACGGAATATTCCAATCTCCATTCTATCCACTTTTTAATACATTTGATTCTCGATTTTTACCGAAAACCGCTTGGGATGCGATAATTTTCCCATTCAATTTCACTTTAGCGGCACATGCGGGCAATGAGCTTTCCTTTCGCGATTTTCGGATAGCTTTTCTATATGTGGGCACTTCTCTTGCCAGTGCCTATGTTTTGACTACTTTGCTGCTGGCCCGCCGCTGCGGCTCCAACCTAGCTGCTAATGTGAAGCTCGATTTTTCAGTCGTTTGGTTGCTTGTTTTTATCTGGACTACCTACCTCGCTTGGCTGAAAATGTTCGCCGTCTACCGCTATCTGATCTGTATTGAACTTTTGTCACCGATCATCTTAGTCCTTCTTGTTGGCAGTTTGATCAAATTTCAATTTTCCAGGCCTTTGCTTCTGGTATGTTTTCTTTTTTTAGTATTTAATACGAGGGCACCTGACTGGGGCCGAGCGCCTTGGGCGGATGATTTTTTTGGTGTGCATCCACCTCCAATTACATGGGAAGAAAACTCAGTGGTACTGATAGCCTCTGATTCTCCGCTGGCTTATGTTATCCCTGCATTTCCAAAAGCTGTGCGCTTTGTTCGCATTGAAGGAAACTTCATCAATCTAGGCCAAAAAACTGCATTGACTGATCAAGTAAGATCGGTTATTTCAGAATCGGTTAATAATTTATATCTACTAACTTACCGATCCAGCATCAATGAGAGCACCCAAGTTGCCAATCAGTATATTAAGGATCATACTGCCACAGTTGGCAGTTGCGAACCTGTAATATCTCGAATTGATTCCTCAATTGTCCTTTGTCGCTTATACCTATCTGGAAGCTAATACCATGTCCTATTCAAGCATCGAACGAATTGCAGTCATCGTCCCGTGTTTTAATGAAGAAATTGCGATTGGTAAAGTCGTTAAAGATTTCAAGATGGCCCTGCCACTAGCCACCATCTACGTCTATGACAACAATTCGACCGACGCGACTGTGGATGTTGCGAAGGCGGAAGGGGCTATCGTCAAGATGGAACCCTTGCAAGGAAAAGGGAATGTGGTAAGAAGGATGTTCGCGGACGTGGAGGCCGATATCTACGTTCTCGTGGATGGGGACGATACTTATGATGCGTCGGTTGCCGCTAGCCTAATTGCCGAACTGCAAGAAAAGCAGTTGGACATGGTTAATGCGGCCCGCCTATCTTCGAGTAAAGAAAGTTACCGGACCGGCCACCGTTTTGGCAACTGGTTATTGACATCAATGGTTGCTTGGATATTCGGGCAGCGCTTTAATGACATGCTTTCCGGCTACCGGGTGTTCAGCCGCAGGTATGTGAAGAGTTTTCCAGCCAGAGCGCAGGGTTTTGAAATTGAGACCGAACTCACCGTCCATGCCTTGCAACTCAATTTGCCGGTAGTCGAGGTCTTAACACCTTATAAAGAGCGGCCTGAAGGGTCTACCAGTAAGCTTCGAACCTATAGGGACGGTTTTCACATTTTAGTGATGATTGTGCGGCTCTTGAAAGCGGAGCGCCCTTTGCTGTTCTTTTCCAGCTTTGCCTTCATATTCGCCATGACAGGAATCGGTTTAGCGTTTCCGATATTTGACACCTACTTAAGCACCGGCTTGGTGCCTAGGCTGCCGACGGCGATGTTGATTATTGGATTGACAATTCTTGCCGCCATCAGCTTTACTTGCGGTGTGATTCTGGACAGCGTCACCCAAGGACGGCGGGAAATGCGCCGTCTAGCCTACCTACAACATCCGGCACCTCTAGCAACAAACAATCGCCCAAGCCGTTTTTGATTCTAAGCCTTTGCATCTATAATTGTCAGCCCGCCCGCCAATAGCGGTGGAGCGGACACCCAATCCAGGAGAGCCAAACATGACCAAACGCCTTACCAAGCAAGAACTGATTGACACCGTAAAAAGCCACTTGGCCGAAAAACGCCCCGACATCACAAAAATCGATGTGGAGACCGTCTCGGATGCGCTGTGGGAAACCATCCGGAGAGAATTGGCCGACGGCAACGTGGTCCCTATCCCGGGGTTTGGAATCTTCGAACTAAAGGAAAGCGCAGAGCGTACCGGACGCAACCCGCAATCCGGCGAACCAATAACGATTGCCGCATCCAAGGCGGTGCGCTTCAAGCTGGCAGCGCCGTTCAAAGCGCAGCTGAACGGCGGTTAAACCTGGCAACAGCTATTTGCTAAACGCCCGAGGCGCAAGGATGCCTTGAAAAAAGGGCGGGCTTTTTCAGTCCGCCTTTTTTGTCATAAGCCCAGCTTGTCAAAAAATGTCTTCACTCCATCCAACCAACCTTGGTGTTGCGGGCTGTGCGTGTCAGCGGCGCCTACCAATGATTCGTCCAGTTTCTTGATCAGATCGAGTTGTTCGCGGGTAAGGTTAACCGGGGTTTCGATATGGACTTTACAGATCAAATCACCCACTGGGCCACCGCGCACAGGCTTGACTCCTTTGCCGCGCATGCGGAAAAGCTTGCCAGTTTGCGTTTCTGCGGGAATTTTCAGCGTTGCCCTGCCGTCCAGGGTAGGGACTTCCAGCTCTCCGCCCAAGCAGGCCACCGGGAAACTGATGGGCACTTCGGAATATAGGTTCGCACCGTCACGGGTGAAGATCGGGTGTTCCTTGACGTTGACCTGGACGTACAAGTCGCCTGGCGGGCCACCCGCATCGCCGGCCTCGCCCTCGCCACCTAGGCGTATGCGGTCGCCAGTGTCAACGCCCGATGGAATCTTTACCGAGAGGGTTTTGGTTTCCTGCACCCTGCCCTGGCCGCGGCAAATTCCGCAAGGGTCTTTGATTTGTTGGCCTGAGCCTCGGCAGGCCGGACACGTTTGCTGCACGGCAAAAAAACCCTGCTGCATCCGCACCGCACCATGGCCTTGGCAGGTTGAACAAGTCACCGGGCTGGTGCCTTTCTTCGCCCCCGAGCCTCCGCAGGAACTGCAAGGCACGTAGGTCGGCACACGTATTTTCACATCGGTCCCAGCCACAGCCTCCTCTAAGGTCAAGTCGAGGTTGTAACGTAGGTCCGCCCCCCTTTGCGCACGGCTGCGCCCCCCTCCCCCGCCTCCACGCCGACCCCCGGCACCAAAAATATCGCCGAAAATATCGCCGAAAATATCGCCGAAATCGGCATGTTGACCACCGCCCATGGAAGGATCGACCCCGGCATGTCCAAACTGGTCATAAGCCGAGCGCTTCTTCGCATCGGACAATATCTCGTAGGCTTCCTTGACCTTTTTAAATTTCTCCTCGGCATCGGGATTGTCGGTATTGCGGTCAGGATGATACTTCATTGCTAAGCGGCGAAAACTCTTTTTGATTTCGTCGTCGCTGGCATTGCGGGGAACGCCTAATAGTTCGTAATAATCTTCTTTTGCCATAATGAGTCTAGCCGCAGGCTTGCGCGAGCGGCTTCGGGTTAAAGGTTAATGGTTATGCCATTGCTGGCGGCTTACTTTTTTAGCGATTGTCTATACTGAATTGCCGGAGCAGATCCAAGGCTAGTCCCGGACTGGCGCAAATGGCTTCGTCATCGGCGCGATACCTGAAGAACGGCGCATACCTCGGATAGGCACGAAGATCGGCCTCGCTGAGATGCTGAAAACCCATGCTCCACTGCGAGAAATGCCGTTCCCTAACCGGTTCACGGATTAGTTCGACAATATCATAATGGCGTGGATCGGCGCAAATGCGGGAGAAGGTTTCCACCACGGACTCTGTTTCGCCTTCAAGAACCTGTAAAAAATTGCCGTTGGCATAAAGCAACATGCCAGTAATGCCGTTTACCTTATTGTGGCGGATGCTGGATTGCAAAATTTTGGCGATACCGGCCTCAAGTTTTATATCGCTCAACGAACTGAGATAAATAAGCTGTATTAAAGCCATCGAAAAACTCCGCTATTATTAAGGCTCAACCGTATCATGTCCTCGTAAGGAGGCGCATCGTTCGCGATTGATGCGCCCTTCGACTTCGCTCCGGACAGGCTTCGTTCCTCAGTGCATTCTACGGTCCTATAAAACCCCATCGCTCAAACTGGCCTTGCAACTCTGGGTTATTCTTGAATGCAAGGAAATAAATATATTCAGGTGCCAAATCCGCACCGTTAGGCCAAACGATGGTTTCCAATTCCTTGTCGACTTGTAGCTTTGCAAACACCGCATTGTCTTTCAAAGGCTCAAACACCGGACCATGTAAGGCTGGAGTTAAGTCGGCAACCCCCGTTTTTCCATCATTGAAGGCTACTTCCACTTCGTAGTTTTGCAAATACTTGGCTTTTGTGACATGGATAAACATGCAACTACTCCAAAGGCTCAATCGAGTTTGGCAGTTCCTTCTTCCTGCACAGTTCCCAATCTTCCATTAATTCGTCCTTGTGGAGATCATACCAGTCCAACACATGCCGTAGCGCCCGTTTTGGAAATTTTCCCTCGACAACACCTGTTAAAATATTGACCGTTACCTCATAGCTTTCATATTTGGCATGAAAGTGAGGCGGCGAATGGTCATCCCAGTACATTGCGATAATTATCCCCAAAAATCTGCTGATGACAGGCATGTTTATTTATATTTACAGCGTTTTCAAGATAAAAAGTATATTCAATCAGCCGTAGGATGTGCCGATGAAGGAGGCGCATCGTTCGCGATTGATGCGCTTCGTTCCTCAGCGCATCTACAAGCGTAAGCGTTCACCCCCCTACCTGAAATCCCCTCGCCCTGCGGGAGAGGGTTAGGGTGAGGGCTTTCAAAATCATTGTATTACAAATGCCCTCACCCCCGGCCCCTCTCCCGCAGGGCGAGGGGGGGTGAACGCTTACCTACGGGCTACGTAGTCGGCCTGTTTTCTTTTGTAATTCTCATCAAAAACCGCAAAGCCTCATTAACAGATGAAGCATCTGGAAAAACCTCAGCCACATCAGGTTCCAAACGAACAACGGGGCCAAAAGCCATCCGCCCAGAACCGATCTTTCGGACTCGCAAAGAGTTAAGATCATATTCTGGCCTTAGTTCATCATTATCATTTTCAGGCTTGCTCATAAGCTTTTCTCTCATTCCGGGTCGCCGCTCTTGCACTGATTATTCTAATCGCATCGCCACGTTCTGTGTAGGAAACCAACAATATACGATGCCTGTTGGACATCCCAAACCGCAGATAACGGTTCTCGGTTTCCGAATGGTCGGGATCGAAGAAGTCCAGATACAGAGGATCGTCGAATATAGTTTTGGCTTCTTCGAATGTGACTTCGTGATTGATTATATTCGACTGCGCTTTTTTCTCGTCCCAATCAAAACTCATAGTCACTCCCTAATGCTTTACGAATTGTACCTTACCGTGTTCAATTACAGCGTTTTCAACATCAAACACGGCTGAGCGTGGGAACGAGAAAATGACCATTCGGAGCAATGCGCAGCGAAGGCCGCTATTATGCCTTACTGCTTTATGCCGCTTTTCTAGCTTGCGCGGATGGTTCCGGCATAGTTTCACCCGATCTAAGACAAGCTTCCAACCAAGCATCTTGGGCGTCCTTTATCTCTCGGGCGGCTTCTTCCAAGGTATCGCCATAGGCCGAGCAACCGGGCAAATCCGGTACAATCGCTATATAACCAGAATCCTCATTTGACCAAAATATTTCGACAAGATATTTATTCATAGGTCAGTCTCATACTTTTTCAGCATTGCTAACAATTGCTGTGCTTGGTAATCGGGAATCACACCGTTTCGATTTTGAAAATTTAGTTGCACTATCTCACCTTTGCGCTTGAATACCCTATGCGAACCTTTGCCGCCTTGGTGAACAAAACCCAAAAGCAACGCCAATTTACACGCATCGTCAAAGCGCACCGCTGTTGGGTTGTCGCGTATGCCTGCAATGAACTTATCTTGCTTTCCCACAAGCACCGCCTAAAACTCATTAATTATGCCCTAAAGTCATATTATCCCACATTCGCAGAAAAACCACATAGGATGTACCGATTAAGGGGGCGCATCGTTCGCGATTGATGCGCCCTTCGACTTCGCTCAGGACAGACTTCGTTCCTCAGCGCATCCTACGGGCTAAACGCATCCTACGACCCTAAATTTCTCCGTTTAAGTGCCTGTCGTTCCAATTCTTGCGCGATGGTTGCAACTTCCGTTATGCTTTTATCCGTCCACAGACCATGCCGCCATTCGGTATAGTCAAATCCCTGTCTTTCCCTAGATAGAAGCATCAGAAAACGTTCAGCATCTACCGGGCCAAGTTTATCGAACAGAGCAGAATAGCCCTCCGATTTGATAACCACGTCATTATGGTTTTATACCTGCTCCTGAATATTCAACTTGGTTTGGGTTTCCAAATACACCGGCAAACTCGATTGATCGTCGTAAGGGCGGTTAAAACAGCAGTTGTCGAGATACAAACGCAATAGCTTCATCCATCAAAACTCCTTCCAATGAGTGGGAACGAGATAATTACACCTTACCGCGTTAACTTAATCGCAGTGACGCGGGAGCGTGGGAACGATCAATTTTAGGACAGGTTTCGTTACTCGGCACATCCTTATACTGCCCTATAGCAATTCCAAACGCCGTTCTAGTCGCTCAATACGGACATTCAGTTTATCCAGCGTAACCTGTTGCCGCGCGTCCGTTTCGTCTCCCAAGGCAACTTCCCTACGCACAAGATTCATGGCACTTTCCAAGCCGGACATCCTTTGTTTCAGATCGCCCACATCGTCGGCTATCTGGTCAACACGACCCCGTATATGTCGGAGGTGTTCCAGAACTAAGTTTTCTACATTTTCATTCATGGCTTATTTCCTCACCGGGTTTTGTCTAGTTACGCTATGAAAATAATAATGCTGTAAAACTCCTCATTCCTACCACGAGATTATAATGTCCCTCCTTCGCAGGCAAAGCCGTAGGATGTGCCGAAAAAGGAGGCGCATCGTTCGCGATTGATGCGCCCTTCGACTTCGCTCAGGACAGGCTTCGTTCCTCAGCGCATCCTACGACCCTTGGCCGCGTAGCGGCCACCGACATTAGCCGTGCGTTTCAACGCACGGGACGCGACACGCCGAATATCGTCGCGTAGCGACGATTGAATATAGGCATAAATCCCGTCGTGATTACCGCGCTCCCTTTCAACCGTCGCTACGCGACGAATCATCATTTGCTCATTTTTCGGGGGATGAATCCCCCGGCTACATTCATGTTGTCGCTACGCGACATTATATCACCGCCTATCTTGTCACCGGGCGCATGGGCTTTACCGCCATAACCATTCGGCGCAATACGCGGAGTACCGCTATTGCGCCTTACGGTCTTGCGCCCGACGTTGGAATGTCGGGCAACGGTAGATCTGTTGCCCGACCTACACGGCTTTTTATCGTTCCCACGCTCCCGCGTGGGAATCCAGCCTTTACCGCTCCTGCGGTTCGATATCTCCGACGCTGGAGCATCGTCGGAGGCATTCCCACGCAGGAGCGTGGGAACGATCAAGTCATTTTCCATTACTATTTTGTGTTTGTGATGCTACTGGTAAAACTGGAACAGAAGAGTTAGCAATGGGAGTTGTGCTAGTACTTGTAGTCGGTGGTGGCTGAAGATTAACTGCACCATTGAAACTTTTAATCAAATCTGCTGGCTGTTGAAGGTTAAATGCTCCATTAAAACTTCCTAAACTCACCCTCAATGGGACCGATGTTTTCTTAATATCCTCATTTGTCATGGTTTTCTCATTAGTTGTGTAAGAATGAACTGCGGTTGAAATACTAATAATTGCTGTAAATATCGCGCCAATTCCAAACGCATATATTGCAATTGAATCTAGTTTATTAAGAACTGGATCATTGCTTATACTTTTTCCAGATAGTATTTCTTGAATGTGGGTTTGGTTGCATTTAAAAACAATCAAAACAGCAAGAAGGCTTATAACAAAGCTCAAAATTGCTCCAATATACAAGATCAAAGCTTCGGCAGAATATAATCCAACAGTTGTCAGCAGCGTGAGTAGAAGACCAATGCCCCCAGCCGATAATGTGAATATACCCTTATCGTGTTCCAAGCTTGTGTTGTACCATGCACTCACGCTTGCTGCATAGTACTCAACACGCTTCTGATCTTCGATATCCTCTGATGTCATGTGATTGCTGCAACTGTATTACTGTTTTACAAACCAACGGGCAAACCCTAAGGCTTGCCCGTCTTTTTGTCTAAAAAATAAACCGAAGGTTTATTTTTTATTTTTTATCGTCTTTCACTTCCTCAAACTCCGCATCCACGACATCCTCGGCTTTGCCGCTTTCGGACGAACCCGCCGAAGAGGCGTGCTCATGACCGCCCTCAGGGCCGCCCGCGCCGGGGGCCTGCTGGGCGTAGATGCGCTCGGCCAGCTTGCCGGCCAGTTCGGTCAGAGCTTCGGTCTTCTTGTCGATGGCTTCCTTGTCTTCGCCGTTGATGACTTTCTTCAATTCCTCAATGGCCGCTTCGATCTTGGACTTTTCATCCGCCTCCACCTTCTCGCCCAGCTCATGCAAGGTCTTGTTGGTGGTGTGGATGACCGAATCCCCATGGTTGCGGGCGGTAATCAACTCATGAATCTTCTTGTCTTCCTCGGCGTGCATTTCAGCTTCCTTGATCATGCGCTTCACTTCCTCATCGGACAAGCCACTGGAGGCTTTGATGATGATCTTGTTTTCCTTGCCGGTGGCTTTGTCTTTGGCGCCAACGTGCAGGATGCCGTTGGCATCAATGTCGAACGTGACTTCAATCTGCGGAACGCCACGCGGAGCCAGCGGGATATCCGTCAGGTCAAAGCGGCCTAGGGACTTATTGTCCCGCGCCATTTCGCGCTCGCCCTGGAGGACATGGACGGTCACCGCCTGCTGGCTGTCTTCGGCGGTGGAGAACACCTGCGAGGTTTTGGTCGGGATGGTGGTGTTCTTGTCGATCAACTTGGTCATGACACCGCCCAAGGTCTCTATGCCCAAAGACAACGGCGTCACGTCGAGCAGCAGCACATCTTTGACCTGCCCGCCCAACACACCAGCCTGGATGGCTGCACCGACGGCGACGGCTTCGTCCGGGTTCACATCTTTGCGCGGTTCTTTGCCGAAAATGTTCTTGACGTATTCCTGCACCTTGGGCATGCGGGTCTGCCCACCCACCAAGATCACCTCGTCGATTTCCGATGCCTTGAGGCCAGAGTCTTTCAGCGCGGTGAGGCAGGGGCCTTTGGTGCGGTCAATCAAATCCTCAACCAGGGATTCCAGCTTGGTGCGGGTCATCTTCAAGTTGAGATGCTTGGGACCTGTGGCATCCGCCGTGATATAGGGCAGGTTGATATCGTACTGCTGGCTGGACGACAGTTCGATCTTGGCTTTTTCCGCTTCTTCCTTCAGGCGCTGTAAGGCCAGGGAATCGTTGTGCAGGTCGATGCCGCTGGACTTTTTGAACTCTTCCGCCAGATAGTCGATGATGCGCAAGTCGAAGTCTTCACCGCCTAAGAACGTGTCGCCGTTGGTGGAAAGCACCTCAAACTGGTGCTCCCCATCCACTTCGGCAATTTCGATGATGGAGATGTCGAAAGTACCGCCACCCAAGTCATATACGGCGATCTTCTGGTCGCCACGCTTCTTGTCCATGCCATAAGCCAACGCCGCCGCCGTCGGCTCGTTGATGATGCGCTTGACTTCAAGGCCGGCGATGCGCCCGGCGTCCTTGGTAGCCTGCCGCTGGGAGTCGTTAAAATAAGCCGGTACGGTGATGACCGCTTCGGTGACTTCTTCGCCCAGGAACGCCTCTGCGTCCTTCTTGAGCTTCATTAAGACCCGTGCCGAGACTTCCGGCGGTGCCATCTTCTTGCCATGCACATCAATCCACGCGTCGCCGTTGTCGGCTTCGGTGATTTTGTAGGGCACCATCTTGATGTCTTTCTGCACCACGTCATCCTTGAAGCGGCGGCCAATCAGGCGCTTGACCGCAAACAAGGTGTTATGGGGGTTGGTGACGGCTTGGCGTTTGGCGGACTGGCCCACCAAGACTTCGCTATCGCTGGTAAAGGCGATGATGGAAGGCGTGGTGCGCGCACCTTCGCTGTTTTCGATCACTCTCGCACTGCCGCCTTCAAGAATGGCGACGCAGGAGTTGGTGGTGCCGAGGTCGATACCGATAATTCTGGCCATGGAGTTCTCCGCTATGTGGAATTCGTGTTATGTTGAATAAGTTGATGGTTTACTGTGTGCTGTTATGGGGCCGGCTGTTGCCCGTTTCAAGCCTTGCGCTTGGCAATGACCACCATGGCGGGCCGCAACAGCCGTTCGTTGATGGTGTAGCCTTTTTGGAATACTTTGACCACGGTGTTTGGCTCCTCTTCGTCGCTCTCCTGCATGGTCATCGCCTGGTGCAGCGCGGGGTCGAACTTGGCCCCCAAAGCCTCGATAGGCTGCACGTTGAATTTCTCCAGCACCGTAATAAATTGCTTAAGCGTCAGTTCGCTGCCTTCGCGCAGTTTGACCACCTCGGGGGTATCGCCAGCAGCAGCCTGAATGCCCAGTTCTAGGCTATCCAGCACCACGAGCAACTCGCGGGCAAACTTTTCCACGGCGTATTTGCGCGTATCCCCGATTTCCTTTTCTGTCCGCCTGCGCAAATTCTCCATTTCCGCCAGGGTGCGCAGGGACTGGTCCCGGTATTCCTCGGCTTTTAATAACGCGCCCGTCAAACGGGCAGACAAATCCTCGGCGGGCTTTGGCTCTTCGGGAGCAAGGTCCAGCACAGGCGGTACTTCTTCCCACTCTGCCTCCTGCCCCACTTCATCCGCCAGCAATAATTCCGCCTCGGAATCAACCGCTGGTTGTAAACTTTCGTCTTCTTGCAAAGACTGATCTTCGCTCATTGTTTGCTAACTCCTGTGACTGTGGTCAATATCTAGGCTTAAGATGGGGACAATGATTTGTGATTCAAGGCGGCACCCAATAATTTTGCCGTCAGATCGACCAAGGGGATGATGCGCTCGTATTTCATGCGGGTGGGTCCGATGACACCGAGAACGCCCACGTTATGGTCGTCAACGGCATAGGATGAGGTGACCAGGCTGCATTGCTCCAGCGCCACGTAACCGGACTCCTCGCCGATGAATATCTTGACCCCCGAACTTTCCAGGCAGCGGTCCAACAGGTGCACCAAGTCCTCCTTCTGGCGGAAAGCCGAAAACAGGGTGCGCATCCGCTCCATGCTGGCCAGTTCGTCGAAATCCAACAGGTTGATTTCGCCAGTCAAGACAAAGTCCTTCTTGCGCATCTGCCCGCTGCCTTGAAACGCCAAATCGGCGATTTCAGCGGCTTTTATCGCTTCTTCGTTCATTTGTTCGCGGGTCTGCTGAAGCTCTCGCAGCAGGCTTTCCCGAATGGATACCAAGTCCTTGCCCGCATAAACCGCATTCAGGTAATTGGCGGCGGAAGTCAGTTCAGACGAGCTGAAGCGCTTCGTGGGGTGGATGATGCGGTTTTGCACCTCTTGTTCATTGGTGACTAAAATCACTAAAATTCGCTGCTCGGAGAGAGGCAGAAACTCAATCATGCGGAAAGTGACCGCCTCCCGGCGCGGCAAAGTAACCAGCCCGGCCATATGGGTCATGTCGGAAAGCAGCCTAGATGCGGTTTCCAGAATTTCCCCGGCATTGTCCAACGGATCCAGATCACGCTGGAATTGACGGATGACTTCCTGCTGCAAGGGCTTGACCGTCAACAGAGAATCAATGAAAAAACGATAACCGCTGACGGTTGGCATGCGTCCGGCGGAGGTGTGTGGTGCCGTGATCAGCCCTAAATCTTCTAGGTCGGCCATGACATTGCGTATCGTAGCTGGGCTAAGACTCAACCCCGCCTCACGCGACAACGCCCTAGACCCGACCGGTTGGCCGTCACTGATGTAGCGCTCAACCAACACCTTCAGCAGGTGTTGGGCACGTTCATTCAACCCAGAAAATTTAAAAATGTCGTTCATTACAGCATTAGCACTCTAACTACCAGAGTGCCAAAATTAGCAATCGCTGGATAATGTGTCAAGAAGTACCTAATATAATCCACATAAGGCTTGAATTTTGAGCCACGGGCACCGCACGACATTTACCGAAAATCCAACACGAGGAGCCAACCATGCAAGGCGAAAACAAAGTCATCGACCACCTGAACCGGATATTGGGCAACGAATTGATAGGAATCAACCAGTATTTTCTCCATGCCCGGATGTTCAAAAACTGGGGCCTAGCCAAGCTAAACGAAAAAGTCTACAAAGAGTCCATTGACGAAATGAAACACGCCGACTGGCTGATAGAGCGCATTTTATTTCTCGAGGGACTGCCCAATCTGCAAGAGTTAGGGCGTCTGCGCATCGGCGAAAACCCACTGGAAATGTTGCAAAGCGATTTGCAACTCGAGCAGCAGGCCCTGCCCCCATTGCGGGAAGCCATCGCCTACTGCGAAAGTGCCGCCGATTTCGTTTCCAGGGACCTGTTGCAAACCATCCTAGGCAGCGAGGAGGAGCATGTCGATTGGCTGGAAACCCAACTCGACCTGATCGAAAAGATTGGCTTGCAAAATTATTTGCAGTCGCAGATATAAATTTACCAACCGCATTGCAACCTAAATTCGGCGATTGATCCCTCGAAAATAATGCCTTGAAGCCCATGACCAACCGCAGAGACGATCTACTATGGAAACCCCGTTTCAACGAATCGCCCTGATCGGCAAAACTGACTCCGAACAAATCGGGGTTACCCTGCCTAAGCTTTATGGGCATTTGCGGGCTCGTGGACTGGAGGTCGTGGTGGAACAAAACAGCGCGTTCTTCATCAAAGGCACGCCTAAAACCTTTCCCCTAGGCGAGTTGGGGCTGCATAGCGACGCGGCCATCGTCATCGGCGGCGACGGCACTTTGCTAACCGCCGCCCGCTTCCTAGCCCGCCACGGCATCCCACTGATCGGGGTGAATCTGGGCAGGTTGGGATTTCTGGTTGATATCAGTCCGCAGGGCGCCCTGACCAGCTTAGACGAAATCCTGGAGGGCCGTTTCCGCGAAGAACAGCGCCAACCGCTGGAAGCCAAGATTTTCAGGGATGGCGAGGTGATTGCCGAACAGACTGCCGTCAATGAAGTGGTCATCCACAGTTGGAACTCCACCAGCATGATTGAAATTGTCACCTACATCGACGGTGTGTTTCTCAATTGCCAACGATCCGACGGACTCATCGTGTCGACGCCCACCGGATCGACGGCCTATGCCTTGTCTGGCGGCGGGCCGATCCTTTACCCCACGCTGAAAGCCATCGAACTGGTGCCCATTAATCCACATTCCCTCACCAATCGGCCTATCGTCATTGCCGATGATAGCGTAGTGGAAATCGTCTTTCGCAAAAGCAAGGATTTTCGGGCAAGGCTTTCCTGCGACAATGTATCCATTCCAGACATCGAAATCGGCGACAAAATTCGCATCTGCAAATCAGCCCACCCCTTTCGCATCCTTCATCCACTAAACCACGATTTCTTTGAAATCCTCCGCCTAAAACTTCACTGGAGTGGCGGTTACAAACCTGACCATGCTGTATAATCTAACCATCAAAGACTTGGCCGTCGTCGAATCGCTTTCCTTGGAACTGGCTGGCGGACTGACCGTGCTGACGGGCGAAACGGGGGCGGGCAAGTCCATTCTGCTCACCGCTCTGGGGCTGGCGCTAGGGGAACGCGCCGACTCAGGGCTTATCCGCCCAGGGGCCAGCCGGGCCGAAATCAACTTGGAATTTTCGCTGGACGATGCCCACGATGCCCGGCTGTGGCTTGAAGAGAACGAACTTTCAGATGCAGAGGGGTTCTGCCTGATTCGCCGCGTGATAAGCCAAGACGGACGCTCGCGCGCATTTATCAACAACCGCCCCGCCACCCTGCAATCCTTGCAGGAACTGGCTTCCAGGCTAGTTGAAATCCACGGACAGCACGCCCATTTGCGCTTGCTTGACAGCGGCGAACAGCGTAGGTTGTTGGACGAGTCGTCAGGCAACAGAGCGTTGCTGGAAACCCTTGCTGGGATGTTCCGGCGCTGGCGCACAGTGCGGGATGAACTCGACGTTAGCAACAAAGCAATCACAGAAGGGACCGCCCGCGAGGAATTGCTGCGCTACCAAATTGAGGAAATGGAACAGCACGGAATTGAAGCATTGGACTACGACTCCCTTTCGGAAGAGCAGACCCTGCAAGCGAACATGGAAAAAATCTTGGGGACAGGCCAAACGCAGTTGGAACTGCTGTACGACAGCGAACAGCATTCTGTCAACGCCCAACTCGCCCAAGCGATCCATGCGGTCGCGGAGATTGGACAAATCGCCCCGGAATTTAGTGACATCAAAACACTGCTGAGCGAGGCACAAATCCAGGTAAAAGAAGCTGCGGGGGAATTGCGTCGGCGCTTGGAAAAATTGGAAAGCGACCCCAAGCGTTTGGCATGGGTGGACGAAAAACTGGGCGAATTACACCGGCTTGCCCGCAAGCACCATGTCAATCCGCGCGATTTGCGCCCACACCTCGACAATCTGCGCAACGAGCTTATCAGCATCGAACGGGGAACTGAAAAAATTGTCCAACTGCAGCAACAGATGGAGAATCTCGACCGCGAATACCGGGAGCTTGCCTTGCAACTGTCGCAAAACCGTTGCGCAGGCGGACGTAAATTGGAAATGCGCATATCCTCTATGATTAGGGAACTGGGGATGCCGCAAGGCCAGTTCCTGATTGACATAATCCCAGTACAGGACAACCCGCCGACCCAATTCGGTAACGACAAAATCGAATTTCTGGTCAGCGCAAACCCCGGCCTTCCGCCCCGCCCACTGGGGAAGGTGGCATCGGGCGGGGAACTTTCCCGCATCAGCCTGGCGATCCAGGTCGCGGCAACCGACACCAAAACCACACCCACCCTCATCTTTGATGAGGTTGACAGTGGCATAGGAGGCGGAGTGGCCGAAGTGGTGGGCCAGAAACTGCGCATTCTGGGGAAAAACCGCCAAATCTTCTGCGTCACCCACCTGCATCAGGTCGCGGCTCTTGGGCACCACCATCTTCTGGTTGAAAAATCCAGCGACCAAGCCAGCACAAAGACCCAGGTGCGCAAACTTTCGCCAAACCAACGCATGCATGAGATTGCCCGCATGCTGGGAGGGGTACGCATCACCGAGCAGACCTTGGCCCACGCGCAGGAAATGCTTTCGGCTGTAGGCAACAGCCCTGATGGCTCTTGAAACTTTAATTTTGACTTATGCCGGAATGGTTTCCAAACAGCCACTTGGCAAGAGTTTGCAAATAATTTTGCCAACAAAATAATCTCCTCGGTGACATTCACCGTCATTTTGTGACAAAATTTGTTAATTTTATGAGGAGTACTATCGATGCGAGCGATTCTTCTGGGCGGTCCTGGTTCTGGCAAAGGCACCCAGTCCCGGTTCATTAACGAGAAATTCGGCATTCCGCAAATTTCTACCGGCGATATGCTTAGGACCGCCGTTCGCGAAGGGACACCTCTTGGCCTGGAGGCAAAAAAAACCATGGAGGCCGGTCAACTTGTCTCTGACCAATTGATCCTAGGACTCATAAAAGAACGCATTGTTGTTGATGATTGCCAGAATGGCTTTTTATTGGACGGTTTTCCAAGGACCATAGCGCAAGCGGATGCCCTTGCTGAAATGGGGATAAACATTGACCATGTAATTGAAATTGCAGTAGATGACGAAGAGATCGTCAAACGGCTAAGTGGACGCCGCATCCATCTGGAATCGGGCCGGACCTACCATATTGCGTACAACCCACCGCTTAGGGACAATCTCGACGACGAAACGGGCGAACCATTGGTACAACGTAAAGATGACAATGAAGAGACAGTCCGCAACCGGCTGGCTGTTTACCATGAACAGACCAAACCTTTGATCGGCTACTATCGAAAAAAGGCACAGGAGGGTTTGCTGAAATATTCCGCCATTGAAGGCGTAGGCGAAGTCCAGCAGATCACCGCCAAAATTTTCAACGCCTTGTCTTAGAGCTAGGCCAGAAATATGAAAGTGGGGCTAAAATTAACAGGGTTAGCCTTACACTTGATGTGTTCCTGTTTTAACAGTTTTTCACAGCCGCCGACTAGGCGGCCCAAGATCGGATGGCCCCCATGACCGGTATTACATTATATGACAAGCTTTGGAACGAGCATCTGGTTTGCGTCGAACCGGACGGCTCAGCCCTGATTTACATTGACCGCCAACTCGTGCATGAAGTCACTTCGCCGCAGGCATTCGAGGGGCTTAGGCTGGCAGGGCGCAAACCTTGGCGTATTAGCGCCAATCTCGCCGTGGTCGACCACAATGTGCCGACCACTGACCGCAACCTAGGCATCGCAGACGCGGTATCCCGGTTGCAGGTGGAAACCCTAGACAGCAACTGCGCCGAATTCGGCATCACCGAATTTGGCATAGCCGATCCCCGCCAAGGCATAGTACATGTCATCGGACCCGAACAAGGAGCGATCTTGCCCGGCATGACGGTCGTTTGTGGCGACTCGCACACATCGACCCACGGGGCGTTTGGTGCCTTAGCCTTTGGCATCGGCACATCCGAAGTCGAACATGTGCTAGCGACGCAATGCCTGGTGCAGCGCAAAGCCAAAAACATGCTGATTCTGGTGGATGGGCAAACCGAGCAGGAAGTCACCGCGAAAGATATTGCCCTCGCCATCATCGGAAAGATCGGCACCGCGGGGGGCACCGGTTACTCCATCGAATTCGGCGGGGATGCGGTTCGCGCACTCTCCATGGAAGGCCGGATGACTCTGTGCAACATGGCGATTGAAGGCGGTGCCCGCGCCGGATTAGTGGGTGTCGACGAAACCACCATTGATTATGTCAGGGGCCGCGCCTTCGCCCCGCAGGGTGTCGCCTTCGAACAGGCGGCGGCAATCTGGCGGGAGCTGCGTAGCGATGCCGATGCCGCATTCGATGTAGTCATCGAGATTGATGCCGCGACCATCAAACCCCAGGTGACTTGGGGCACGTCGCCGGAAATGACCCTCCCGGTCAACGCCTTGGTGCCCGATCCCGAGCAGGAGAGCGATCCTGTGAAGAAGGAAAGCATGGCTAGGGCTTTGCTGTACATGGACTTGAAACCCGGCGCCCACATTACCGACATCAGGATCGACAAGGTCTTCGTAGGGTCTTGTACCAATGGTCGCATTGAGGACCTAAGGGCGGCCGCCGAGATTGTCCGGGGAAAAAAGAAAGCCGCCAGTGTCAAGCAAGTGCTTATCGTGCCGGGGTCCGGTTTGGTCAAACAACAAGCCGAGGAAGAAGGATTAGACCGGATTTTCAAGGATGCAGGCTTCGAATGGCGCGACCCCGGTTGCTCCATGTGTCTGGCAATGAACGCCGACCGTCTGGAACCGGGGGAGCGTTGCGCATCCACGTCAAACCGTAATTTCGAGGGGCGCCAGGGTTATGGCGGGCGCACCCATTTGGTAAGCCCGGCCATGGCCGCCGCCGCCGCCATCTATGGCCATTTTGTCGATATCAGCGCATTGGCTGAGAAATCGCCGAGAGCCCCAACCAATCCCGCATCTTCCAACGGCCATCAAAACAAACCGAAGCTGCACCGCAGGGCCAAGCCTTCCGTGGCTGCGTCCGCAAAGCCAAAACCGGCTGCAAAGTCGTCGGAACAGACCCGCCAAAAGCAAAAATCTGCGGGCAATACATCGGCCAGCAAACCCCAACAGGAAAAAGGGAGGAAAAAAGTTGAAACCGTTTAGAAAAATCCATTCGCGGGTTGTTCCGCTAGATAGGGCGAACGTCGACACCGATGCCATTATCCCCAAACAATTCCTCAAGTCTATAAGGCGAACCGGATTCGGCCCCTATTTGTTCGACGAGTGGCGCTATCAGGATCGCGGCGAACCGGATATGGATTGTAGCAATCGCCCGCTTAATCAAGACTTCGTGCTCAACCAACCCGTCTACCGCAACGCCGAAGTGTTGTTAGCTAGGGAAAACTTTGGTTGCGGATCGTCCAGGGAACATGCTCCGTGGGCTTTGGCCGATTATGGGTTTCGGGCCATCATAGCCCCTAGTTTTGCCGATATTTTTTATAATAACTGCTTTAAAAACGGGGTACTGCCCATCATCCTTGACAGCGTGACCGTTGACCGCCTGTTTCATGAGTGCAAACCTGGATATACCTTGACGGTAGACTTGGCCGAGCAAAGCATCGTCACACACTTCGGCGAAACGATCCATTTTGACATTGACCCTGCCAGAAAACACCGCTTGTTGAACGGATTGGATGACATAGCCCTGACCCTCCGGCACGCCGAGGCGATTAAAGCCTATGAAGCCAAACGGGTCTCCGAGGCCCATTGGCTATTTGTCGACCTTAAATGATTGGGATTTCGATATCATGACTAAGAAAATTGCTGTGTTGCCAGGTGACGGCATTGGACCCGAGATCGTATCGGAAGCACTCAAAGTCCTTGATTGCTTGGCATCAGAGTTTGGATTGCAAATAGAAACCGAAGAAGCGTTGATTGGCGGTGCCGCTTACGATGCGACAGGCACCCCATTCCCTGCCGAAACCTTGGCACTTGCAAAGGAAGCCGACTCCATCTTGCTAGGTGCTGTCGGCGGTCCTAAATGGGAGCCGCTGGACTATTCCCTCCGTCCCGAGCGTGGCTTACTGGGTCTTCGCTCCGAACTGGATTTGTTCGCCAACCTGCGTCCTGCCGTCCTGTACCCACAACTGGTGGAGGCATCCACGCTCAAATCCGAGGTAGTTGCGGGACTCGACATTATGATTTTGCGCGAGTTGACCGGCGGAATCTATTTTGGACAGCCGCGCGGGCGGCGATTGAATGACCAGGGAGAGCGGGTTGGCTTCAACACACTGGTTTACAGCGAATCGGAAATCCGCCGCATCGCCCATGTAGGCTTCCAAATCGCACAGAAACGAGGCAAACGCCTGTGTTCCGTAGACAAAGCCAATGTATTGGAGTGTACCGAGTTGTGGCGGGAAGTGGTCGTCGAAGTGGGCAGGGAATATCCCGATGTCGCTCTTAGCCACATTTATGTGGATAACGCGGCGATGCAATTGGTCCGCAACCCGAAGCAATTTGATGTGATGCTGACCGACAACCTATTTGGCGATATTCTGTCCGACTGCGCCGCAATGCTCACCGGCTCCATCGGCATGTTGCCGTCCGCCTCCATTGACCGTAACGGTAAAGGGATGTACGAACCGATCCACGGCTCCGCCCCTGATATAGCCGGAAAAAGAATAGCCAATCCAATTGCGACTATACTGTCTTTAGGCATGATGCTACGTTATAGTTTCGGCGACACGGCGAATGCCGACCGCGTCGAGCAAGCTGTTATTTCAGCGCTGGATTTAGGGTTTCGCACCGCCGACATTTATTCGGAAGGAACGCAACGTATTGGAACGGCGGAAATGGGCGATGCCATTGTTGCGGCCCTGCGGAAAAACCAGCACTAAACAAACAGGCTTAACCGATGAGTAAAACGTACAATGTCGCAGTTCTAGGTGCCACCGGTGCCGTAGGTGAAACTATGCTCTCCATTCTGGAGCAGCGCCAATTTCCGGTAGGCACGGTCTATCCGCTCGCCAGCGCCCGCTCCATTGGCAAAACCGTCGAGTTCAACGGCAACACCCTTGACGTCTTGGATGTGAACGGGTTCGACTGGACGCAAGCCCAAATAGGCTTGTTCTCGGCGGGCGGTTCAGTGTCCGCCCATTGGGCACCCATTGCGGCCGCAGCGGGTTGCGTGATCATCGACAACACCGCCCAATTCCGCTACCAAAACGACATACCTCTTGTCGTGCCTGAGGTAAACCCTCAAGCCATAGCGCTTTACAAGAACCATGGCATCATCGCCAACCCGAATTGTTCCACCATTCAGCTGTTGGTGGCACTGAAACCCATCCATGACGCGGTTGGCGTTGTGCGCATCAATGTATGCACTTACCAAGCGGTTTCCGGCACAGGCAAAAAGGCCATTGAGGAGTTGGAGAAACAGACGGCCAATCTGCTCAACGGAAAACCGGCTAAAGCTGAGGTATACCCCAAGCAAATTGCCTTCAACGTGCTTCCCCATATTGACGTATTCCAAGAAAACGGCTATACCAAGGAGGAGATGAAAATGGTTTGGGAAACTAGGAAAATCCTTGGTGACGATTCGATTCTGGTCAATCCAACGACGGTGCGCGTACCCGTGTTCTATGGCCACTCCGAGGCAGTGCACATTGAAACCCGTGAAAAAATCACCGCCCAACACGCTAGGGAGCTATTGGCCAAAGCTCCAGGTGTAACCGTGATGGACGAGCATCGTCCGGGGGGGTACCCTACGGCCGTTACCGAAGCAGCGGGGCACGATGCTGTTTTCGTGGGCCGCATCCGCGAAGACATATCACACCCGCGTGGATTAAATCTATGGGTTGTTTCCGACAACCTGCGCAAAGGGGCGGCACTGAATAGTGTTCAAATTGCTGAAGTTTTGATAAACGACTATTTTGCTGGCTAGTCTTCGCAATAATTTGTCAAACAGCAATACTTACCTAGGAAGCAATGCATGGAAACCCTCATTTTGTCTATTATTGCAAATAGTTTATCAGATGCAATCGCACAAAAAGATAAGCTTGGATTTGAATTGAACCAAACAAAATCAGATTAAAAGTCAATTGTAGGTGTACAGCGTTTTCATTTTCATAGTGTAATTATAAAAGATGACTACCCAAAACAAGCGATTGATTAAAGTATTTCTGCAGAACCATACAATTCAACCAGTAATTCTTTGATGTTGGAAACGCTGTAGGAGCAAGCAACGTGCGGAAAATTTCAAAATCCTTGATTTTTATGGGCCTGTTTGCTCCGTGGGGTGCCCATGCCCTTGGCATTGGCGACATTATCCTGCACTCCGCACTTGATGAATCACTGAATGCAGAAATCCCACTAGTCACATCGAACGATGAGGATCTATCGGATATTCGTGTGGGGCTAGCATCTCCGGAGGCATTCGCCCATGCCCATATCGAGAGGAGTTATCTGCTCACGAAGCTGAACTTTACCACCAAGAAAAACTCGGATGGCAGCCTCGCCATCCGCGTGAGTTCTAAGAATGCCATCCGCGAACCCATTCTGGACTTCATGCTTGAGGTGTACTGGCCGCAAGGCCGCTTGCTGCGTGAGTTTACCGTGTTGCTGGACCCCCCGGACAGCCTCCGGCAAGCGAGTGCCGCCAGTGCGGAATCGCCCGACACGGACGATTATAGCCACGACCGACCCAACTACCAAAACTCCTCGCCTGCACGGGGCCAACCGGGCAGACTTGTCCGGCAAGACAGGGGCATGGCGGCAAGCAAAGCGGAAACCAGCGCACTCCCCGTCACTGGCACACAGTATGGACCCGTCAGCCGAAACGAGACCTTATGGAATATTGCCCAAAAATTCCAAGACCCTAAGATCAGCCAGAGGCAAATGCTGCATGGCCTATACAAAGCCAACCCGAAGGCATTTTACAAAGGCAGCATGGATGCCTTGAAGGCGGGAGTGACAATCACCATACCCGACCAAGCCTCGATCATGCGGCTTACCGGGTCAGCCAGCGTTCCGCAGGAACCCCGAACCGGCGGAGTTGACTCCCGGGCGAAAACTGCCGAATCATTAGATACCGGCACAAACGAAGAACCGGGAACCCAGGGTAGGTTGAAATTATTGCCACCCCCCAGCCACACCTCCAGCGCCGTGGCAGCGACGGGCGGCAAAGAGGGCAAGACAGGCAAACAAGAACAGGCACTTGAACTTGCCGACAGCGCCAAGCAGGAGCTTGAAGCCTTCCGCAAGCGTTTGTCTGAATTGGAGCAGCAGATGTCGGCCATGCAAAGATTGCTGGTCTTGAAGGATGAACAGATCGCCAAACTACTAGCGCGGGAAACTCCTCCGGCTAAAGAAACCCAGCAACCGGCACAACAACACCTAGCAGCTATCCCGCCAGCTAGCGGATCTGCCAATATTGCCCCCTCAGCGGAAACCGGGCAGGCCAATTCCCAGCCCGCTGTCCACAATGCGGCATTACCCCAAGCATCTCCCGCTGCCTCCGAGCCTCCAACTGTTCGGCCAACAGTTCCGCCAGCGCCAAAGCAAACCGATTCCGCCCTGCCCAAACCGCCGCCCCGCGTGCCTGTCCCCACCCCCGCCATACCGACCGCAACGGTGAATGAAGAAGGGTTCCTGGCGGCACTTTTGGAGCAACCTTACTTTCTAGTCGGGGGGGCAACCGGACTTGTGCTCTTGGCCTTGTTATGGCAATTCAACCGCCGTCGCTCGGCGATGGTTGAAGACGCTGAAAGTATCCTTACGATAACCAACAAAGAAAAAATCACCCATCCAGAGAAGCCGACACCAGAACCGGTGGACACTTCGCATATTGTGACGGAACAGACCACCACCACTGTATTCAGAAGTTCCTTCCTCAGCGAGTTTACGCCTAGCGACTTCGATGCACTTAGCGGTGACATGACAGAAGTCGACCCTATTTCGGAAGCCGATGTCTATCTTGCCTATGGCCGTTACAAACAAGCCGAGGACTTGATCCTCTCCGCCATCGGGCAGAATCCGGAAAGGGATGACTGCAGATTAAAGCTATTTGAAATTCACTACGCCACTGAAAATGCCCAGGCTTTTGAAAAATGCGCACAGGAACTTGCACCAACCCATAAGGATGCAAAGCCTGAGTTTTGGGAGAAAATCATCGAAATGGGTCGTGAATTGTGTCCCCGCAATCCATTGTTCAATATCAACCAACAATCAACCGGCAACTACGCGGAGACTGAAACATCCAAAGCTGGAAATGCCGCAGTACGTGCCGAAGAGAATATCTACCTGTTTAATCAAGAAGATGAGCTAGATCTTCCAGTTGCCCCCCCGGTAGCGGGAGCAGGAAAACCCAAGCAAGGACCGCTTGAGGATACCCACCCAAGCATTGCCTACGACTTCTTTTCAAACGCAGACAAAGAAAGTGGCGGGGAAACATCAAGCAGAGAATCTGCAGATACTTCCGAAAATCCAGAAATTGAAAACATAATCCCGTTCGACAAAAACGCAATCTATACTGATGTGGAAGAAATCGAGATTCCATCTGAAAACATGGAAGAAATCGAGATTCCATCTGAAAGCATGGAAGAAATGCTTGCAAAGCTAAACGCTTTGAGCGAACACAAGCCAGAACAAGACAATTCTGGTGAAAATACCCAAAGTGACCAAAACCCAAAGTGGGGGAATCTTGTCATAAATCAAGTGGAAACAGATGACCAGGAAAACGCTTTCGATTTTGAAAAAGATATTCCAGTTAATACCCCGCCAGTGGAACTTGATGATCTCAGAACTAAACTGGATTTAGCGAAGGCTTACTACGATTTGGGTGACGAGGAATCAGCGTTTGCAATACTTCAAAATGTCGCACACTTCGGGAATAGCTACCAAAAAGAAGAGGCGAATCTGCTGTTGGCAAAACTGAACACTAAAGGATGATATCCAGCATTTTCAACATCAAAGAGTTACTTGATAGCTCGAATGAAAG